>JANNHP010000156.1:0-43492 GCA_031404455.1 Planctomycetia bacterium | reverse complement strand
CTGAACCCGGGCGGCAGGGGCGGCGCGGCGCGTGCGGGTCGTGCGGGGCGCCCTCGGCCTCGGCGGCGCCCGTTCGGCGGCGGCGCGGGGGGAGGCTTCCGGCGCGGGCTCGCCCGCGTCGCCGACGACTCTCGCTGCGGGCCGGCGGCGGCCGCGGCCGCCTCGGCGGCGGCGTCGCGCTGGTGCGGCGTCGTCGCCGGGGGAGGCCTGGTCCGGAGCGGACTCGGCGCTGGGCCCGTCGGGACCCTCGACATCGGGATGACTGATACGAACCTCCAGAGGGAGAGCGCGGCTTCGAGCCGATACGCCTCGGGGGTCCGGAGCCGACGGCTCCTCACCGCATTCTGCGGGGAGCGGCCGGCCTCGAGCATCCGGGCGCGAGCCTACGGCGGCGCCGACAGGGGACGCGCGGCATGCTACCGACCGGGTCCGGGGCGCTGCGGGAATTGCTGCCGCTACTTCAGCACGACGTCGCGCCGCAGGTCGTCCCGGGTCGCGCTCTTCCGGACACTCGCCCTGTTGCGGACGCTGTCCGAGCGAGGACAGCGGCGCCGCGACATCGCGCCGTCAGCGTGGCTTCGAGGTCGTCGCTCGGTCGTGCTTCACCACGACGACCCAGCAGCTCACCAGGACGCCGTGGCGAAGCAGCGCGACATCGAGGCGGTCAACCCACGAGTGGCCCGCACCACAACCGCAGGAGGCCGCACCGACCAGTACCAGCATCGTCAACCACAGGGAGAACGCCCCCATCGCGAGTCCTGCCGCCATCGCGGGCCATCGCGCGAAGGGCTTCAATGCGAGTCCCGCGCCGATCACCACTTCAACGGCTCCAAGCCCTCTCCACGCGAGCCGGATCTCCTGTGCGCGAGTCACCCAGCCCGGCACGGCGGTGGCGAGTTCGATCGGGACCTGCGCCATTCCCAATACCTTCTGGCCGCCAAGCACCACGAACGTGAAACAGAGCAGCAACCGGGCGCACCACGCGAGGACTGACGATCGAGCCGGATGCACGACGCGCGTCGGCTGGAACATCCGCGCTCCTACGGGCAGAGGGTGCGGCTCATCACAGTCACATTGAAGGTGTCGTATGTGGCCAGCGACGAGACCTTCGCTTGGGAAACTACGGTCCCAGACGCGGACGCCGTGACGATGAAATCGACCTGGTCCGACCCGTTGGCGAGACAAGTCTTCGTCTGAGCTGTCGTCGATAGCGTCGCGTAGTCAGAGTCGGAACCATCGTCGCTCGCGCTGCTCGAGACCGATGCGCCCCCTGGGGTCACGGTCACAGATGCACTTCCAGAGGCGTCGTCGCAGTCCCCCCAATCGTCCACGTCGGTTTCGACATCCGTCGTTCCAACCGCATCGCACTTGTACGTTACGTTCCAAGCGCAACCAGGGTCGGTGAAGAGCACCCAGTAGATCTCATCGACCGCGAAGTGCGTTTGCGCGAGGCCGCGTTCGCAGTCGTCCGGCATGGCGATCTTGTCGATTCCGACGTACGCGGTATTCGCCGAATAGAGTCCGTAGCCATTGGCGTTCGACCCGGACTGCGAGACTCCGCGTTCGAATGCTCCGACGAGGTTGAATGTGTTGCAGTCTTGGGCGCTGGCCACTCCGGCGAGCGCGCCGACAGCGGTCGCGCCGAGCAGCGCGAGCACAGCCGTCTTCAGATTCCACTTGGCCATGAATTCCCCCTGTAGCTATCGGACACTTTCGAGACGGTCGAGAGCCGCAACCACTGCAGCACGAACGTCTCGTGGAAGTTCGCCTTGGCTGATCGAGTCGAGCTGCGCTGCGACTTCAAGTCTCGCGTTCGCCCTCGCAACCCCAAACTCGCCGATGTACTTCACCGCGTCGGCCCGGATCTCTACCGGTAGTTGCGAGTCCCCTGCAAGCGCGAAGAGCCGATCGCAGGCGTCGCGGGCAGAGGGACCGCTCGGGTTCAGCGATCGCACGGCCGCACGCCTGGCGCCCGTGGCCGTCGCGCCGTCGCGAGCGGTGTCGAAGAGCGCCTCCATGAGGCTCAGTCTGTCGCTCGACTCCACAGCGTCGGAGGCGACGAACGGTTGCACCGCGGACGCAATGGCCTCGCGCTCCCGACCCGAGCAGTCGCTTCGAAGTCCTTCTGCGAGCGATCGAACGAGCGACGAATCCACTGCGCGACCAGTCGCCAACACGCTCGCTGCGGCGTTCGCCGCTGTAATGCGTTCGAGTTCCGTACCACTCGCCAGCATGCGCTTGATACTGACGATCGCGAAACCGTCGGATCGAGCGAGGAGTCCGCCCAGCGCTTCCTCAGTCTCCCGTGCATCGCGAGCTGCGGAGGCAGCCTCCCTCATCCGCTCGGTCGCGCGGGAACTCGCTGAGTGACGCAGCGTGCTCATCGCGAGCGCCCGTGCCTTCGCCGGTTTTGAGGCGTCGCTCATCTCCATCAGGAAATCGAGCACGGCCGGGTCGTCCACCGACCAGATCAACGCCTGGTAGATTGCGGCGGCCGTCAGGTCTGCGCTCCTCCCGGACTGCGAGCCGACGGATCGCGCGAGAGCGATTAGTGAATCGCGCGCGACCGGCTCTTCGATGCGCGCGCACATCTTGCTCCACCCTGAAAACGTCAGCCACGCCGTTTGCGGTATGACGCGTCCGTAGCGGTTCTGTGACAGAGCGCGAATCGAACCGCAGCGCACGTTCGTGTTCCGAAGTCGGTCTAGCGTAGAAGCCATGCGAACCACGAGTTCCGGATCGGGGGTCAGACCGATCGCCGATGCGAGTGCGGAAGCTGCGCCGTCCGAGCCCTGGCGATCGAGCGTCTCGAGTCGGGTGACCGCGGCGGCTCGCGCTGCGGCGTCGGAGCGCAGGACTTCACACATGCGCGCGAAGCTCTCGCGCAAGGGAGTCGAGCGGTCCCGCGGATCCGCTTCGGCGAAGATCTCGAGTTCCGCATCGAGCGCGGAGCACGCGCCACCTACATTCGGCGTTTCGGTCTCGGCCTCAAGCACCATCGGGTTCGACGCCCGCTCACGCGGCTTGCTTGAATTGACCTGCAACGGCGCCAACTCGAACATCGAGTTGGCGCTGCGCTCGACCTCTGCGTCCTTCGTTCGGAGCGCACCGGCGCGAGCAACACAGAACGCTGCGACTGGTATCAATACCATCGCCGCAGCGACCCACTTGTTCCAATTCGTCCGTGACACAACGCGGAAGATACCCCCCCCCCCCATCGGTTCTGCAATTGGGATTCTGCAGATTTCTCGTTCGCACCGGGCGCTCCACTTGAGAAACGGCGACGGCGACGTTCCCAGACGTAACTCACTGACGGCGCAACGCTCGATGCGCGCGCGACCTCCGCGCCTGCCGATGGGTCGGTTTCTCTCGCGGTGGTGAGCGTCGGTCCGGGAAGACCCCTACTTCAGCACGACGTCGCGCCGCACGTCGTCCTTCGACCCGAACTTTCCGTCGGGACCCGCGCTGCGCAGCAGCGCGCGGTTCGGCGCGGCGCGCGTGTACTCGATCGCGCGGCCCCACGGGTCCTTCGGGGGCGCCTCGTCGAGCGTTTCGGGGAACTCGCCCGCGCCGCGGGCGGAGGCGTCGAGTCGCGCGGCGAGGTCGTCGAGGAACGACTTCGTGTCCGCCGACCGGCCGAGTTCCCGCGCGGCCTCGGCCCGGACGGCTCGCGCCGCGGCGACGCGGGGAGCGGCGCTCTCGGCGAGGCCGAGCACGACTCCACCGGTGCAGATCGCCGCGAGCATCCCGGCGCCGACGAGCATCGTCAGGCACGTCACCGCGAGGGGAACGCCCGGCCGCGCGGGGCGGACCTCGGCATCGAGCGGCGGCGGGCTCCCCGTCATCGGCCTAGTGGCGGAAGTGACGCATTCCGGTGAACACGAGCGATGCGCCCGCCGCGTCGGCCGCGGCGATCACGTCGTGGTCGTTCCTGCTGCCGCCGGGTTCGATCGCGCACGTGACGCCGGCCGTGAGCGCGATCTGGAGCCCGTCGGCGAACGGGAAGAACGCGTCGGAGGCGAGCGCCGCGCCGCGGGCCCGCTCACCGGCTTTCCTGACGGCGATGTCCGCCGCATCGACGCGGCTCATCTGACCGGCGCCGACGCCGACGAGCGCGCGGTCCTTCGCGAGCACGATCGAGTTGCTCGTGACGTGCTTCGCGAGGATCCACGCGAACGTCATGTCCGCCATCTCGGCGTCGCAGGGCGACCGTTTCGACGCGACGTGCGTCCCGTCGTCGGTGAAGACGCGCTGGTCGTATTCCTGCATGAGCCCGCCGCCGATGATGCGCCGGAAGTCGCGGTCGCGCGGACCGAGCGGCGACGCGAGGTTCCCGACCTTGAGGAGACGCAGGCTCTTGCCCCACTTCACCTTCGAGGTGAGGGTCGAGATGGCCGTGGCGTCGAACCCCGGTGCCAGGATGCACTCGACGAAGTGCTCGGGGACGGCGATCGCCGCGGCGGTCTCGCCGTCGACCACCCGGTTGAAGCCGAGCACGCAGCCGAACGCGGAGACCGGATCGCCCGCGTACGCCTTCTCGAAGGCCTCCGCCGTGGTCGCTGCGACGGCGGCGCCGCACGGGTTCGTGTGCTTGATGACGACCGCGCACGGCTCCTCGAACTCGCGCACGATCCTGAGCGCCGCGTCGAGGTCGAGGATGTTGTTGAACGAGAGCTCCTTGCCCCAGAGCAGTTCCCCCGCCGCGACGGACGGCCCGCCCGAGCCGCGCTCCGTGTAGAGCGCCGCCTTCTGGAACGGGTTCTCGCCGTAGCGCAGGTCGCGCTCCTTCTCGAAGAAGGGCGCCACGAACGACGGGAAGAGCTCCTTCTGCTCGCCCGCGAGGAAGTTCGCGATCGCGGCGTCGTAGCGCGCGGTCATGCGGAAGGCGCCGCGCGCGAGGTCGAGGAGCGTCTCCTCGTCGATCGAGCCGGCACCCGAGCGCAGCTTGTCGAGGATCTCGCCGTAGCGCCGCGGGTTCGTCACCACAGCGACGCTCCCGAAGTTCTTCGACGCCGACCGGATCATCGCCGGGCCGCCGATGTCGATGTGCTCGATCGCGTCTTCGAACGTGCAGTCCTGCTTCGCGACCGTCTGCTCGAACGGGTAGAGGTTCACACAGAGCAGGTCGATCGGCTGGATGCCGTGCTCCGCCATGGCGGTGAGGTGCTCCTCCTTCCCGCGCAGGCCGAGGAGGGCGCCGTGGACCTTCGGGTGGAGCGTCTTGACGCGGCCGTCCATCATCTCGGGGAAGCCGGTCACCTCGGCCACGTCGCGGACCTTCACGCCGGACGACCGCAGGAGGCTCGCGGTGCCGCCGGTCGAGAGGATCTCCACGTCCATCTCGGCGAGACCCCGGGCGAACTCGACGATGCCGGTCTTGTCGGAGACGGAGAGCAGCGCACGCCTGACTTTCATGGCCATCTCCTCTAGGACCTCGAGGCCGAACCGCCGGGGCGGTCGCGCATGTGCGCGTCGATGAACGCCTGGATGTCGCCGTCGAGTATCCCCTGCACGTCCGAAGACTGGTGGTCGGTGCGAAGGTCCTTCACCTGCTGATACGGCGCGAGCACGTAGGAACGGATCTGGTAGCCGAAGTCGATCTCGGCCTTCTCACCGTAGGCCTTCTTCAGCTCCTTGTCCTTCTCGGTCTGGCGGAGCTGGTAGAGCTTCGCCTCGAGCATGCCCATCGCCGCGCGCTTGTTCTTGTGCTGGCTGCGCTCGTTCTGGCACTGCACGACGATCCCCGTCGGGATGTGCGTGATCCGGATGGCCGACTCGGTCTTGTTCACGTGCTGGCCGCCGGCGCCGCCGGCCCGGAACGTGTCCACCCGGATGTCCTTGTCATCGATCTCGATCTCGCCCTCTTCGAGTTCGGGCGACACGTCGACCGACGCGAACGACGTCTGCCGCCGGTGTGCCGCGTCGAACGGCGACATGCGCACGAGCCGGTGCACGCCGATCTCGTTCTTCAGGTAGCCGAACGCCCAGTCGCCCGTGACCTTGTACGTCGCGCGGCGGAAGCCCGCCTCCTCGGCCGGCGTCATGTCGAGCTCCTCGACGGTCCAGCCCATGCGCTCGGCGTAGCGCGCGTACATGCGCGCGAGCATCGCGGCCCAGTCGGCCGCGTCGGTGCCGCCGGCGCCCGCGTGGAACGTGACGAAGCACGGGAGCACGTCGTGCGGGTCCGACATGGCGAGCTTGAACTCGATGTCGTCGAGCCGCTTCGTGAGCTTCTCGACGTCGGCTTCGGCGGACGCGAGCTCCTTCTCGTCCTTCGCCTCCTCGGCCATCTCGACGAGCACCTCGAGGTCCTCCGCCTCGCGCGCCATCTGGACGACGGGCGTGATGCGGCCCTTCAGGAACTTCAGCTCGCCGACGGCCTTCTGCCGCCGCTCCTGGTTGTCCCAGAAGCCCGGCTCTCCCATCTCACTCTCCAGCTTCGCGATCGATGCCAGCCCTGCGGGCGCGTCAAAGACTCTCCTGGAGAGCCTTCAAGCGCGCGACGAGGTTCGTGACCTTGGTGTGGGCGTCGGACATGGGCGCGATGCTAGTTCGGGGGCGCGCGCCCGGCGAATTCGCGTCACGCGGCGACGGCGGCACCGCGCAGGATCCGGCAGTTCCCTTCCCCACCCTGGGCGGTTAGGCTCCGCCGCGATCACCAGGTCTCGAGGAGGAACTGACGATGCCCGTGAAGCCCATTCCCGACGGACACCACACCGCGACGCCGTACCTGATCGTCGGAGGCGCCGCCGCGGCGCTCGACTACTACAAGAACGCGTTCGGCGCCGAGGAGCTCATGCGCATGGGCGGCCCCGGCGGCAAGGTCATGCACGCCGAGATCCAGATCGGCGACTCGCGAATCATGATGGCGGACGAGTTCCCCGAGATGGGCGCCAAGTCGCCGAAGACGCTCGGCGGCTCGCCGATGAGCCTCTGCCTCTACGTGACGGACGCGGACAGCATGTTCAACCGTGCGATCGCCGCGGGCGGCACCGTGGTCCGTCCGCTCGCGAACCAGTTCTACGGCGACCGCTCCGGCACGCTGACCGACCCCTTCGGCCACCAGTGGACCGTCGCGACCCACGTCGAGGACGTGCCGCCCGAGGAGATGGACCGCCGCATGGCCGAGATGCAGGCGAAGGGCGGCGGCTGCGGGTAGGCGACGATCCGGCTCGTCTGCGTTCCTAGCGTGCGGCCGAGTCCTTGATCGCCCTGCCGCCGGATTCGAGGTCCTTGCCGAAGCCTTCGGTCGTGTTGCATCCGGCGACGGCGGCGCCGAACGACGCCAGCGCCACGACACAGAGCAGCAACCTGATCCTTCGCATGCTTCGTTCCTCCGGGTTCGCACGATAGGCAGCGAACGGCGCCCGAGGAATGGGGTGGAACCCGACCGGCGGGCGCGAGTCGGCGCGGGCCGCGGAGCCGGGACGGCGCGCCGCTACCTCGGCTTGATCGCCTCGCCCGCGTCCTTCACCGTCTCGCCCGTCTTGTCGAGGGCCTTGTCGAGCTTCTGGCCGGGCGTGTCGCCGCTCTTGTCGCAGGCGCAGAGTCCGCCGGCGAGGAGCGCCGTCGACAGGACGAGGACGACCGACTTCTTCGCGATGCTCATGGCGAGATCTCCTCAGTGGGTTCCGGGTCCGGGATCGGGCTGACTGTCGTCGCTGCGGATTCGCCGGCGGGCGCGAGGGTGCGTCGTGCGTCCGAGGGCGGCTGGAAACGGGAGATCTGCTCGCAGCCGTCGAAGCGGCGTCGCGCAGCGGCACCGTAAACGAGGCGAGATCGCGTCCGCCATGGGGCCGAACCCTACCCCTCGGCGCGAAGGCCGGTCCCGGTCGGAGCGGACGGTCCCGGGCTGAGGTGGGGTTCCACCCCATCTCGCCCCGGTGGCGCCGCTCATAGCCTGCGATCGAGACTTGCCCTGAGCCTCCGCGTCGCCCGAGCGAGGATCCACTCCCGATGAGCCGTCCACCCGCGAAGCGCCCCGCCCGAGAGACGCGCCGGCTCGACGTCCACATCCCCGCGTCCACCATCGTCCGGGTGGTCATCGCGATCGTCGTCGTCGCGATCGCGGTCAAGCTCTGGCTCGCGTTCCTGATCTTCATCGTCGCGGTGCTGCTCGCGCTGACGCTCGATCCCGCCGTCCGGCGGCTCGAGCGGCGGGGTCTCGAGCGCCCGACCGCCGTCATCGTGGTCGCGCTCGCGGTGCTCTGCGTCGTCGGCGCCGGCGTGGTGGTGATCGTGCCGCCGCTCGCCTCGGAGATCGGCGTACTCGTCAGGGACTTCGAGGGAACCCGCGAACGCATCCAGCGTGACTTCCCGCCCGACTCGCCGCTCCTCAACGCGCTCCTGAGCCAGGTCCTGGCGCTGCCCGACGCGCCCGAGGTGCGCGAGTGGTTCGCGAGGCCGCTGGTGTGGGGCCGGATCGCCGTCGAGATCCTCGCCGGCGTCGTCGTCGTCCTGATGCTGGCGTTCTACCTCCTCGTCGACGGCAAACGCACCTACACGTGGCTCCTCAGCTACGTCCCGCGGCGCCACCGGCGGCGCGTCGCCGAGACCGCGCCCGCGGTCACCGAGGTCGTGCGTTCGTACGTGCGGGGCCAGTTCATCACGTCCGTGCTCTGCGGCGTCTACGCGTTCGTCGTGCTGTCGATCCTCGGCGTCCCGGCGGCGCTCCCCCTCTCGCTCGCCGCGGCGATCCTCGACGTCCTGCCCATCCTCGGAACGATCGCGATGACGGTTCCCGCCACGCTGCTCGCCCTGACCGTCTCTCCCTTCGCCGCGGGGGTCGTTCTCGTGGCGTACCTGCTCTATCACCTCGCCGAGGTCTACTTCATCGCGCCGCGCGTGTACGGACGCAACCTGCGTCTCTCGACGCTCTCCGTGATGCTGGCGCTCCTCGTCGGCGGTCTGCTCCAGGGCATCCTCGGCGCGGTCCTCGTCCTTCCGCTGGTCGCGGCGTATCCGATCGTCGAGAGGATCTGGCTGAGCAAGTACCTCGGCACGGACGTGGTCACCGACCACACCGCGCTCGCGGCGTCGGTCGGCACCGAACGCGAGCGCGCCGTCGAGAAGACGGTCATCCGCGGGGAACCGCACGTCGACGTCCCGCTGCCCGCGACGCCCGGGGCGGCGGACGAGGACGGTGCGCCGTCCCTCGACCTCGATCCCTCCGCCCCCGCGTCGCCGTGATCCGTCTCGTCGCCGGACGCGCCCGGCGCCGGGTAGGGTTCGGCCCCATCGCGGCCCGCCGGGGGGCGGCGTACGCTGCCGGAGCGTGACGTGTCCGCGCCGGGAATGCCGGCGCGATCACTCGCTCGGCCCGCTCCGCGCGTCACGCGGCGGCGCGGGCGTTCGATTCGTCGCGTCCTTGCGACGAGGAAGGCGGCTGCCATGCTCGAGACTCTGATCGTCGTGCTGATCATCCTCTGGCTGCTCGGT
This sequence comes from Planctomycetia bacterium, assembly GCA_031404455.1. Taxonomy (GTDB): domain Bacteria; phylum Planctomycetota; class JAJSAM01; order JAJSAM01; family JAJVHW01; genus JANNHP01. The sequence continues at coordinate 34,054 of JANNHP010000156.1, read as the reverse complement.
CTCGTCACGTCCTACACGCTGGGCGGCTTCATCCACGTGCTGCTCGTGGTCGCCCTCGTCGTCGTCGCGCTCCGCGTCATCCGCGGGAAGAGGATCGCGTGAGCGCCGTCGCCGGCCTCAGGGGGAACTCGCTGAACATCGTCGCGATCGTGCTGATCGCGGCCGGCGTGCTCGGCCTCGCCTACGGAAGCTTCACGTACGTCACCGAGACCCACGACCTGGACATCGGAGTGGCGGACCTGTCGTGGAAGGACCGGGAGACCGTGAACGTGCCCGTCTGGGCCGGCGTCGCCGGCATCGCCGTCGGCGCCATCCTGCTGTTCGCCAAGAAGCCCGCGTAGTCCGGGCCAGGACATCTCATTACGAAGCGTCGATCGGGCGAGCCGGTCCCGGCCCGCCGCGCTCGCGTGGTCGAGCGCCCGTCACCGGCCACGCGCATCGCGCGCGGCCCTCTGGAGGAACCCGTCATGACGAAGTGGATACGACTCGCAGTCCTCGCCGTGTTCGTCGCGCCGGCGCTTCTCGCGCTCGGCGGTTGCAAGACCGACGCCCAGACCGGCGCGCTCATCGGCGCGGGCGCAGGGGCGGTCGGCGGGTACGTCATCGGCAACGAGATGGACAAGTAGCAGCGCGTCCCCCGCGGCCGGTCGCCGGCCGCCACTCCGCCCCCCGCGACGCGGGGGGCGGATGGCTTCGCCGCGGACTACGGGGAGGTCGTCGGGATCGTCCCGGCCACGAGCGTCGTGGTCCCGGCGGCGTCCCGCACCTCGATGGCCTTGCCGGAGAGACGGGCGAGCGTCGCGCCGAACGGCAGCGTGCCGCCCTTTTTCGTGTCTTCGGTGTAATTGAGGTTCCCGCTGCGCTTCGTGGCCACGGAGTCGAACTGCACGAGCACCGTCGCGGCCGTCAGCGGGTCGTCGGCCCAGAGCGTGTAGCCGGTCGACGGTTCCAGGTGGCGCACCTTCAGGCGGAGCCACGACCGCTCCTCACGCGAGCGGTGGGCGGGGAAGTGCTTCACGTCGATCCGGGCGGAGACGTTGTCGTCCGGAGCGCCGGGAGGCGGGGTCAGGTTCGAGTGATCTCCCGAGGGCTTCCCTCCGTTCACATCCTCGACGAACGCCGGAGAGGTGATGACGCTGTTGGTGTCCATCGTCACGGCGCCGACGAGCGACAGGGCGTTGCCGGTCATGGTCGTGCCGCTCACGAGGGTGATGCTCGCGTACGCGAGGATGTTGCCCGTGAACGCGGTGCCCGAGCCGAGCGTCGCGGAACTCCCGATCTGCCAGAACACCTTCGACTCGTCGTAGTTGCCGCCGCCGTTGATGACGACGACGGACGCGCCGCTCGCGGTGGTGAGCGCACTCGCCACCTGGAAGACGAAGAGCGCACCCGAGTCGCCCTGCGCGTCGAGGGTCAGCGCCCCCGTGAGCTGCGCCGAGCTGTCGAACTTGTAGACGCCCGGCGCCAGCGTGAGCCCGCCGAGGTCGACGTTGCTGCGGTTGTTGGCCGGGATGCTCGCCATGCCCGCGAGGACGTCGTAGGCGTTGGCCGCATCGCGGTGCGCGCGCGCCGCTGTCGCGTCGCCCGCGTGGATCGCGCCTCCGGTCACCGTTCCCGGCGGGAAGCCGGTGATCTCGGTGCCGGGGCTGACGCTCACGTCGCCTGTGACCGTCGTCTGGCCGGTGCTCGACACGGTCGAGGCGCCGAGCACGCCGAAACTCCTCGCCGCGCCGAGCGACGGACCGGCGCCCGCCGCGGCGGGCAGCGAAGCGCCTGCGAGCGCGACGACCGCCGTGGCGAGAACCGCACCGCGCGTCCGCCAATCCTTCGAGACGTGTTCCTTGTGAGTCATGGACGACACTCCTTCAACGTTCAGAGACCTTGGATCCGATGTCGTGGCCGGGCGCCGCGCGCCGGGCCGTGGAAGCGAAGCCGGGCGCGCACCGCTCGCGAAGGAGCGGCGACGGCGCCCGGCGGTCCGCCTCCCGCAGTCGGCGGGAGGCGGTTCACGGCTTCTCGCCGCGCGACTACTTCGGAAGCGTGAAGCGTGCCCGGGTGCCCTTCGGGAGCTTGTTCGGGAGATCCCAGGCGCGTGTGTCCGAACCGGTCGCCCTCTGGCACGTGAGCGACACGGTGATGGCGTTCACCGGCATCGCACCGAAGTCACCCTTCTTCGTCTTCAAGGTGAACTCGGACTTGCGGGTGTCGATCACGATGCTCGAAGCGATCGCGTCGCCCTTCTCGGACTTCCAGGTGTAGACGCCCCTCTTCTGCGCCTTCCAGCGCGGATCGTTCGGCGCGATGCGGACGAGCACCAGGTTGCCCGGGGCGCGGACCTGGATGGTGACTCCGTCGGGTCGCGGGTCCGAGCTGACTCCGCCGATCACCGAGTAGGTCCCCTTCAGGGAGATCCCGTCGCTGTCAGCCTTGCTCTTGTCCGTGATGACGCAACGGCCGAGCTCGACGTTCAGACGGCCGCCGCCGACGACGATGCAGGCGTCGACGCGGACCTCGTTGGAGGGGTTGGACTCGACAGCCGTGAGGCTCGACGCCGTCACGCGGTACGTGTACGTCGTCGAGGCGTCGAGCAGCAGGTCCTGGTAGGTCACCGCGCCGCCGGTGCCGGCCGCGTTGGCCGTTGCGACGCTCCCGATCAGCACGACGTCGGGCGCGGCGCCGTCCCTGCGGAAGACGCGGAAGACGGACTCGGTCGTGCTCGCGTCGGTCCAGCTCAGGGTCGAACCCGAGCAGGGGACGACGCCGATCGGCACGGCGGTCAGGTTGATCGGGGCGAGAGGAGCGCCCGGGACGATCACCGGCGGGCCGGCGAGCGGCGGGGAGGTCACGGTGTTCCCGTCCAACGTCACGGCGCCGGTGAGCGCCATGGCGCTTCCGTTCAGGGTTGCGCCGGTCACCATGGTGACGCTCGCGTACGCGAGGAGTTGCCCGGTGAACGCGGTGCCTGCGCCGAGCGTCGCGGAACTGCCGAGCTGCCAGAACACGTTCGATTCGTCGTAGTTGGCGCCGCCGTTGATCACGGTGACGGACGCGCCGCTCGAGGTGGTGAGCGCCGTGCCCACCTGGAAGACGAAGAGCGCACCCGAGTCGCCGCCGGCGTCGAGGGTGAGCGCACCCGTCAACATGGCCTCGGCGTCGAACTTGTAGACGCCCGGTGCGAGCGTGAGCCCGCCGAGGTCGACGTTGCTGCGGTTGTTGGCCGGGATGCTCGGCATCCCCGCCAGGAAGTCGTAGGCGAGCGCCGCATCGGCGTGAGCCTGCGCTGCGAGCACGTCACCCGCGTGGACCGCGCCGGAAGCGATGGTGCCCGGCGGGAAGCCGACGATCGCGGTGCCGGGGCTGACGCCCACGTCGCCGGTCACGACCGTCTGGCCGGTGCTGTCCACGGTGGAGGCGCCGAGGACGGCGAAGCTCCGCGCGGCGCCGAGCGACGGACCGCCCGCCGCGGCGGCGTGATGCGATCCCCCGGCGACGGCGACGGCGACGGCGCAGGCGAGGAGCGCTCCGCGGATCCGCCATCGATTCGAACTGCGTGGCTGGTGCGACATGGACGACCTCCTCAGCATCTGCTGTGACTTCTGGGACAGGACGAGAACCAACGTACGCGTCGTCCGTGGCGCCGGCCATGGGGTGGAACCCGCACCCCGCCTGGTTCCAGCGGCCGGACGCTCCGGAGCGGGGGCGCGGTAGGGTTCCGCCCCATCGATGCGCGCGCGGAGGGGGCGTAGCGTGGCGGACCGCGACGCGTCGGCGCAATCCGCGCGCGACGCCCATCGAATCAAGGTGGCGCTCGCGGATGGACCGAACCAAGCGGTCCCCGTGAGCGCAGGGCATCCAAGGAGACGAGCACCCATGGCGAAGAAGAGCAGAGGCGGCAGGATGACTGCGGCGAAGACGCGCGCGGCGAAGAGCAAGGGCGGCAAGGGCCCGGTCAAGAGCCGCCCCGCCGGCAAGCGGATCATGAGCACCTAGCCCGGACAACTCACGAGGGCTCCGCGTCTGGCGGGGCTTTCGGGCCAAGTGCGGCGTCGAAACCCCTGCGAGACCTGACGAGGTCGCGCCGCGGGGGCGGCGCCGTGCCCTCGGCGCCGAAGTCCTCCGCCGAAGAGTTGTGTCGAGGCTCAGACGTTCGTCGTGCCGGGCCCGAGTTCAGCGATCGGCTGCGTTTCGCGCTGGGCTCCACGTCGGACGTCGAGCCCGGTCGGTTGATGGAGCTGCCTGTGCCAGGAGCGTGTCCGTCCGCCGTCGTCGCCGAATCGTGGACCTGTCCCGGACACGCCGCCGGCCCGGACGGTCTTGCGCTCGCGCGCCCGAGGTCCGGCGACGACGTGCGGCGCCAGTAGGGTTTCGCCCCATGGCGGGCAGAAGGCCTCCTCCGTAGGGTTCTCCGCCGAAGGGATGCCGGCGCGGGCGGACCATCGCACTCTGCGAACCGACCGCAACGGACCGGCTCGAACCCCTCGATGATCGGAGCACCAGATGCGACTCATGATTCCCGCCGCCCTCGCGGCCTGCCTCTTCGCACTCGCCGCGTGTCAGAGCGCCACGGTGCGCGGGACCGAAGGCCGGTCCCTGACGGCCACGACCCCCACTTCGATGACCCTGCACCGGGGCGGATCGGCCCCTCTCGAGGTCGGCATCGACCGCGAGAAGTTCACCGGCCCGGTCACGGTGTCGATCTTCCAGCTCCCGAAGGGCGTCGAGTCGGACCAGTCGTCCATCAGCGCTGAGACGACGTCCGCGACGTTCATCCTGAAGGCCGCGAGCGCGGCCGACCTGGTCAGCAACCAGGCGGTCGGAGTGACGGTCGAGGACCCGAACGGCCGCAAGGCGACCCAGTTCGTCAACCTCACCGTGACGGATTGATCGCCGGCGGGAAACCCCTCGCCCACACCTCACAACGGAGATCCCCCATGAAGAACACGATGCTGATCGTCGCGACGTTCGCTGCGTTCCTCGCCGCCGGGTGCTCGAAGAGCGCCTCGGTCACGGGCGAATCGCAGGAGAAGCTCTCGCTCGTCAAGCCCGCCGCCGTGACCGTCCATCGCGGAGGGATGTCCAAGGCCGACATCCAGATCAAGCGCACGGACCTCGCAGGCGACGTGGCGATCCAGTTCAAGAACCTGCCGAAGGGCGTGGAAGTCGTCGAGTCCGACAACAGGATCGTCGGCGAGAAGGGCACGTACACGCTCAGGGCTTCCGACACCGCCGATCTCGTCGAGAACTACGCATCCGAGGTCACCGCGACCTCGGGCCCGGGGAACCTCTCGGTGTCCCAGGTCATCAACGTCAGCGTCAAGGCGGTCCAGTAGACGTTCGTCTCAACGCCGTTTCCGGACGGGCCGCCCCTCGGCCCGTCCCGGGACCTGCCGGCGCCGACCCACGGAGACTCCGCGGAGGAGTACTTCGTCGCGCGGCGCGCCGGCCGGGCGCGCGCACCCGTCGTGAGTAGGGTTCCGCCCCATGGAGACCGCACGCGCGGGCGCGTACCGTCCGTGCATCCAATGCGGTTGGCGTCGGGATGCCGAGCCGGCCGCGCGTTCGGTGCGTCCCGCGCGTCGCGCGGAGTGGCCGACGATCCGGCTCGTCGCCGGTCCCCGACGAAGAAGGCGGTTCCCATGCTCGAGACCCTGATCGTCCTCCTGGTGATCCTCTGGCTCCTCGGACTCGTCACGTCGTACACGCTGGGCGGCTTCATCCATGTCCTGCTCGTGATCGCCCTCGTCGTCGTCGTGCTCCGTGTCATCCGCGGCCGACGGCTCACGTAGTCGGCACCGCCGGGACTCCCGGCAGCCCTGCTCCTCGTCCGCAGGCCCACGCGGCCCGGACGGGGGCTTCGTCCCGAAGCGACGATCGAACCGGCCGCAGCAAGTCCGGCAGAGGTCGCGCCGTCGTCAACCCAGCATGTGCAGCGCGCATCGGCGCGTCGTCGCACGGAGAAACCAGTCATGAAGAAGTCGATCCGCATCCTCACGCTCGCATTCCTCGTCGCGCCGGCGCTCCTCGCGCTCGGCGGATGCAAGAACAACGCCCAGAACGGCGCTCTCATCGGTGCCGGCGCCGGAGCGCTCGGCGGCTACGTCATCGGCAACGAGATGGACAAGTAGCAGCCCGCGCACGCGTCGACGAACGCTCGCCTCCCCGCCCGGTCGCATCCCTTCGCGACTGGGCGCCGCCCGTGACGGGAAAGACGAATCGGCGTTCCGTCCGGCGCGGCTAGGATTCCGCCCCTCGTGACTCCGGTCGCAGATCGACCGCGACACGAGCGGGCAGGGAGCACGTCACCACCCATCCGGAGCCGCGGCTGCGGGTGAGGTCCACGAAGGGGAACACCATGCGCACCGAACTCAGCCGACGCGCGCTCTCTCGATTCGCCGCGGCGGGCCTCGCCGCGTTCGCCGCCGTGTCCTGCTCGTCCCCGCCGAACACGGGCGGCGCGACTGCGGGTGACGCAGCAGCGGGCGCGTGGAAGCTCGACCGCACCGTGCTCCCCATCGCGGAGCCGAACTACCCGCTCTCGACGGTCTACGACGTACGCAACGCCAAGGCGCCGGAGCCCTTCTTCGTCAAAGCGCCGGCGACGGCGCCGAACGTGCTGATCGTCCTCGTCGACGACATGGGCTTCGGCATGCCGAGCTCCTTCGGCGGGCCGGTGCAGATGCCGAACTCCGAGCGCCTCGCGCAGCAGGGCATCCGCTTCAACCACTTCCACACGACCGCACTCTGCTCGCCCACGCGGTCGGCGCTGCTCTCGGGCCGCAACCACCACATGAACAACCTCGGCAGCATCACGGAGACCGCCACGGCGTTCCCCGGCGACACGGGCAAGCGCCCGAACGACGTCGCTCCGCTCGCCGAAATGCTGCGACTGAACGGCTTCTCCACCGGGATGTTCGGCAAGTGCCACGAGACGGCGGCGTGGGAAGTCAGTCCCTCGGGCCCGACCGACCGCTGGCCGACCCGCTCGGGCTTCGACGAGTTCTACGGGTTCATGGGCGGCGAGACCGACCAGTGGGCACCGAGCCTCTTCCACGGGATGAACCGCATCGAGACGCCGCGCTCGCCGGGCTACAACTTCATGACCGACATGACGGACCACGCGATCGCGTGGATGCAGTTCCAGCACGCGTTGACGCCGGAGAAACCGTTCTTCATGTACTTCGCGCCCGGCGCGACGCACGCGCCGCACCACGTCCCCAAGGAGTGGATCGACCGGTACGAGGGCAAGTTCGACCAGGGCTGGGACAAGTTGCGCGAGGAGTCGCTCGCGCGGCAGATCGCTCTCGGCGTGGTGCCCGCGGGCACGAAGCTAGCCCCGAAGCCCGAGGCCATCGAGGACTGGGACGCTCTCTCCGCCGATGAGAAGAAGCTCTTCGCGCGCCAGATGGAGACGTACGCGGGCTTCGGCGAGTACTGCGACCATGAGATCGGCCGCCTCTTCGACGCGATCGCCGAGTCGGGCGAGACCGAGAACACGCTGGTCTTCTACATCCTCGGCGACAACGGGACGAGCGCCGAGGGCGGCATGAACGGCATGTTCAACGAGATGACGTACTTCAACGGCGTCCAAGAGACCGTCGCCGCGATGATGAAGCACTACGACGAGTGGGGAAGCCACACGACCTATCCGCACATGGCCGCCGGCTGGGCCGTCGCGGGCGACACGCCGTTCATGTGGACGAAGCAGGTCCCGTCGAACTTCGGCGGCACGCGCAACGGGATGATCGTGTCGTGGCCGAAGCACCTGAAGAACGTCAACGAGGTGCGCCCGCAGTTCCACCACGTGATCGACGTCGCGCCGACGATCCTCGAGGCGGCGGGGCTCCCGGAACCGACGAGCGTGAACGGCACCGAGCAGCAGCCGATCGAGGGCGTGAGCATGCTCTACACCTTCGCGAACGCGGAGGCGCCGACCACGCATCCCACGCAGTACTTCGAGATCTTCGGCAACCGCGCCATCTACTCCGACGGCTGGTTCGCCGGCACGATCCACAAGGCGCCGTGGGAGGCGAAGCCGCGCCGGCCGCTGCAAGAGGACGTGTGGGAGCTCTACGACACGCGCAACGACTTCAGCCTGGCGAACGACGTCGGCGCCGCGAACCCCGACAAGCTCCGCGAGATGCAGGCCCTGTTCCTCAGCGAGGCGATCAGGAACCGCGTCCTGCCGCTCGACGACCGCGTTCTCGAGCGGCTCAATGCGGAGCTGGTCGGGCGTCCGGACCTGAGGGCCGGACGCACGTCGCTGACGCTGCACGCGGGCATGACCGGCATGACCGAGAACGTCTTCCTGAACATCAAGAACCGCTCGCTCTCGATCACCGCCGACCTCGACGTCCGGTCCGGCGGCGCGAGCGGCGTCGTCCTCGCGCAGGGCGGCCGCTTCGGCGGATGGACGCTCTACGTGAAGGACGGCAAGCCCGTCTACGAGTACAACTTCCTCGGACTCGCGCGCTTCAAGGTCGCGTCGCCGAAGGCGCTGCCGGCCGGAGCGTCCACGGTCCGCATGAACTTCGACTACGACGGCGGCGGCCTCGCGAAGGGCGGCACGGCGACGCTCCTCGTCAACGGCGAGAAGGTCGCCTCCGGCCGCATCGAGCACACGCAGCCGATGATCTTCTCGGCCGACGAGACGGCGGGGGTCGGCATCGATGACTCGACGCCCGTCAGCAACGACTACAAGGAAGGCGACAACGCCTTCACCGGCGGCGAGATCCTCAAGGTCACGATCGACGTGAAGCCTGTCGGCGCGGCCGAGAAGGCCGAGGCGGCGAAGGCCGAGCAGGACGCGGCGATGAAGAAGCGCTCGTCGGACTGAGGGGCGCTCGCGCGGCGCCGCGCTCGTCGGCCGACGGCTCGGGGTGACCCGGGAGAGCGTGGACAACTGGGAGCGCGACCGCTCCCCACACCGGGCCGACTACGTCCTCGCCATCCACAACTTCTGGGCGTTGCCGGGTCGGCACCGACCTCTCGACCTGGAGCTCGGTGGCGTGGTCGCTCTCACTTCTTCGCTGGGCACATGAAGCTGACGGTCGCGTAGCCGTCGCCGAGCAGGAAGTTGGCGGTGAACGCGCCGACGGGGCCGAGTCCCGTGCCGCCGCCGCCCGCGCCGCCGAACGTCCAGTCGAGGTATTCGGGGGACTGAGACGCCTCGGGCAGGGACGTACCACCGCCACCGCCGCCGTACAACCCGCCCCCGCCGCCCCCGCCGCCGCCGGCGTTGGCGCTTCCCGGCGGGGGTAGAGCGCCGTTGCCGCCCTGGCCGGTCGAACCGTCGTCGCCGCGAACGCAGTTGGCCGGGTCGAGGCAGCCGCCGCCGGCTCCTCCCTGGTCTGCGTACCCGCCGGAGCCCCCCGTTGGAGTTGCCGCCGCCAAAGCCCGATCCGCCCGTCTGGCCGCCGCCGGTCCCGCCGGGACCGATCGGATTGACTGAACCTGCCCCGGCTCCGCCGCCACCAGCCGCGACGAGGATCTTCGCTCCTCCGCGGCGGATCTCCGTGGCCCCGCCCCCGCCGCCCGCGCCGCCGCCGCCGCCGTCCCCGCCGCCGTTGAATCCGCCCTCGCCGGTCGAGAGCCCCGCGCCGCCGACGACGATCGTGAGCACCTCTCCCGGGGTCACGGGGATCAGGACCCTCGCCCACCCTCCGTACCCGCCGCCCTTGCTGCCTCCGGAGGCGCCGGCGACCTCGAACGAGGCCTCGAAGACGCCGTCGGGAATGGTCAGGGTCTGCGGCGCGCCGGTGTAGGCGAACTGGATGTTGTTCGGGCCGGTGAAGCACGTGCCGTCGGGCGCGGGGACGGTGACCGCCAGCGTCGCACTTCCGATGGCGTTCGACATGACCAGCGACTGCGCGCCCCTCGGCGTCTTCTTGTGGAGCTTCGCGACGATCGACGTGTCCGAGAACGACAGGACCTTGGCGCTCTTCCCGCCGACCTTGACCTTCGGCTTCTGCGTGCCGAAGAAGCGCCCGGTGAGGGTGACCTCGCCGTCGGGCTGCGGCGTGCTCGGCCTGGCGAGCGTCACGTTCGGCGGCGCGATCAGGAACGCGGCCGCGAACACGATGTCGGCCGCGCCCTTGGGTCTCACGACGACGTCGAACGTCCCGGCGCGACCTGCGGTCACCTCGGAGACGATCGAGGTGTCGGACTTCGACCTGATCTTCAGCGCGATCGGTTTGCCCGCGGTGTTCGCGAGGAACACCTTCGGCTTCGTGCCGAATCCGGCGCCGTCGATCGTGATCCGCGTGCCGATCGATCCGAGTGTCGGAGTCGGTGCCGCGATCGCGAAGGCGACCATGAGCAGCGCGAAGCACGCGACCGCGGGGACTGCGGTGCTCATCCACGTCTTCGCGTTCATGTCGCCCTCCGGAGTGCAGCGCTCGCTGCGGCAGGGGCTGCGGCTCGCGGTGGCACGGACCTGATCCTGCTCCATGCGCCGGTCCGGCACGAGAACGGAACCCTGTCGGCGATGGTGCGCTTCCTCACTTCGCGAACGGACAGCTCACGAACTTCCCCCCGTTCTCCTTCGCGAGCGCCGGCAGGAGTTCCCCCGGCGTCTCCCCGAGGGCCACCGCGTCGATGATCACGCGTCCGCCGTTCAGCGCGCGGACGGCTTCGAGGATGCGCGCGGGCTGGGTGATCTTCCCGCGGTTCGGCCAGCCGTCGGAGAGGAGCACCATCTCGTCGAGGCCGGGTGCGGGGACGCGCGCGGCGGGCCCGAGTCCGGCGAGACCGAGCCCCTCCTCGAGCGCGTCGTAGATGTTCGTGTACGACTTCGTCTCCTGCTCCACGAGGTAGAGGCTCAGGTCGAGCTTCTCCTGCGGCCGCGCGGGCAGCGGACCGTCCTTGAACCACCACACCTTCTCGTTGAAGAGGAGGACCGCGAACGTGCCCGTGGAGGGCAGCCCCTTCACCGCCGCGACGAGTTCCGCCTCCGCGCGCTGACGCCGGGCGCCCCACATCGACTGCGAGAAGTCGATGAGGAACGCCACGCGGCGGCGGCGCAGTTCGACGCCGAAGAACCGCGCGAACGTGGCGTCGCCGTCGCCCATGGGGCGATCCGCCGTCCCGCCGCGGCGCATCGTCGGGCCCTCCGGCGCCTTGTCGGGGAAGCGGAAACCGTCCTTCGACCGCGTCCACCAGTTCTCCCACTTGACGGGATCGGTGCCGAAGTCCTCGCCCGTGAGCCGCACGAGAGATTCGCGCGCGGCCGACCGGACGGCGGGATCGGGATGCCGAAGGCGCGCGAGGAGCGACGGCACGGCGCGGACGTCCACGATCCGTCCCATGCCGAGGCACGCGCCCGCCGCGACAGCCCAGTGCGGCGCGGAATCGAGGAGCGCCGCGAGGTCGTCGAAGCCCGCACCCCTCGGCAGGAACCCGAGCGCCTCGGCCGCGAGCGCCGCTCGGCGCGGATCGGCGGAGTCGTAGGCGACCTTCGCGAGCGCCTTGCGGGCGGAGTCGCCGGAGAGTTCCTCGAAGGCCTCGGGCAGACGGCGCTCGGCCTCGGCGTCGCGCTCCGACGAGATCGCCGCGACGAGCGGTGCGATCGCCTCGTCGCCGTCGACGCGGGCGAGGAGCCGAGCCGCGGCACCGCGCACGGAGGCCGCCGCGTCCTTCGCGAGGAGCTTCTGGACGAGCGGACGGAGCGCCGCGCGCCTCGGCGCGAGGTACGAAACGGGCTGGCCCGTGAGCGACTTCAGGCCTTCGAGCCGCACCGAGGCATCGGCGGATCGGAGCTTCGCGACGGGGTCGATCTCCCCTTCGGCCGCGAAGGCCGCGAGGCCCAGCGAGCACACGAGGACGACCGCCTGCCAACCCGATCTCGGCACCGGTGCCGATCGTAGCAGCGCGTGCAGCGGCGGGTCGTCCCCGACTTGCTTCCCGCCCCCGATACACTCTCTCGCTCCCGGGAGGTTCCGTCTTGCCCGACCCCAACGATCCGTGTCCCTGCGGCAGCCGTCGCAAGTTCAAGCGCTGCCACGGCGCCGAGGCGTCCGCCGGGACGCCGCGCGGTCCCGCGCCCGAGCCCGCGGCCGATCCGGGCTACGACCCGTTCGCGAAGGTGTTCCGGGACGACGGCGCGATCGACGTCGAGTACGCGGGCAAACGCATCCCGGCGCTCGTCGACCTCCTGCGCAAGCAGCCGACTTTCTACGAGTTCCGCGTCGAGACCGACGTGCTCGCCGAGCGCCTCCTCGCCGAGGACGCCCAGCCCGTGCGCGACGCAAAGGGCGACGAGGCGTTCGAGGAGGCGCTCCGCACCTTCTCGCGCGCGCATCTCCACGACCTCGCGGGCGGCGACCTGCCCGTGCGACTGCGCGCCGCGATGATGGAGTTCGCGCGCGAGACGGTCCACTCGCGGCGCGACCGCGCGGCCGCCGCGATCGGCGTGGCGCTGCTCTCGGGGATGCCCGACGCGACGGGGCTCCGCGGCCGTTCGCTCCTCGACCTCGTGCTGCGCGTCACGCTGGAAGAGGTCCACGCGCTCGAGGAACTGAGGAAGAAGGGCCGCGAGACCGAGGGCGGCGTCACGGCCGAGGAACTCGAGAAGTTCTGGGCGCAGTACCCGGCGCTCAAGTGGAACCACGAGCAGCGCTACCGGCGCGGGGTGACGAAGGCACTCGAACAGATCGAAGCGGGCAACCTGCCCGCCGCGATCTCCGCGGACCTCGCGATGCGCGGGGCGCACGCGCTGCTCTCCGAGGTGGCGCGCCGCAAGGACGGGGGCGGCAAGATCGAGCCCGTCCACGCGCAGACGATCCTCCGCGATCCCTACGCGCAGGACATGCTCGACGGCGGACGCGAAGCCGTGATGGAGCGCTGGCGCGCCGCCCACGACGCCGACACCGGCGGCACCGCCGACGACCGCCGCCAGTTCCAGCGCACGCTGATGGGCGCGCTCCGCCTCGTGGAGGACGCGGGCCCCGGCGCCGACGCGATCCTCTTCTTCGCGTACCTCCGCGCCGTCGTGCAGGGCCACTACTACGTGCGCGACCAGGCCGAGGCGAACGCCGCGCGCGACATGTTCACGCCGTCGGGTCTCTCAGCCGCGGGTGCCCGGAAGTTCGCGGAGTACCTGGAACGCCGCCGCGACCAGGCCACGCTGCGCCGCGTCGCGATCGCCGGCATCGAACTCTGGCCCGACGAAGGCGCGTTCCGCGACCTCGCGCAGCGGATCGGCGAGAGGGAGGAGGCCGCCGCGAAGAAGGCGCGCCACGGTCCCGTCTACGAGGTGGAGGCCGTCCACGACGAGACGGCCGGCACCGGGGAGGAAGCGTCGGAATGACGTCGCCGCTGCGCGGCGTGCGTCTCTGCGCGCTCGACCTCGACGGCACGCTGCTGCCGTCCTCGAAGATCCTCACCGGCCGCGCCGTCGGCGTCGTCCGCGACCTGCGCGCCGCCGGGATCGAGGTGACGCTCGCCACGGGCAAGGGCTGGAACCACACGCGCCGCTACGCGGACGAACTCGGCATCGAGATCCCCGTCGTGGCGCTCGAAGGCGGGCTCGTCGCGGAACCGCGCGCGCACGTGGACGCGTCGCTCCATCGCCGCACGCTCACCACCGCGACGCTGCGCGCGGTCCACGAGGCGACGGACCGGTTCGACGTCGGCTTCTTCTACTGCCACGACGGCTGGCGGACGCGCGTCCACCGGCGCCTCGAACGCTGGCTGCCGCAGATCCGCATCTGGGATCCGCACGTGGACCTCACCGACGCGGCACCGCACGCGGAGGCCGCCGACGACCACGCCGCGTTCGGCTTCACGCTGATCGGGCCGCCGGCGGCCGTCGCGTCCGCTCGCGCGTCCGTGACCGCTCTCGATCTTCCCGACGTCGATCTCTTCCACGCGGAGTTCTGGGACGGCCACGACCAGCTCCACGTGCGACCCGCGGGCGTGGACAAGCGAACCGGTCTCGCGCACGTGCTGACGCACCTCGGCATGGCGCCGTCCGAGATGCTCGCGTGCGGCGACTGGTGGAACGACCTCGGCATGCTCGGCATGGCGGGCGTAGCGGTGGCGCCGGCGAACGCCGTGGAGGGCGTGCGCGACGCGGCCGACCACGTGCTTCCTCACACCTGCGAGGAGGACGGCGTCGCCCTCTTCCTCGCGGATGCGCTGCGGCGGCGCTGACGCGCGGGCGTTAGCCTCTCGTCCCTTCGGGAAGCGAGAGGAGGCGAGTCGCATGGCGAAGCAGATGCTCATCGTCCACGGGTACTCGGACGGCTCGGCGAGCTTCACGGGTCTCCGCGACTTCTTCGTCCGGAGCGGGCGCTACCGCGCGGAGGACGTCTGGCTCGTCGACTACGCGAGCATGGACGACGAGGCCACGTACGACGACTTCGCCGACAAGCTCGACTCCGACTACGAGCGGATCTTCGGCGACTCGAGCGAGCGGATCGACGTCGCCTGCCACAGCACGGGCGCCCTCGTCGTGCGCGCGTGGCTGGCGCTGCGCCGCAGTCGCGACAGCGGCCCCGGGCGGCCGAAGTGCCCGGTCGAGCATCTGCTGATGTTCGCGCCGGCGAACTTCGGGTCCGACCTCGCGGGACTCGGCCAGTCGTTCCTCGGGAAGTTCCGTTCGACTTTCTTCAACTCGTTCTCGAAGAAGGGCGACTTCATGGAGTCGGGCCGCGTCGTGCTCCAGGGCCTCGAGCCCGCGAGCCCGTTCCAGTGGCGGCTCTCGCACAAAGACCTCCACGGCGACGGATTCTTCTCGCCCGCCGGGGCGGACGACGAGCGCTGCTACCCGTTCGTGCTCGCGGCCGGCAACTACTACGGCGGCCTCGAGGCGGAACTCCTGAAGAAGCGCGCGAAGCCGGGCACCGACGGCACGGTGCGCATCTGCGGCACCGCGCTCAACACGCGGAAGTGCGTGCTCTCGATGGCGGGCCGCAAGACGCGCCTCGCGTGGTCCTCCGAGACAAAGTACGACCACATCCCGCACGCGGTCTTCGACGGGTTCAACCACGGAAGCATCGTCGAGCGCACGACGCCCGGCTTCGCGGCTGCGGACGGCCCGGGCGCCCTGGCGCTCGAAGCGCTCGCGGTGACCGATCTCGCCGGATACGGTCGCGCCGCGGCGCGCTTCTCGGCCGTCGCGGAAGCGAACTACAAGCGGATCGCGGGCGACAACAGCTCGCGCTGGCAGCAGTTCTTCTTCCGCGTCCGCGACGACGTGGGCCAGAGCGTGCGCGACTACTTCCTCGACTTTTTCGTCGTCGACTCGAAGGGCAGGCCGGACCGCGAGCTGACGCAGGCCTTCGACGAGGCGTTCGAAGCCCAGTTCTACACGCACTCCGCCGACCCGTCGCACCGCGTGATGATGGTCAACTGCGACGAACTGCGGGCGTTCGGGAAGCGTCTCGCCGCGAAGAGCGCCCGGCTCGTCTTCGACGTGACCGCGGCCTCCCCGCTGCCCGACGTGAGCTACCGCCGCGGCGAGTACGTGGCGTTCGACGGTGCGGCGCCGGGGCAGGGACCGATCTCGTTCCTCTTCCCGAACACCACCACGCTCGTCGAGGTCGTCCTCGACCGCGAGCAGACTTCGCGCATCCTCGAGGTGCGCGGTGCGAGCGGCGCCGCGGCGAAGCGAGCCCGCGTCGCGAAGCCGTCTGCGCTGACCGGCCGCGCGGCGCTCGTGGACGCGGACAATTGACGGAGTTCCCCCGATGACACGCCGCTGACGCACTGCCGAGCGCGCGGGTGTAGCCTCTGCGGCAGCAATGCCCCCCACCCGCGGACACCCGATTCGCACGCTGCTCATCCTGGCGCTGTTCCTCGTCGTCGGAATCGGCGGAGCGATCTACGCGGCGTTCGTCGTGGAGGCGGGCGGCGACGTGGACGAGCCCGAGAGGCCTCCCGTCGTCACGGGCGCGGACGGCAAGGTCGTCGCGCCGAAGGACGGCACCCGCCCGCCGGCGCCGGTCGTCCCGGGAACGGACGCGAAAGTCCGCGGCATCGTCCGTCTCTACCGGACGAAGGAGCTCGCGGCAGGACTCGTTCTCACGCTGAAGCCGGCGCAGGGCGGCCCGCTCACGGCGACGACCGGCACTGACGGAGTGTTCCGCTTCGATCGCGTGGCGCCCGGCGCCGGCTGGGAGCTCTCGGGGCTGCGCGAGCCGTTCGCTCCGATCTCGATGCCGCTGGAGCTGGCACCGTCGGAGGACCGCGACCTCGGCACGCTCTGGCTCGACGTCCCCGTGGCCCTGACGGCGATCGTCATCGACCTCACGGGCAAGCCGCTCGCGGGCGCCGAGGTCGCGGCGTTCTCGGTCAGCCGCGCGGGCACGGTCGTCTCGAATGACGACGAGAACTGGTGGTGGGACCAGCGCGCGTGGGAGCAGCGCGTTCTCGCCGTCACCTCGAACCCGAAGCCGACGAAGACCGCGATCTGCGACGCCGACGGCAAGGCGGTGCTGAACGGTCTCATGCCCGGGACGTACCGGGTTCGCGCGTCCGCGGCGGGCTGCGCCACGGCGACGCGCGGCGGAATCCTGCTCGCGCCCGATGCCGCGCCCGCGCCGGTGCAACTGGTGCTCGGCCCCGGTCATCGACTCGAAGGGACCGTCACGAACGAGAAAGGTGCGCCCGTGCCCGGCGCGAACGTCATCGCCGCCGACGGCGAGGACTGGTCGATGGGCCTCGACAAGTGGACGTGCGCGACGAACGAGAAGGGCGCCTACTCGCTCCAGGGACTCGCGGCCGGGCGGATGACGATCTACCTCGACCGGCCGGGCAAGCCGCTGCTCCTCGTCGGCTCGGTCGGCATCCCGGAGACGACGCGCTTCGAGATCCGCCTGCGCCCCGGCGGCACGATCCGCGGCACGGTGACCGACGACGACGGCAAACCCGTCGCGGGCGCCGACGTCCGCACGGCGATGCAGAAGACGTGGTCGCCGATGGCGGCCGTCACCGACAAGGAGGGGAAGTTCGAGCTCGCCGACGTCCCCGCCGGGCCGATCGCCTACTTCCGAATCGACTGCGCGGGCTACATGCCCTTCCCCGATCCCTCGGCACCGCAGGCGGGCGCGGGCGAATCGCTGCGCGAGGGCGCCGAGATGGTCCGCGACGTCGTGCTGCGCCGCGGCCTCGCGGCCGAACTGCACGTCGTCGGTTCGGACACGAGTGCCGCCATCGAGGGCTGCGAGGTCACGCTCTACGTCGTGCGCCAGTGGGGCGACGCGTCGCAGCCGTGGCGCGCGACGACCGACAAGGAGGGCGTCGCGAAGATCTCGGGCCTCGTGCCGGGCAACTACCTCGTCGTGCTGAAGGCGCCGGGCTACGTCCAGGAGGGCCTGCCTCCCTGGTTCACGAATCTCCTGCAGAGTCCCGACGCGATGCCGGCGGAGTGGCGGCTCAACGTCGGCGGCGAGGGCGGCGTCGCGCGCGGCGAGTACAAGCTCACGCGCGGCGCCGTCGTCTCCGGGCGCGTGTGGGATCAGAACAAGCAGCCCGTGGCCGGGGCGCGCGTCACCGTGCAGGGCGCCGCGAACGAGTTCCCGGTCTTCTCCGACGCCGAGGGGAAGTTCCGCATCGACGCCGTCGCGCCTGCGAACCGCTGCCAGGCCGAGGCGTCGGGGCCGAACAACACGCACGGCACGTCCGAGCCGTTCATCGTGCGGCCCGCGCAGCAGGTCGAGAACATCGAAGTGAAGCTTGCCGCGTGCGGCCGCGTGTCGGGATCCGTGCGGACGCCGGACGGCAAGCCCCTCGTCGGCGCGATGGTCCGCTTCGTCATGGGCAAGCTCGACGAGCAGAACCCGTGGGGCTTCCAGCAGTTCCAGTCCGCCGAGCGGTTCCCCGTGATGGCCGACGGACGGTTCAACATCCCGATGGTCCCCGAGGGCAACGTCACCGTGCGCGCGGACGCCGAGGGGTACCTGCCCGCGTGGAAGAGCGACGTCGTCGTCGCCGCGAACCAGGAGACCGGCGGCGCGGAGCTCATCCTGAAGGGCTCGCTCGAGATCTCGGGCCGCGTCGAGGCGCAGAGCGGCGGGCCCGTCGCGGGGGCGCAGATCTATGCGCAGTACACTGGCCGCGGCGACCGCCGGTCGTGGGGCGGTTTCGTCACGGGGCTCTCGGGCGAACCCTCCGCGCAGACCGACGCCGAGGGCAAGTTCACGCTGAAGGGCCTGCAGGACGGCGGCTACTACATCCGCGCCAGCTCGCCGGGCTTCGCGTCCTCCACGAACGTCAACACGAAGACGGGTGCCGGCGACGTCATCATACGTCTGGCGCCGGGCATGAAGATCAGCGGGGTCGTGAAAGACGAAGCCGAGAAGCCGATCGGCGGCGTGCCCGTGCGCGCGCAGAAGATCGACAACCAGCGCCAGAGCGAATGGTGGTGGTGGGGATCGAACTCGCAGGTCTACACGGGGCCCGACGGCACGTTCGAGCTCTCGGACCTCGCCGACGGTGCCTACGACCTGACCGTGTCGGCGATGTGGCAGTGGGGCCGCGAGGTCAACGTCGAGGACACGAAGCTCCAGGGCGTGAACGCAGGGCGGACCGACGTGACGATCATCGTGAAGACCGGCTCGGTGATCGAGGGACGCATCGTGGACCGCGACGAGAAGCCCGTCCGCGTGGCGTGGATCACGGCGCAGTTCGAATCGGGCGACCAGCAGAACAACGACTGGTCGAGCCAGCGCTGGGCGCAGGCGAAGTCCGACGGCACGTTCCGCGTCGTCGGACTGAAGCCCGGCTCCTACACGCTCTGGGCGTACGGCGACTTCAAGGCGGCCTCCGTGCAGGGCGTTGGCTCGGGCAGCAAGGACGCGAAGATCCAAGTGGAGCCGGGCTACTCGATCTGGGGACGGATCGTGGACGTCGAGGGCCTCTCGCTCGCCGGCGAGGTGAACTTCCAGGTGCGCAAGTCGGGCACCGAGGGCTGGAACTGGAGCAACGTCGTCCAGCCCGGCGACGGCAACTTCGTCGTGCTCGGCCTCGATGAGGGCCGCTACGACCTGCAGATCCAGGGCGAGGGCTTCGCGCCCGCCGTCGTCGCGAACGTGACGGCGGGCGAACGCGGACTCACCGTCACGCTCCAGAAGGGCCTCGAGATGGCGGGCTCGGTCGTGGACTCGGCGGGCGGCGTCGTAGCGAACGCGCAGGTCTGGGCGGTCCAGTTGAACGCTGCGCAGGGCACGCAGCCGTCGCAGGGCAACGCGCAGACCGACGACAAGGGCAACTTCGCGATGAACGGTCTCGCCGCGGGCGACTACCGCGTCATCGTGCGCGGACAGAACCTCGCGCCCGGGATCCTGCCGGTCGTCTCCGCGGGCACGATGACCGTGAAGGTCGTGCTGGAGGTCGGCGTCACGGTTTCCGGCACCGTCGCCGACGAGGCGGGCGCCGCGATCACCGGCATGGGCGGCAACCTGCAGCTCATGACCGAGGACAACGTTCAGCTCTGCTGGTGCAACCTGAAGCCGGACGGCGCATTCGAGTTCAAGAACGTGCCCGCGAACCGCAAGTGGAAGATCACCGGCTGGGCGTGGAGCGAGAGCGCGCAGTACCGCCTCTCGCAGGACGAGCTCTTCGAGTCGGGAGCGACGGATGTGAAGGTCGTCGCGAAGCCGAACCGCTGAACGCGGTACGGGCCATCAAGTCGCGACCGGTGCGCCGTGCCGTTGTAGGGGCGACGCATGCGTCGCCCGGTTCCACGCGTCGGGCCTGAAACGCCAACCGGGCGAGGCATGCCTCGCCCCTACAGAACCCCTTCGCTCCTCACCTGTCCTACGTTGATGGACCTGAGCACGACTTCTCGATCTCTCAGTGCGTCCCGGACGCGAGATCCTGACGGATGCGGCCGATGGCCTCGTTGCGGGCCTTCGAGTTCCAGCGCGTGTCGAAGGGTGCGGTGACGCCGCCGAGGCGCTGCAGTTGACGGTAGGCGAAGTCGCGGAGGCCCGCGTCGGCCGAGTCGAGCGCCCCGACGTAGAGAGGGATGCCCTCCTTCGCGATCGGGTCGGGCGAGCGCGCGTAGGAGGTGAGGCGCACGTAGAGGTCCGGGTCGTCGCGGCCCGTCGCGAGCACCTGGTCGCGGACGGTCTTCGGGAGGTTGCCGACCTGCTGGATCGCGGCGCGGCGCACGGACGGGTCGAGGTCGGAGGACGCGAGCTTCACGACCGTCGCCGCGAGTTGCTGCGCGGTCTCCTTCGGCAGCGTCTTGTCGTTCGCGAACTGCGGGAGGCGCCCCGCGCCGGCGTAGAGTGCGGCGCGGCGGACGCCAGGATCGGCGTCCTCGAACGCGGCGGCGAGCGCCGACGACGAGAGCGCCTGCGCCGAGCCGACGATCGCGACCGCGTTCTCGCGGATGCGCGGGTCCCCGTCCTTCATCAGCGACTCCAGCGTCGCGAGCGTCTCGGCGTCCGTCTTCCCGCGAGGGATCGCCGCGATCGCGGCACGGCGCTCGTCGATCGAGGCACCCGGGTTCGACGCCACGCTGAGGAGCTCGGCCCGTGCGACGGGGTCGCGCGCGTCGCGCACGACGGCCTCGAAGAGCGCCTTGCGCACCTCGGGGTCCGTCTCGGTGTGGACGAGGCCGACGATCTCGGTCATCCACGCATCGCGGTCGCGCATGCGGCCGACGCCCTGCGCGAGCGCGCGGCGCACCGCGGGGTCCGTCTCGTCGCGCAGCGCAGTGACGAGTTCCTCGGGGAGCTTGTCGCGGTTGGGCGGCTGCGCGAGGGCTTTCGCGGCCTCTTCGCGGATGGCGGCGGGCGTCTCCTTGTCGGCGAGCACCTCCTGCAACGTGGCGCGGGCGGCGTCGGTGTCGGCGCGGCGCAACTCGCGGATGGCGGCCGCACGCAGCGTGGAGTCGGGCGAGTGCCGCGCGATCTCGACGATCTCTGCGGCCGTGTACGGCGTGCCGTCCGCGTGCCTGAGCCTCGTCTCAGGGGGATCTCCGGAGGACGCCGCCAGCTCGGGCGCCTGCGTCTCCTCGTCGCCCGGATCGGCACGACTGCGCCGCCGCGATCGTTCGAGTTCGAGCCGCTCGATCCGGTCGGCCGCCTCGGTCGCGGTGAGGACGCGCGTGTCGCCCGTCGGGGTGCGGTAGACGACCTCGGCCTCGGCCGCCGCCGGCGCTTCGGCCGTCGCGCGTGTGGCGGAGAGCTCGTGACCGACGACGATCCCCGTGGCGAGGAGCGCGAGCGAGGCCGGGACGAGGAGGAGCATCTTCATCGGTGCGGGCAAGCGTACCGCGCTGGGGAAGGCCGCGCCGCCGACTCCGGGGCCGCGGTCCCCGCCGTCAGCCCTGGTTCACGTAGCGCCGACCCGCCTCGCGCAGCAGATCCCCCACCGTGGCCGCGCGCTGCGCCCGCGCCAGTTCGAAGAGGAAGCGCTTCAACGGACGGAACGTCGAGCGCTTCTCGACGAGGCGGTCGCCGAGCACGAGGAGGTCCATGTCGGTCGAGAGGAAGCAGTGGAGCGCGTCCTGCGGCGTCTCCACGATCGGCTCGCCGCGCAGGTTGAACGACGTGTTGAGGATCACCGGCACGCCGGTCTCGCGCTCGAACGCCGAGATGAGCGCGTGGAAGAGCGGGTCATCGTCCTTCGCGACCGTCTGCAGGCGCGCGGTGCCGTCCACGTGGACGATCGCGGGGATCTTCGGCGCCTTCGCGGCGAGCACACGGCGCACGAGCAGCATGTGCGGGCTCTCGGGGCCCGGCTCGAACCACTCGTCCATCTTCTCGAGGAGGACGGCGGGCGCGAACGGGCGGAACGCCTGCCGGTGCTTCACGCGCGAGTTGAGACGTTCCTTCGCCCCGGCGGGCCGCGGGTCCGCGAGGATCGATCGGTGGCCGAGCGCACGCGGGCCGAGTTCGGCGCCGCCCTGGAACCAGCCGACGACCTGCCCGCGCGCCAGCGCCTTCGCCGTCTCGCCGGCGACGTCGTCCACCTTGCGCGTGCGCAGGAACGGACCGAACGGCCGCTCGGCGATCGCCGCGTCGATCTCGTCGCTCGTGTACGACCTGCCGAGGAAGTCGTGGCGCATGACGAACCGCCGCGGCTGCCTCGCGAGCGCCAGTTCCCCGTAGTACGCGCAGCCGAGCGAGATGCCGGTGTCGCCTGCCGCCGGCTGCACCCACACGCGCTCGAACGGCGTCTCCTTGACGATCCGCCCGTTCGCGACGCAGTTCAGCGCGACGCCGCCCGCCATCACGAGGTTCTTCATGCCCGTCTTCGCGTGGAGTTCCCTCGCGCGGACGATGAGCGCCTCCTCGAGGTCCTGCTGCACGCGCCACGAGAGGTCCTTCCACTCCTGCACGTGCGGGCTCTTCTCCCACTCCGGCGCCGGTCCCTCCTCCGGGACCGTCCACGGATGGCAGAGCCACTCGGGCCACGCGTCGAGCGCCCACGTGCGGCCGTCCTTCACGCCGACGAGCGACGGCAGATCCGGCCGCGGACGGCCGAACGGTGCGAGGCCCATCACCTCGCCGCAGAGGTTCCAGTGTCCGAACACGTACTCCGAGACGCGCGAGTACACGGCGCCGAGTCCGGGCATCTTCGTGAAGTCGTCGGAGAGGACCCCCGCCGTGACGGGCAGCCACGACTTCGCGACGCACTCGATCTCGCTGCCGCGGAACACGTAGTACGACTCCGACTCGCGGTCGCACGGGTGGCCCGTGTCGTCCGAAGGGAGCTTCTCGGACACGTAGCGGCGATGGCTGCCGATGCCGTCCACGACCATCACCGCGCCCTCGTCGAACGGCGACGGGGCGAAAGCGCTGTAGGCGTGCGCGAGGTGGTGCGAGATCGTCACCGCGCGCGGGTTCAGGAAGAGCGGCGACTTCAGCGTGAACTCGCGCTCGTCGAACGGGAGGTGGAGGGAGTGCGGTCGCGAGAGGAGGTCGTGCTCCATCTCGGGCACGTGGAGGGCATAGCTGTTCTGGACGATGAGCCCGATGTCGCCGAGGCGCACGCCCGCCGTCTTCAGGCAGTACCCGACCGCAACGTCGGCGGAGCCGCCCGCGTACTTCTCGCGGGTGACGCGCTCCTTGCAGACGCCGACGACCGGCACGCCGTCCGCGAGCAGCACGGCGGACACGTCGTGGTCGTACTTGTTCAGTCCGAGGATGTAGCGCGGCACGGGGCGACATCCTTTCGCGGCGAACGGCGAATGCCTAGCCCGTATCGCTCGCCAGGGCTCGCACGAGAACGGCAACAGCGGGGGGGTCTACACGGGACGTCCGCCGATTGCGAGCGCGCTCGCCGGACGACAGACCGTCCTGGCCGAGCATTTCGGGCCGAGGGCAAGGCGCCCCCCGCAGCGCCGACCTTGGCAGGTCTTCGCAAGGGGGGCAACGCCGCCATCGGCCCGAAAGACCGGCCAGGTGCGAGGCTTGGCGAGCGATACGGGCTAGCCTCGTATTCGATGAGCACCTCGATCGCCGCCGCGATGCGCGTCTATGAACGGGGCGACGTCGCCGCCGCCGAGCGCGCGTTCGCCGACGTGACGGGCGGCCCGCGCGACGCGGTCATCGCACGGTTCCGTCGCGCGGAGTGCCTCTCGCGCCTCGGGCGCCACGACGAGGCGATCGCCGAGGCCCGCGCCGCACTGCGCGACGGCCCCGCCGAGTCGGCGACGTGGGTGTGGCTCGTCCACTGCCTCGCCGAAGCGGGTCGGTTCGACGAAGCGGTCGCCGTGGACATCCCGCGGGAGCACGCCGAGGAGTTGACGACGATCCGCGCCGGATACGCGGCGCTCGCCAAGCTCGCATCGGACGACCGCACGGGCGCGGCGAAGACGATGGACGCGATCCTCGAGACGCGGCACCAGCCCCTCTACTCGCTCGCGCTGCGCACCGCCGAGGCGAGGCGCCTCCGCGCGGCGCCCCGCTGGCCGGATCTGCCGTCCGTCTGGTACGCGCACGAGTGCCGGATGGAGATGCAGCACATGAAAGAGACGGAGCACCCGGCGGTGCCGTCGGCGTCGAATCCCGGCGCCGCCGTCCGCTGGCTGCGCCTGCACTGGTCGTGCGCGGACTACCGGGAACTCGTCGGCGCGTTGCGCGCCGCGCCGAAGCCGCCGGACGGCCTCGACGAGTGCGAGATCGAGCTCGACCTCGCGTTCGGTCGCATCGACGAGGCGTTCGCCGTTGCGCAGCGGGTCGTGAAGGAAGCGGGCGACGACGCGGGCGGCGAACTGTGCGTCGCCCTCGCGCGGATCGCGCAGATCCGCGGCGACGCGGCGTCGCCGTCGCGCTTCCCCGGCTGGGACGACGCGCGCCTCAGACTCAGACCGTCCGTCGCGTGGCTCGAACTCGGCGCGGCGCTGCTCGCCGACCGCCCGCCCGCCACCGGTCCGCTCGATGCACGTCCGCTCGCCGACCGCGTCGCCGATCCGAGCCACCGCGAGTACGTCGAGGCGGCGCTGATCCGGTGGAGCTCCGGGGACGGTTCCCAGATGTCCAACTCGCTGCCCCGAGTTTGATCTTTGGGGACCGTCCCCTAGGCGCGATCTCGCAGCACCCGCCGCAGCGGCTTCCCGACGGCGTTCTTCGGGATCTCCGCGACGAACCGGAACGCGCGAGGCTGCTTGAACCGGGCGAGACGCGGCTCGAGGTGCTCGAGGAGCTCCGCGTCCGAGGCGAAGGCGCCGGCGCGAAGGCGCACGAACGCGAGCGGCGCCTCGCCGTCGCGCGGATCGGGCACGCCGACCACGCACGCCTCGGCAACCGCCGGATGCTCGCAGAGCGCCCGCTCCACCTCCGCGGGGACCACGCTGTAGCCCCGGAACTTGATGAGGTCTTTCAGCCGGTCGACGATCGCGAGGTAGCCCTCCGCGTCGAAGCGTCCGAGGTCGCCGGTGCGCAGCCAGCCTCCGGGCAGCAACGCCGCCGCCGTCGCCTCGGGACGCCGCCAGTAGCCGCGCATCACCTGCGGCCCGCGCACCTGCACTTCGCCCTCTTCGCCACGCGCGACTTCGCGCTCGGGGTCCTCGGGCACGCAGAGCCGCACGTGCGTGCCGGGCAGCGGGATGCCGACCGTCCCCGCGCGCCGCGCGTGGAGCGGGTTGTTCGTCACCTCGGGGCTCGCCTCGGTCAGACCGTAGCCGAGGACCATCGGCACGTCCGGCACCGCCGCCGCCCAGCGCTGCGGAAGATCCCCGCCGACGAGCATCGCCCCCGCCTTCACGTAGCGCACGCTGCGGAAGCAGTCGGCGGCGCGAGGCCCGGCGGCGTCGAGGAGGCGGTGGAACATCGTGGCGCTGCCGTAGACGATCGTCACGCCGTGACGCGTGATCGCGTCGAGCGTCGCCGCGGCGTCGAAGTGATCGACGAGCACCATCGACGCGCCCGCGAGGAGCGTCGCGTTCATCACGCAGCCCATGCCCCACGTGTGGCAGAGCGGCAGCGCGCCGAGGACGACGTCCTTCGGCGTCCAGCCGAACCAGGCGTTGTTCTGCCACGCGTTCGCCATCAGGTTGTCGTGCGTCATCTCCGCCGCCTTGAGTCCGCCGGTCGTGCCGCTCGTGTACTGCAGCACGGCGACGTCGCCCGACGAACCTACGGAGTCAGGCTCCGACCTACCGTTTCCAGCACCGGTCGTGGAAAACGGTGGGGCGGAGCCTGACTCCGTAGGGATCACTCGGACGCCCGGCCGCGACGGAAAGCGCGCCGCGAGCGCCGCGTCCACGACGGCGACCGTCGGCTCGGCGTCGTCGAGGATCGGCTCGATCTCGGACGCCGTCAGATGCGGACTCGCGGCGACGACGACGCGTCCCGCGCGCAGTGCGCCGTGGTACCACGCGACGAACTCCGGAGAGTTCGGGAGCCAGAGCAGCAGGCGCTCGCCGTCTCCCGGGCCGAGCCCTCTCGCGATCGCGCGGGCCGACGCCCAGAGATCGCGATAGACGATCGCGCGTTCGCCGAAGCGGATGGCGACCGCGCCCGGCGACTGACGGGCGGACGACCCGAGCGCGTGCCAGAGCGGCGCGTGCGGCACGTTCGGCTCGCGGAGGACGCCACCCGGGTAGGAGGACTGCCAGTCGAAGGGATCGGGCATCGCGCGCAGAAGCTACGAGCGGGGCGGAACCGGCGCCGCCCATTTCGTCCGCCCCGGAAATGGGCATCGTTCCCCCGCCCCGAAAGCCGAGACTCCGTCCCATGATCCGATTGATCCCCGTCCGGACCCGCGAGGACATCCTGCCGCAGTGGCGCGACACGCCGATCGGCGATCTGCTTCGCTACCACGACCTCGACGAACCGCTCGGGCCACGCGCGTCGGCGAGCCTCGTCATCGGCATGTGCATGGACAACCGCAAGATCATGCGGATGCCCGACAACTTCGCGTACGTGCTGCGCGCGGGAGGCGCCAACTTCCGGCGTGCCGAGTTCAAGCTGTCGTACGCCATCGCCGTCGGCGGCGCGCGCGCGATCGCGCTCATCGGCCACGACGAGTGCGGCATGGTCGGACTGCACACGCGGCGGGCCGCATTCGTGGACGGACTCGTCTCGCACGCCGGCTGGAGCCGCGACGAGGCCGAGCTCCACTTCGAGCAGTGGGCGCCCTTCTTCGAGATCGGCGACGCCGCCGCGTTCGTGGGGTCCGAGGCCGAGCGGCTGCAGCGCCGCTATCCGAAGATCCCCGTCGCGGCGCTGATGTACCAGATGAGCGACGGGCGCATCTACCAGGTCGCGCCCGAGGGACCGCGGGAACAGACGGCCGCCGCCGCCGGTTGAGCTGACCGGAGAAGCCCGATGAGACGCCCGCTCCCCATCCTCGTCCTCCTCGCAGCGCTCGTCCCGGGCTGCGCCGACGGATCGCCGGGATCGCCGACGCCGGGACCGGGAGCGTCCTCCTCCGCCGCCGCACCGCAAGGAGACCCCGCCATGCCCGCGATGCCGAACCCCCTGCCCAGGACCGACGCCGAGTGGAAGAAGGTCCTCACGCCCGAGCAGTACCGCGTGATGCGCGAGAAGGGCACCGAGCGCGCGTTCACGGGCAAGTACTGGGAGACGAAGACGCCCGGGATCTACAAGTGCGCCGCCTGCGGCGAGCCGCTCTTCAAGTCCGACGCGAAGTTCGACTCCGGCTGCGGCTGGCCGAGCTTCTTCGAGCCCCTGGACGCGACGAAGGTCGTCGAGACCGAGGACCTCACCTGGGGAGTGCGCACCGAGATCACGTGCGCGAAGTGCGGCGCCCACCAGGGTCACGTCTTCAACGACGGTCCCGCGCCAACGGGGCTGCGCTACTGCATCAACTCGGTGTCGATCGAGCTCGAGCCGAAGAAGGACGCCCCGGGCGCGACGAAGACGAAGTAGCCGGGGCGCGTCACCCCATCCGGCGCAGCACCGCTTCGAGTCGCTCTTCCAGCGTCGCGACCCGCGACTGCAGCCGGAACGCGGCGCGCTCCAACTCCCCGACGCGCAGATCGAGGATCGATTCCTCGGCTCCGCGCGTCAGCGGCGGCGGCACCTCGGCCGTGGCGGGACGCTCCAGCGCCGGCGGCGCGACGGCGCCCGGCCACGGAATCGGCGCGGGCACCGGGACGGGCGCGTCGTCCGCGAACTCGATCGCGAGCGCCTCGCGGCGGCGGCTTCGTTCCTCGGGCGTCGCCGTGGCGCAGACGGCGCAGAACGTCCGTCCGCGCGGCGTGCGTCGCGCCTCGCCGCTGTCGATCTCGCCCACGGAGATCGAGACCTGGCAGATGGCGCAGAAGAGCAGTTCGGCCGGCAGCGGCAGCGCAGGAGGATCCGGCATCCGCAACTGCCGGACACGTCGGGGCGGGCTCATGGCTTCTCACCTCCGCGCACAGGCTAGCGTCCGTTGGCGGGAGGCGTACCAGGCGGCCTTCGTCTCGTCGGCTCCCGCGGGGCGTCCGGGACGGCGACGAGCCGGGTCTCGATCTCGTAGACCTCGTCCTGGGCGGGCGCGGACTCGGGGAGCTTCGCCGTCATCCCGCCCGGTCCGGCCTGGATCGTGCCTCCCGGGAGCTTCACCTCGCCGCGGCGCGCCTTGACGTGGACGCTCGTCTCGCGCGACTCGACGAGGCCGGTCGCGCGCGAGATCGTCACCAGTCCCGTCAACTCGCGTTCGAGCACCGAGGTGCGCCACTCGGAGCCGGGTTCCGCCGTCGGCGTCGTGGGCGCTGCGGGCGGCACCGACGGCTGCATCAGCCGTATCCGCGCGTGGACGGCGAGCGGCGCGACCTTCTCGATCGTCGCAACCTCCACGGCCTCGCCGAGGTCGATCCGTCGGTCGAGGGGAGGCCCCAGTTCCGGGGCGATCTGTCGCGTCGTGTCCCATGAGGTCTTCGCGCGCGGCGGCTCGGCTGGAAGCGACTGGAAGAACCGCTGCGCGAATGCGAGCGCCGAGGACGGCGTGACCGCGTCGACGCGCGGCGGTGCCCCGGCCGCCGCGGGAGCGAGAGGCGCCGCAGTTGCCTCGACGACGCTCGCGTCCGGCGCGAGCCGGACCTTCAGCGCGCGACCGACGAACGGCGATTGCGACAGCGGACCGCCGTCGTCGCTGTCGAACGCGGGGCCGGGAAGTCGCTCGGCGCCATCCTCGATCTGCGCCGCGCCGGCGTGCGACCGTCCCGACACGCGGGCGGGCAGGAGCCACACCGTCGCGCCGCCGTCGGGGAGCGCCTCGATCAACTGCACCCCGGCTTCCCATGTGACCTCGCACCCGACCTCGACGACCGCCGCGTCGCCGACTCCGAGCGCGAGATGCTCGATCCGGAGCCGGTTCGACGGGACGCGGAGCCTGGCGCTCTCGGTGAGGCGGAAGAAGTACGTCTTGCGCGGTTCGAGCCGGATCGCAAGCCGTTCGGGCTGCGCGGCGGCGTCCTTCGCGTCGTCCGCGCGCAGCGCGACCCCGGGCGCCGACGACATCGCGACGAGCGCCACGACGCCGAGCAGGACCGACCGCGCCGGACGCCGCATCCCACCTCCGTCCACGCGGATGCTATCCGACGCGGACGTCTCCGCCGGCGTGGCGCGCCGCGCGCGGCCGAACAACGCGACGCGCGGACGGACGGGTCGGATACGTTTCCGCCATGACACCTCCCGCGACCCGCCGCGCGCTCGCGCGCGATCCGCTGTTCCGTCCTGAGGACCAGGCGCGGATCGCGCTCTTCGTCGCGCAACTCGACGACCAGTCGCGGCGGCTCGCGCGAACCGTGGAGGGCCTCGGCGTCGCCGACCTCGAGTGGCAGCCGGGGCCTGGACGCAACAGCGCCGGGATGCTGCTCGCGCACAACGCCGTCACCGAGGTGTTCTGGATCGGCGTCGCCACCGGCGCGACGCCCGACCGGGAGCCCGCGGATCGCCTCTGCCGCGAGATCCTCGGCATCGGCCAGGCCGACGACGGCATGCCCGCCGCCGCGGACGGAGGTCACCCCGCGGCGCTCTCGGGATGGGAGCTCTCGCGCTACCTCGACCTCCTCGACCGCGCGCGCCGGTATCTGAAGACGACCGCGTCGTCGTGGCGCGACGAGGACCTCGCCGCGACCACGGCCTACCGCGACATCGAGCCCACGCGCGAGTGGGTCCTCTACCACCTGCTCGAACACTTCGCGCAGCACGCCGGACAGGCCGGACTCGTGCTGGCGATGCGGCGCGAGGCGCGCTGACGGCGCTCCGGGTCAGCGCTTGCGCCGGGCCTTCCACCGCGCGGCCTGCTGCGCGTCCCTGAGTTTCTGTCCCTTGCGGCCGGTGCGGCGCGTCGTCCCGCTGACTGCGTCGCTCCCGCGCGACTTCGCGGCCGTGGCCTTCTTCGCCGCGGGGCGGCACGCCAGCGGGTGCTTCGGCTGGTAGATCCAGAACTCGCCCGCGCCGGGGAGTTCGAACGCGGTGACGATTCCCCATCCCTGATCGGTGACGGGCTGAGTGAACTTCACGCCCTTGCCCGTGAGGTCGGCCTTCGTCTTCACCACGTCGTCGCACATGAGGAAGAGCTGATGCCGCCCGCCCGTCGGGTCGGGGTGGATGCCGATCTCCGCCGGCGGCAGCGCGAAGATCAGCCAGCCGTCTCCGGCGTCGACATTCGCGAAGCCGAGCGTGTCGCGGAAGAACGCGCGGGTCCTCTCGGCGTCCTTCGCGTAGATGATGACGTGGGAGCCGATGAGCATGGCGGGGTCTCCTTCCGGCGAGGAGTGTAGCCGCGACCGCGTTCGACTACGCTGGCGCGCCCGTTCGCACCGACCCCGTCCCGAAGAGGATGACGACCCTGATGGCCGCCACGCCGACCGACGACGACCGCGCGCGCCGCCGACTCCTCTGCGCGTGCTTCGCCGCGTCCGGGACGGCGGGACTCGTCCTCGAGATCGTCTGGTCGAAGTACCTGTCGCTGCTCTCCGGCAACTCCATCCACGGCGTCGCCACGGTCGTCGCGGCGTTCCTCGGCGGACTCGGACTCGGCGCGTGGATCGGCGGCCGTCTCGCGGAGCGGACGAAGGAACCGCTGCTCGTCTACGCGCGGCTCGAAGCCGCAGTCGGCGTGTTCGCGCTGCTCAGTCCGCTCGCCTACCTCGGCGCGAAACCGGTGATCGCGGCGCTCCACGGCGCCACGGGCGGGAGCGGCGCCGCGTTCCTCACACTCCGATTCGTGCTGCTCTTCGTCGCGCTCCTGCCCCCGACCGTCGCCATGGGAGCGAGCCTTCCGCTGATGACGTCGGACTTCGCGCGGCGCGGATCCTCGTTCGCCGCGTCCGTGGGTCGTCTCTACGCGTGGAACACCGCGGGCGCCGTGCTCGGCGTCGTGCTCGCCGGCTTCGCGCTGATCCCGCTCCTCGGCCTCTGGAAGACGGCGGCGATCGCGGCACTCCTCGACTTCGCGGTCGCGTTCGTCGTGATCCGCTCGCCGGCGGTACGGAGTCAGGCTCCCACCCACCAATCTCCACAGTCCGGAGGCGCGCCTCCAGCCGATCGGGTGTGGAAAACGGTGGACGGGAGCCAGGCTCCGTACGCCCGGTTCGCACACCTCGTGATCCCGCTGTTCGCCGTGTCGGGATTCACCGCGATCCTCTACGAGGTGGCGTGGACGCGAGTCCTCTGCGTGCCGATGGGCGGGATGGTCTACAGCCTCTCGGCGATCCTCGCCGTCTACCTGCTCGGCCTCGCCCTCGGTGCCGGCGCCGCTTCGAAGCTGCGGGCGACGGCGACGCACCCGGTCGCGCTCTTCGGCGTCCTGCAAGTGCTCGTCGCGGCGAGCGTCGTCGCGAGCGGACACCTCTTCGGCTGGGTCCCGGCACGCATGGCCGCGCTGATCGTCAGCGCCGGCGCGGATCCGCTTCGGCTCGTCCTCGGCGAACTCGCGATCGTCGCCGTCGTCGTGCTGCCCGCGGCGACGCTGCTCGGCGCCCTCTTCCCGACGGCGGCCGCCATCTACCAGCGATCGCGCGGCGCGGCGGGCGCGTCGGTCGGCGCCATCTACGCGGCGAACACGGCCGGCTCGATCGCCGGCTCGGTGCTGACCGGCTTCTTCCTGATCCCGTGGCTCGGGAGCCTGCCCGTCATCCTCTGGGCGGCAGCGGTCAACGTGGCGATCGGTCTCGCGGCCCTGGCGTTGTGCGAGTGGAAGTCGCGGCCTCGTCTCGTCGCGTGCGCGCTCGGTGCCGCGGCGGCGATCGCCGTCGCGACGACTGCGCTGCCGTCGTGGCCGGCCCACCGCATGACGATCGGATTCGCGCGCCTCGTGCGCGAGTCGCTGCACGGTCGCGACCGGCGCGACGCGGACGCGATCATGCAGGCGATCGACGACTCGAGCCTGAACGAGCGGATCGCCTTCTTCCGGGAGGGCCGCGTCGCCGCGGTCGCCGTGATCGAGAGGGGCGGCGACACCCTGCTCGTCGTCAACGGCAAGCCCGACGCCTCGACGGGCGCCGGAACCGACATGGTGACGCAGGTGATGGTCGGGCAGATCCCGATGCTCGTGGCGCCCCGCGCGAGGGACGTCTGCATCGTCGGCTTCGGCAGCGGCGTGACGACGAACGCCGTGCTCACGCACCCCGTCCGCGAGGTGCTCACGCTGGAGATCGAGCAGGCGGTGATCGACGCGGCGCCGTGGTTCAAGGGCGGCGCGGGCGAGCCGCTCGCCGACCCGCGGTCGCGTCTCCTCATCGAGGACGCGGGCACGTTCCTGCGCTCCACGCCGCTCGACTTCGACGTGATCGTCTCCGAGCCCTCGAACCCGTGGGTCGCGGGCGTGGGCGACCTCTTCACGACCGAGTTCTACGACGCTGCGGCCGCGCGGCTGCGCCCGGGCGGGATCTTCACGCAGTGGGTGCAGTGCTACGAGATCTCGGCGGCGACGCAGGCCACGATCCTGCGGACGCTCGCGCGGCGGTTCCCGAACGGACAGGTGTTCTTCTTCCGCGCGGCGAGCGACATGACGATCGTCGCGTCGCCGGACCGGGAGGTCGTGCTCGGCCCCGTGGCGCTGCGCGCCGCATTCGAACGTCCGGAGGTCAAGGGCGACATGGCCCGCGTCGGGGTCGTGTCGCCCGGCGACGTCCTTCTCTCCTACGTCGGACGCCTCGACCGACTCGCCGCGCGCGCGGGCGACGGTCCCGTCAACACCGACGACAACGGCTGGCTCGAGCACCACGCGCCGCTCGACGTCGTCCGCGGCGAGTGGAGGGCCGACTTCGGCTCGCCGGACGAGATCGCCGCCGATCTCGCGGCGTCGCTCGGGACCGATCGCGACGCGGCCGCCCGCCTCCTGCTCGAAGGCGTCGACCGCGCCCTGGACCTCGCCGACAGGGAATCGGCGACGATGCTCGCGTCGGCGCTCGACCGCCTCGGGAGCGGCGAGGCGGGAGCCGCGCGCCGCCGCATCGACCGCCTCGAACCGCGCCTCGCCGCGATGAAGGAGGCCGCGGCGATCTGTCGCGACGCGCGGCAGATCCTGGCGAACGCCGGACAGTCGCGCGACCCGGCGGCGGCCGGGCGGGCGGTCGAGATGCTCTCGCACGCGGCGCAGATCGACCCCAGGAGCAGCGACATCGCGCGGGGCCTCGGGTCGTCGCTGATGTTCGCCGGACGCCCCGCCGACGCCGTCCGCGAACTCCGTCGCGCGGTCGGTCTCATCCCGTCGACGAAGTCGTACTCGGTCCGCAACGACCTCGCGGGCGCGCATCTCCTCGCGAAGGACCTCGACGCGTGCCTCGCGGAGGCGGATGAGATCGAGAAGCTGAAGCCAGGCTCCCCCGACGCGTGCGGCTGGCGCGTCCGCGTGCGGCAGGCGCAGGGCCGGTACGAGGAGGCCCGCGCGGAGCTCGTCCGAGGGCTCGCGCGCGATCCCGAGAACGTCAGACTGCGCCAGCTCGCACAGGAGTTCGGGTACCGGGTGGAGTAGGGGGCGGGATCTCCGGCCCGCCCGTCAGACAGCCGCGAGCAACTGCGCGACGGTCGCTGCGCGGGCTCCCGGCGCGATCGCCGGTCCGGCCGCCGTCACGGGCCCCCGGTGCACGACGATGCGCTGCACGTCGAATCCTTCGGCGGCGCGCGCGAGGCGGCCGGACGGCGCGGCGTCGGCGGGCGTGACCGTGCGCGACGCCTTCGCCTCGACGAAGAGGAGCCGGCGCTCGCCGTTCGCGACCACGAAGTCGACCTCGAGCCCCTGGTGGTCGCGGAACCAGTAGAGCTCGGAGCGGCGACCCGAGTTCGCGCGGCGCTTGACGATCTCGGACGCGACGAAGCCCTCGAACAGCGCGCCGAGGAATGGAGAACGGTCGAGCGCCGCCGCCGTCTCGATGCCTAGCAGGTGGCACGCGAGGCCGGAGTCCGTGAGGAACACCTTCGGCGACTTCACGATCCGCTTCCCGAACGACTCGAAGTACGGCGGCACGACGAGGATCTGCCCCGTCACCTCGAGCACCGACAGCCACTGCGTGACGGTCGGGACCGAGACGCCGAGCGGCGCCGCGAGGTCCGTCCTGTTCAGGACCTGCCCCGTGCGCGAGGCAACGAGCGCGACGAAACGCCGGAACGTCGCGAGGTCGCGGACGCCCGTGACCGCGCGGACGTCGCGCTCGAGGTAGGTCTGCACGTAGGAGCGGAACCAGGTCGCGGCAGCGCTC
>JANNHP010000155.1:0-6759 GCA_031404455.1 Planctomycetia bacterium | reverse complement strand
CCGCCGCCGCCCGCGGACCTCGTCCCGAGGCCGGGGACGAGCGATCCGACGTTCGGCCGCGACCGAGACGCCTTCCTCGCCGTCTGCCGCTTCGCGAAGGACGAGACGCCGCCCGGCGCCCTCTTCCTCGTCCCGCCGGAGCACTGGGGCCCGTTCCGCGTGTACGCGCGGCGCGGCGTGGCCGTCACCCGGAAGGAGGGCGGCGCCGCGTTGTCGTTCCTCGGCGCCGCGGGGATGGACTGGTACCGCGACTTCGCGGAGTCGGCGCGCGTCTGCGCTTCCGCCGATCCGGGCGCCTGGATCGCCCTCGCCCGTGCCCGGCGAGCCTCGTTCGCGGTCGCCGACGCCTCGGTCCCCGCGGCGCCCCCCTGGCGCGTCGTCTTCGAGAAGGGAACGGTCCGCGTCCTCGCCGTCCCCGCGAACTGACGATCCCGGAACGGGCAACCTGCGTTTGAATGGGACGGCAGGTCCCCCGAGGAGTCCCTCCGCATGGCCGAGAACGAAGGCGCCGCAGGCCGAACCGTGTTCCTGGGCGCCACCGTGGCGATCCTGGCGCTCTGCGTGTTCCAGGCGATCTGGGCCTTCCGGACGAAGCAGACGCTGGAAGAGGCGCAGAAGTCCCTCGCGCGGATCGACCACGTCGAGGAGCTCCTCGACAGGCTCGCGAGCGACCAGGACTTCCTCGTCGACGACATCTCCCGGATCGCCCGGAAGATCGACGACCTCGTCGCCTCGATGGAGAACCGCGGGGCGCCCGCAGCGGCGGACGAGGCGGAGGCGCCGCAGATCGACTGGACGCAGCCGCAGCTCTTCGCCGCCGCGCAGAAGTCGGCAGGCGAGTACGGGATCGAGCTCACCGCCGACGAGGTGCGCGTTCCGTCGCGGTTCGTGCTGCGCCAGGGCGCGATCGAGTACTTCGGCGTGCTGAAGGGCGGCAAGGAGCACGAGACGCTCGTCTCGCTCATCGGCAACACGGCGAAGGGCGAGCGGCGCCCGAAGGACTTCGGCGCGCGGCTGAACAACGCGATCCAGGCGATCGGGTTCAAGCGCGGCAAGCCCGTGCGCTTCACGGCGTCGGGGCGCGTGCCGCCCGAGGGAGAGTCCGCGTACCTCTTCCTCGAGTGGGAGGAGAAAGGCGAGAAGGTGCTCGTGCGCGCCGAGGACCTCGTCTGGAACCGGACCGAGGAGAAGCCGATGGAGCGCAGGCGCTGGATCTACGTGGGGTCCGCGTTCGTGAAGGCGGGCGACGGTCCGGGGCCCGTGTTCGCGGCCGACCTCACCGCCGAGGCGATCGCCACGTACTCCTCGCCCGACACGATCTTCGACAACACGGCAAAGGGCGACACCGACGACGACACGTACCTCGTGGCGACGCCGCGCATGCCCGACGGTGTCGACGACTGCACGCTGATCATCCGCCGGCTCGACCGAGAGCCGACGCGCACGTTCCCGGACGACCCGGCGAGCGGCGAGGCGGAGAAGGGTCTGGGAGATCAGGGTGGACAGCGTCGCTGAAGCCATCGCGTCGGTCGGAGTCGCGCGGCGGCGGCTCGTCGCCCTTGCGGCGGCGGTCGGAGCCGCGCGCGGGGCCCTCGCCGGAGCGGTCGTCGGCGGCGTCGCGGGGGGCGTCGCGTGGCTCGCGTCCTTCGATGCCGGGCTCTGGCCGATCGCGCCGATCGCCGTGGGCGTCCTCGCGGGCGCGGCGACCGCGCTCGTCCGCGGCGTCCGATCCGACGTCGCCGCGCTGACGCTCGACGCGGCGGCGCACACCGACGAAGCCTTCGTCTCGGCGCTCGCCGCCCGCGACGCCGACCCCGAGTTCCGCGCGCTCTCGGCGGATTACGCGGTGACGAAGTGCCCGCGGACGTCGGTCGCGCGCTTCCTCCCGTTCCGCGCTCCCGCCGTCGCGACGACGGCCGCGGTGGCGGCGGCGATTCTCGCGGCGCTCGTGCTCGTCCCGCGGTCCGCGGCGCCGGAATCGTCGTGGCCCGCGTTCGGCGGCAACGACGACGTCGTCCCGCTCGTCGGCGGTCGGTCGGCGCCCGGGGCACCGACTGCGTCGCCGCGAGACCGCGTCGAACGTCTCAGTCAGGCGATCTCGAAGGACGGCGCGGGCGACACCGCGTCGCTCGCCGCCGCGGCGCGCAAGGACCTCGGCGCCGTGACGAACGACGATCTCCGGCGTCTCGCGGACGCCCTCGCCGCGCGGTCCGCGACCGCCGACGCCGCGAAGCGCGCGCTCGCCGCCCTCGACCGGGGCGACCGCGCGGCGGCGACGGACGCGCTCCGCGAGGCGCTCGGTGGCGGCACGTCCGTCACGTCGGGCCAGGGCACGGGGACGGGAACCGCGCCTGCGGCGGCGTCTCCGGGCTCCCGGGCTCCGTGGTCCGCGCCGACGTGGCCCCTTCGATACGATCGTGTCGTCCGGCGATGGCTCGACGAGACTTCCGCCGCGGAGGCTGGAGCCCGGACCCTTCACGAGAGATGACCGCCTGGATGCACCTGCGACCCGATCGCTGCGTTGGGACCCGCGCCACGACCTGCCAAGGTCGAGGCGTCGGGCCCCGCCTTGCGCTCGGGCCGCAGGATGCATCCAGGACGATGTCGTTCGTTCGGGCGGCCAGGGGCGCCGGCGCGAATTCACGACAGCTCGTGCGCTCGTCGCCGGTGCGCGGTCATCCCCCGCGAAGGGTCCGGGCTCTCAAGTGAAGCGACGCGTCGGAGTCTGGCTGATCGGCGCCTACGGCAACGTGGCGACGTGCGTCGTCGCGGGCGCGGCGGCGATCGCGCGCGGCCTCTTCGACACGACGGGCCTCGTCACGGAGACGCCGCTCCTCGCCGGTCTCCCGCTGGCGCCGCTCGGCGACCTCGTCTTCGGCGGCCACGACATCCGCGACGGCTCGCTCATCCGCTCCGCGAAGGAGTTCGGCGACCGCGCTGGACTCCTGACCCCCGAGATCCGTCGCGCGGTCGCGGCGGAGCTTCGTCGCGCCGACAAAGAGATCCGGCCGGGCGTGCTCGTCAACGCGACGGAGTCCGTCCTCGCGATGGCGAAGCCGTCGCTCAGGCGGCCCGAGCGCCTCGACGCCGCGATCGCGCGTCTGCAGCGCGATCTCCGCTCCTTCGCGAAGCGCAACCGTCTCGACGACGTCATCGTCGTCAACCTGGCCTCGACGGAGTCCACGCCCGGCGCCGTGCCCGCGCTCCGCTCCATCGACGGGTTCCGCAAGGCCGTCGCGAAGAACCGCGCCGCGGGCATCCCGAGTTCCGTCGTGTACGCGTTCGCCGCGATCGACGCGGGGTACCCGTTCGTCGACTTCACGCCCGCGGTCGCCGCCGGGACGCCGCTCCTGCGCGAACTCTCGGCGAAGTGCGGCGTGCCGTGCATGGGCCGCGACGGCAAGACGGGCGAGACGCTCGTCAAGACGGTCCTCGCGCCCCTCTTCGTCGCCCGGCACCTCCCCGTGATGTCGTGGGAGGGCTTCAACATGCTCGGCAACCGCGACGGCGAGGTGCTGCGCGACCCGGGTTCCCTCGCGTCGAAGGTGCGCGACAAGGACGAGGCCCTTCGCCGCATCCTCGGCAACGACACGACGCACAGCCGTGTTCGCATCGACTACGTGCCGTCGCTCGACGACTGGAAGCAGGCGTACGACTTCATCCACTTCCGGGGCTTCCTCGGCGCCAAGATGCAGATGCACTTCCTCTGGCAGGGCTGCGACTCCGCGCTCGCCGCGCCGCTCGTCCTCGACCTCGCCCGCCTCGCCGACCTCGCCCACCGCCGCGGCGAATCGGGCACGCTCCCGCAGATGGCGCCCTTCTTCAAGACGCCGCTCGACGTGGAGGAGCAGGAGTTCGCGAAGCAGATGGACCTCCTCGTGCGGTACGCGGCGATGGTGCGCGAGGAGACGAAGCGGGCGCGGCGGGCGGGGGCGTAGGGCGGGGCGCTAGGTTCGTAGTCCCGGCCACGGGCCATCAAGGCACGACAGGTAAGGGACGGCGCATCTGCCACTGTAGGGGCGACGCATGCGTCGCCCGCCGTGGCAATCACGAGTCCGGTCGGTCGCCGTCCGGCAGCGGCGGGCGAGGCATGCCTCGCCCCTACAGGCACACGGCACGCGAGTAAGCACGAGCCCGACCCGTTCTCGCGGCTTCATCCTCCGAACTTCGCCACGAGCTTCCGCGCGTCCTCGCGCACCTCGGCGTCCAGTTTCGCCACGAGGCGGTCGCGTTCGTCCTGATCGCCCCACGACATGTCGTAGCTCGCCCAGTTGCCGTAGAACGCGACCCAGTTGCTCTCGCAACCGATGGGGAGCAATTCGGGGTGGTCCCGCCACATCCCGCCGATCTCGCCCGCTCCGTCGATCGGCGAGACCGAGCCCTCGACGATGCGACGCGCCCAGTCGAGCGTGAGGACGAGCACGGCGGCCGGTCGGTCGAGCGTGAGGCCGAGCGCGGCGAGAGCGCGATCGAAGCGCTCGCAGGCGATCGACCACTCGACGTCGCGGAGTCCGATCAGCGCGCAGAGTTCGTCGGTGACGAAGCCGGCCGTCACGAGGACCTCCGCGGCCGCGGGCAGTTCGTCCGTAGGCAACCGATCGAGCGTTCGCCTCGCGACGATCGCGGCGACGTCGTCCGGCCAGCGGCGATCCCATCGCGGCGGATGTGGCGTCTGGGGATGCGGAACGGCCGCCGCGCCCGTGTGTGTCCTCGCGACCGCCGCCGCGTGCATCTGCATGTGCGCCGTGACTCGCGGCGAGATCGCGAGGAGCGCGCGGTGGAGCACTCGGAACAGACGGGGCGCCCGGCGGCGCATCGTCCGGAGCGCCGCGTAGTCGCGAACGAGGCCGTGCTCGTTCTCGTAGTGGATGACCTCCTGCGAGCGGAACCCCCCGCGCGCGAGCACGCGCCGGAACTCCCGCGTCGTGTACGCGAACTGGTAGAAGCGCCGCGGCGGGAGCCCGGCCCTCCCGAGGATGCGGCGCAGCGCGCTGCACTCGCGCAGCCCTTCGCGGACGAGTCGCAGCGGCTCGAGGACGCGCCGCAGCACGCTGTAGTAGGGCACGGAGACGAGCAGCACGCCGTCGGGCGCGAGCACCCGGAGCATCTCGGCGAGTTGCGCGTCGCATCCGTGCTCGAAGTGCTCGAGCACGCCGAAGCTCATCACGGCCGCGAGGCTTCCCGACACGAACGGCAGCCGGGCGATGTCCCCCTGCACGAACGTCAGCGCGGGGTCCGCAGCGAGTCCGCGGGTCATCGGGGCCGCGTGCCGGTCGAAGCCGACGAGCCGCAGGCCGGGTCGCCGGAGCGCCGCCAGCCACTGGCCGTGCCCGCAGCCGGACTCGAGGACCGCTCCCTCGCGGGCGAGGTGCCGGGCGAGGAAGGGCATCTGGACGGACGCCCGCGCGTCGGCGAGCAGCGATTCGAAGGTCTTCCCGCGCCAGTGGTCCGCCCAGACGCCGTCCCAGTGACGCGCCGCGTCCGACTCGTACTTGTGCCAGCGCCGGCGCCGCGCGATCTCGTTCCAACCCATCCGTCCGGATCGTACGGGACCCGCGCGGGCCTCGCGCCTTCCCATTCCGCCGGGCCGTCGCCCCCCGGGGCTAATCTCCCGGGCCCATGTGCGGAGTCCTCGGCGTCATCGGATCCAGCCCGGTCATCGGCGACATCGTCGACGGCCTCCTCTTCCTGCAGCACCGCGGCCAGGACGCGGCCGGCGCCGCCACGTTCGACGGGGCGAACTTCCGCACGTGCAAGCGGATGGGCCTCGTCCGTGAGGTGTTCGCGCAGGAGGACCTGTCGCGTCACCACGGCAGCGTGGGCATCGGACACGTCCGCTACCCCACGATCGGCGGCGGCGACGTGGACGACGCCCAGCCGTTCGTGGTCAACAGCCCGTTCGGCATCGCGATGGCGCACAACGGGAACCTGACGAACTTCAAGCAACTGAAGGGCGAGCTGAAGGACCGCTCGCGCCGCCACGTGGGCAGCAACTGCGACGTCGAGGTCATCCTCAACGTGTTCGCGGACGAGCTCTCGC
This sequence comes from Planctomycetia bacterium, assembly GCA_031404455.1. Classification (GTDB taxonomy): domain Bacteria; phylum Planctomycetota; class JAJSAM01; order JAJSAM01; family JAJVHW01; genus JANNHP01. The sequence continues at coordinate 719 of JANNHP010000155.1, read as the reverse complement.
GGCGCACGTCGGGCAGCGGCGCGAACCCGGCCGCCCCGGAGACGACCGAGGCCATCTTCGAGTCGGTCGGCGGCACGTTCCGGCGCTGCCGCGGCTCCTACTCGGTGTGCGCGGTGATCGCGGGCGTCGGCCTCATCGCCTTCCGCGACCCCTTCGGCATCAAGCCGCTCGTCTTCGGGAAGAAGGCTGACACGCACGGCACCCGTTGGATGGTCGCCTCCGAGAGCTGTGCGCTCGAGTCCCTCGGCTACACCGTCGAGCGCGATCTCAAGCCCGGAGAGGCGATCCTCTTCCGCACGGGTGCCAAGCCGAACGCGCGGCAGGTCGCCGAGGGCCGCTCGCGGCTCTGCGTGTTCGAGTTCATCTACTTCGCGAGCCCTGCCTCGATCATCGACGGCATCAGCGTCTACAAGGCGCGCATGCGCCTCGGCCAGGCGCTCGCGCGCCGATGGGGCGAGCGCAACGAGAAGTCGAAGGGCAAGCCGACGAAGGTGGACACGGTGATCCCGGTGCCCGATTCGTCGCGGCCCGCGGCGCAGGAGATGGCGTTCCAGATCGACAAGCCCTTCCGCGAGGGCCTGCTCAAGAACCGCTACATCGGGCGCACGTTCATCATGCCGGGCAACGAGAACAGGAAGCGCGGCATCCGCTTCAAGCTCTCGCCCGTCCGGCTCGAGATCTCGGGCAAGCGCGTGCTCCTCGTCGACGACTCGATCGTC
>JANNHP010000154.1:0-16389 GCA_031404455.1 Planctomycetia bacterium | reverse complement strand
GGCATACGGGACTGTCGATCGTCGGGGGGTTGGGGCGCATTCACCGGGGCCGTCCGGGGGGGTTTAAATCGCCCCGGTTTGGGGCCTCCCCCCCCCCCCCCCCCCCCCGGCCACGCACTTAATGAGTGGTCGAGCTGCAATCGCCGCGCATCCATTGTCGATAACTCGGAGGAGGGAACATGCTGTTGAGATTCATCGAACCGAGATCCGTGTCGCGACTCGCTGGAGTCGCCATCGCGAGCTTGGGACTCTGGTTCGTTCAGAGTGCATCAGCGTTCGCCACGCAAGGGACACCGGGTGATCCCGGCACCGAACAAACTCCAGAAGGGGGTGATGGCGGCGGCGCGTCAGGGAACGACACCGGAGGGACCGGCGGAGCTGCTTGGCCGAGCTCGAATTCGGACGGCGGAGCCGGGGGAACGGGCGGAGCGAGCGGAACCGGGGGTACCGGTGGCGTCGGCGCTGGGAGTGGTTCGGGTGGAGCAGGGGGTTCAGGGCCGACCGGCGGGACCGGCGGGGTTGGAGGTCCGAGCGCCGGCACCGGCGGTGCAGGCGGCAGTTCGTCCGGCGGTGGGATCGCGGGAGGTACCGGAGGGTTGGGAGGAGCGAGTGGAGGCACGGGGGGCGCAGGCGGGAGTTCCGCGGGCGGTCTTGGCGGAACGGGCGGTGTCGGCGGTGCCGCAGGCGGTGGCAACGCGGGCGGGACGGGCGGCGCCGGGGGCTCGGGTGGTCCCGGCTACGGCGGCGGTGCCGGCGGGCGCGGCGCTGATGGCAACACCGGCGGCGGCACCGGCTCTCCGCAGCGCAACGGCGGCAACGGAGGGGCTGGCGGTCCGCCGGGCGCACCCGCATCGGGCGTCACCCCTACCGGAGGAACAGGTGGCCGCGGCGGCAATGGAGGGCCGGGTCAATCTGGTGAGACCACTGGGGGAACCGGAGGCCCCGGCGGAACGGGTGGCATCCCTGCCGACCAATCCGGAAGTCCGGGGTCGAATGGAGGTGCCGGTGGCGAGGGTGGAACCGGAGGTACACAGAACGCGGCGGACGACGCCGGTGTCGGAGGCAAGGGCGGCAAGGGAGCAGTTGGCGCCGCCGGCGAGCCGCCGGGCATCGGAGGCAAGGGTGGCCAAGGCGGCAAGGGCGGAAATGGGTCCGCCGGACATGCGGGATCGGGCGGCAAGGGCGGCGAGGGCGGAGTAGGGGGGAAGGCAATGCCCAATACCCCTGGCCATCAGGGTGGACGTGGTGGCGATGGCGGCACAGGCGGTCAAGGCGGATCTCCCGGTGGTCCGGGCGGAGCTGGTGGCGACCCGGGCGCGGGCGGCGTCGGCTCGGGCAATGGGGACCCCGGCGTCCCCGGTAACCCTGGCGCCTCAGGTTAGCGGTAGCCCAACGTGAGTAACGCACGTCCTTGGATCTGGGTGGCCGGCGTGGTCGGAGCAGTCGTCGCTGCTTGGTTGTCGTGCAAGCACGATCCACCAGTACACCAGGACGCGCGTCGTGACGGGGCGGTCGCTTCGGCGACCGCCCGAGTGCCGCGCGAGCCACTTCTCGGCAGGCAGCGACCAGAACCAGCAAGCGCTGGAGTTCTGGCCGCCGTCGACTCGAACAACACTCCGCTTCGAGGACGTGCAGCCGGCACCGCTCCGACCGATGGGTACGTCATCTGCCTTGTGCCGTCGACTTCCGGTCCTCCCGTCTTCATCGATCTCGACGCCGAGGGGCGCTTTGCGCCCGAGCTCGTTTCGCAAGAAATCCAATATGAGATGCTCGCGTGGTCCTCCTTGAGCCCGGAACGGATACTTCGCTACGACGGAGTAGTCGCCCGAGACTCGTTGCTCCCGGGCGTGTACCGGTTCCGCGAGCAGGCTGAGGCTGAACTGGAGGTTCACGTAGCGGACTCGCGCGGCGTCGGGTCGAAAGCGCTGCTCCGCTTGGAACGAGAGTTGGGGTCGGAACGCCAAACCGTCGCGCGACGGTCGACATCACCGGATGGGCTCGCCAACTTCCGAGTGCGAGACTCGGGCCCCTATCACGTTGTCATCGAGGAGCTGGGTTCGAGATCTGCGCAGCCGTTTCCGCTGCTCACTCAGCACGTCGGCCTCGACGCAAAGTTGCGAGCGATCGTGAACTTCGTGATCGAACCGGCGTCGTCGCTCACTGTGCGCGTCCGAAACTCCGGCGGCGCACCTGTCGCGGGTGCCCTGGTCGTGCTCAGGTACACCGACCGCGGACTTGTTCGCAGTCACCCGGAATCCGGCCCGGCGGGTGAACTTGGGGTCCGCGAGTTCGGCGGCATCGAACCGGGGTCGGCGATCGTGCAAGTGTCGGGGACCGGACTGGTGCCGCAATGGCGTTCGATCACGCTCGATGCTGGGGTCGGCTCACAACTGAACGTGGAGATGGTCGAGGGGGGCGCCCACATACGCGGTCGCCTGCGTCTTGGAGACGGATCGATGACGCCGCGGATCGGGAGCGTATTCCTGTTGCGGCGTGGGATCGCCAATCGGGACACGATGGGTCTCTGGACGCTGCGGATGGACAGTGACGGCGAGTTCGCGGCGGACGGGCTCTCCGCGGGCTCGTACGACGCGCACTTCTCGATCGGGAGCTCGACCGTCGTAGTGCGACTCGAGATCGCAACCGACGATGCGAGCGTCGATCTCGGAGTGCTCGACGTGGCGCCGGCGCTCTCCGTCGGGACGACAGCAATCACGGCCACGATCCGGACGGACCACCGTGGAGTCCGAAGCGTGGAGCTCTTGATTCAGGAACGATCATGGCCGTCTTGGTTATTCCTCGCCGCGAGCGTCCGAGCAGACCCGAATGCCCGGCAGGAGATTCGGCTGCCGACCGGGCGATACGTTGTGACGATCTCTCCGGCGGGCGTCGATGGCGAGCGGTTCGACCTGTCAGGCCGATCGGAGGTCGTGGTCGATGGGACGGCGCAAGCCGATCCCGTCGTCATCGAGATGCCGACAAGGCCGTAGGCCGATCGCCTGGCGAGCCAATCGCGCCGGCATGCCCTGCTGACTCATTCGGTTCGGGACGAAGCGCGCATCCAGGTGTGGTCCGGTCTCCGCCCGAACCGGTACGTCTGCCTCCCCATCTCCGTGTCCTCGGGCGGAGCCCAGGGCAGGCGCGGGCGCCAGAGCACGACGACGTCGGCGTAGGCGAGGCGCGTCGTGCCCTGCGGCACGCAGACGGTTGCCGCGTACGCGCCGCGGCGGCGACGGACGCGCGGGTGCGCGCCGGCGAATCGCCACTCGCGCGCTCCGTGGTCGCGTTCCCACGCGAGGTGCATCGACGCGTGCTCGTCGGGATGGAGGCCCGCGTGCTTGACGGGGACGCGCGCGAAGGCGAGGAGGAGATGTCGCGGCGCGGGGTCGAGCGCGTCGAGACGTGCGACGTCCGACGTCACGTGCCGGACGACGAGTTGCCAGAGCGCGCGGTCGTCGCCGTCGCGCAGCTCGGGCGAGAGCTGCGCGAGGATCGCGTCGGCGGTGCTGGTCGCGGTTTCCATCGGATCGGGATCGTCAATCGGTGACGTCCGGTTCGACGAACGAGAAGGCGATCTCCGGAACGGCCGAACGGACGGCCTTCTCGGCGTCGTTGATGCGCGTCGCGAGGCGGTGGGCGTCGTTCTCGCCCTTCGGGACCTTCACCTTGATCGCGACCATCACCTTGTGCGGACCGGTCCAGACGGCGATCAGCCGGAACGATTCGAAGCCGTGAGCGAGCCAGGTCTCCCGGATCTTCGCGCGCATCGACTCGTCCACCGCGTAGCCGACGATGAGCCGGCGGATCTGCGCCGCGAGGAAGACGGCGACCGCGAGGAGCACGAGCCCGACCGCGATCGAGCCCGCGGCGTCGAACGCGGTGACGTGCGTTGCGGCGGAGAGCGACACGGCGATGAGCGCGAGGAGCAGGCCCGCCTCGGCCGCGAGGTCCTCGAACATCACCACGAGGAGATCGACATCGCCGGTGGTCCTCGCCCACTCCAGCAGCGGACGGTCGCCCTTCGCCTTCTTCACCTCGATCCAGGCCGCGCGCAGGCTCACGGACTCGAGACCGAGAGAGAAGACGAGCACGCCGATCGCCCATCCCACGTGCTCGAGTTCGTGCGGGTCGAGGATCTTGTGGATGCCCTCGTACACCGAGAACCCGCCGCCGACGGTGAAGAGCATCACGGCGACGAGCATGCCCCAGAAGTACGCCTCGCGGCCGTAGCCGAGCGGGTGCGCTTCGTTCGCCGGCCGGGCGGCGCGGGCCGCGCCGAGGAGGAGGAGTCCCTGGTTCCCGCAGTCGGCGGCGCTGTGGATGGCTTCGGCCATCATCGAGCCGGAGCCGGTGAACACGGCCGCCACGAACTTCGCAATGGCGATGCCGCCGTTCGCGAAGAGCGCCAGGATCACCACCTTCTTCGAGCCGCCGTGGGACATGGGCGCGGAGGATCGGGCCGCGGCCGCGCGCATGTCAATCTTGTTCCCACTCGACGCGCGCGGCATCATCGGCCGCTTCGCTCCCCACTTCCCCGAGGAGTCCCCGCTTGACCAGCTCCCAGGGCTTCGTGTTCGAGATCCCGCCGCGCGTGACCTTCCTCGACGAGGAGGGCGTGCTCCTGCCCGGCCGATCGCCGCCGATGACCGACGCGAAGGCCGTCGAGCTCTACCGGCACATGCTGCGCGCGCGCCTCTTCGACGACCGCCTGCTCAAGCTCCAGCGCCAGGGCCGCATCGGCACCTTCGCGCCGAGCTTCGGGCAGGAGGCGTGCCAGGTCGGATCGCTCGCAGCGCTGACCGCCAAGGACTGGTTCGTCCCGAGCTTCCGCGAGATGGCGGGAGCGCTCTACCGCGGCGCGCCGATGATGTCGATCCTCATCTACGCGATGGGCTACGAGGAGGGCTCGAAGGTGCCCGACGGCGCCCGCGACCTGCCCGTCTCCATCCCCGTCGGCGGCCAGTCGGCGCACGCGGTCGGCCTCGCGTGGGCGATGAAGCTGAAGAAGGACCCGGGCATCGCCATCTGCTACTTCGGCGACGGCGCCACGAGCGAGGGCATCGTCTACGAATCGATGAACTTCGCCGGGGTGCTGCGCGTGCCGACGATCTTCTTCTGCCAGAACAACCAGTGGGCGATCTCGACGCCGCGCCGCAACCAGACGGCCGCCGAGACGATCGCGCAGAAGGCGATCGGCGCGGGCATCGAGGGACGTCAGGTGGACGGCAACGACCTCTTCGCCGTGTACGAGGCGACGCGCGAGGCGGCGGAACTCGGTCGCACGACCGGAATGTCCACGCTGATCGAGGCGATCACGTTCCGGCGCGGCGTGCACACCACGGCCGACGACCCGAGCGTCTATCGCACGAAGGCGGAGGAGGACGCGTGGGCGAAGCGCGATCCGATCGACCGGATGCGCAAGTTCCTCACCGCGAAGGGCGCTTGGAGCGAAGCGCTGCAGGCGAAGGCCGAGGCGGAGATCGGCGCCGAGACCGCGAAGGCGATCGAGGAGGCGGAGGCCTTCCGTGCCGCGGGCCCGAGCCCGCTCACGATGTTCGACCACACGTTCTCGTACATGCCGGCCTACCTCCAGCGCCAGCGCGACGAGGCGGAGCGCGCGTTCAAGGGCCGCGACGTGATGGTCGGCGTCTCGACGAAGAAGCAGGGCCAGGGCAGTTCGGCGGTCGTGGGCGAACTCGAAGAAGCGAAGGATTAGGGGCGAGCCATGACGACCACCACCGCAGCGAAGTCGAACCGCATCACGATGGTCCAGGCCATCAACCAGGCGCTCTCCGAGGAGATGGAGCGCGACCCGACGATCATCCTGCTCGGGGAAGACGTCGGCGTGGACGGCGGCGTCTTCCGCGTCACGCAGGGACTCCAGGCGAAGTTCGGCGCGGACCGCGTCGTGGACACGCCGCTCGCGGAATCGGGCATCGCCGGAACCGCCGTCGGCCTCGCGATCGGCGGCATGCGCCCCGTGATGGAGGTGCAGTTCTCCGGCTTCATGAACTTCGCGTTCGAGCAGTTGCAGCCGCACGTGTCGCGGTTCCGCCAGCGCACGTGCGGACAGCGCGCGATGCGCCTCGTCTGCCGCGCGCCGTCGGGCGGCGGCATCCGCGCGCTCGAGCACCACAGCGAGAGCGAAGAGGCCATGTACCTGAACACGCCCGGCTTCATCGTGATGATGCCGTCGGGCCCGCGCAACGCGTACGGCCTCATGAAGGCCGCGGTGCGCAGCGACGACCCGGTCATCTTCTTCGAGCCGAAGAGCGTCTACCGCGCCATCAAGGAGGAGGTCCCCGTCAACGGCGACCCGATCCCGATCGGCAAGGCGGAGATCCCGAAGACGGGCACCGACGTCACCGTCGTGACGTGGGGCGCGATGGTCAAGCGCACGATGGACTCGATCGCCGGGCACACGGCGTCGATCGAGGTCGTCGACCTGCTCACGCTGAAGCCTCTCAACCACTCGCTCGTCATCGAGTCGGTGAAGAAGACGGGGCGCCTCGTCGTCGTCCACGAGGCGGCGCGCACGGGCGGCATGGCCGGCGAGATCTTCGCCCGCGTCTGCGAGGACGCCTTCTACCACCTGCGCGCGCCGATGAAGCGCGTGTGCGGCTACGACGTGCCGTACCCGCTCTTCGCCCGCGAGAACGCGTACCTGCCGGACAAGCACCGCATCGTCGCCGCGATCGACGAAGCGCTGCGGGACTGACGCGGACGCGATGAGCCGCTTCGTCGAGTCGATCCGTGCGCTCGTCGTCCGCGCGCTCGCGCTGCCGGAGGGGACGGACGTCGGGATCGTGGCGCCGCCGGACCGCGCGATGGGCGACTACGCCGTCGCGATGTTCCCGTTCGCGAAGGCGCTGAAGTCCGCGCCGCCCGCGCTCGCGGTGAAGGTCGCCGCGGCGTTCTCTCCCGACGGCGGACTCGCGTCGGCCACGGCCGCCGGGCCGTTCGTGAACTTCCGCGTGGACCGCGCGGCGTTCTTCGCCGACGTGATCCGCAGCGTGGCGGCCGAGGGCGACCGCTATGGTCACAACGCCGAGGGCGCGGGCAAGACGGTCGTCATCGACTACGGCTCGCCGAACATCAGCAAGCACCTTGCGTATCACCATCTCCGCTCGACGATGATCGGGCACTCGCTGCTCCGCATCTGGAGCGCGAACGGATGGCGCGCCGTCGGCTTCAACTTCCTCGGCGACTGGGGCACGACGCACGGGATGCTCATCGCGGCGTGGAAGCGGTGGGGCGCGGGGATCGACCTCTCGGAGGACGGCGTCACGAAGCTGAACGAGATCTACGTCCGCTTCCGCGCCGAGATGAAGACCGACCCGTCGCTCGACGCCGAGGCGCGCTCCTGGTTCAAGAAGCTGGAAGACGGCGACGCCGACGCGCGCGCTCTCTGGACGCGCTTCCGCGAGGTCTCGCTCGCCGAGTTCGACCGCGTCTACGCGAAGCTCGGAGTGCGCTTCGACGCGATCTTCGGCGAGAGCTTCTACGAGGACCGCATGGCCCCGGTCCTCGCCGACCTCGAGTCGAAGGGACTGCTCTCGATGTCGGACGGCGCGACCGTCGTCGACCTCTCCGACCGCTCGCTCCCGCCGTGCCTCCTGAAGAAGAGCGACGGAGCGACGCTCTACGCGACGCGCGACATCGCGTCGGCGGTCCATCGCTTCGAGGAGTACGCGTTCGACCGCGCTCTCTACGTCGTCGCCCACGAGCAGAGCGTTCACTTCAGGCAGTGGTTCGCCGTCGTCGAGAAGGCGGGCTATCCGTTCGCCGGAAGGCTTGAGCACCTGGCGTTCGGCCACGTGAGATTCGGCGGCAAGAAGACCTCGACGCGCGCCGGCGGCGTCGTCCTCCTCCACGAAGTGCTCGACGCCGCGGCCGAGGAGATCGACAAGGTCGTCGCCGAGAAGAACCCCGGTATGTCTGCGGAGAAGCGCGCGGAGGTCGCGCGGCAGGTCGGCTACGGCGCGATCGTCTTCGCCGATCTCGCGAAGGAGCGCGCGGGCGACGTGGAGTTCGACTGGGACCGCCTGCTCTCGTTCGAGGGCGACACGGGTCCGTACTGCCAGTACCAGCACGCGCGGATCGCGTCGATCGTGCGCAAGGCGGGCGTCGATCTCGCGGCGGCCGACGCGTCGCTGCTCCGCACCGACGAGGAGTGGGCGGTTGCGATGCTCGTCGCGGAACTGCCGGACCGCGTGCGCCGTGCGCGCGAGAAGAACGAGCCGTCGATCGTCGCCACTTGCTGCCTCGACCTCTGCCGCGCGTTCAGCTCGTGGTACGCGCAGGGTTCGAAGGACCCGGCTCTCAAGGTGAACTGCGAGGGCGCCGCGACCGCCAAGGCGCGCCTCGCTCTCGCCCGATGTGCGCAGCAGGCTGTCGCGAACGCGCTCTTCCTCGTCGGACTCGACGCTCCGCAGGAGATGTGACTTTGCGCCGCAAGGTCGTCCGGCGCAAGACCGTCCTCGACAACCCGTACATGCACATCGACCTCGCGACCGAGCGCGACGAGAAGGGCCGCCTGCACACGTACATCTTCGGGACCGGCCCGGAGATCGCGTTCTCGGTCCCGCTCTGGGACGACGGCACCGTGACGCTGAACGTCCAGCGCCGCTTCGGCATGAAGTCGCGGTCGATCGAAGTCCCCGGCGGCCACGTGGACGCCGGCGAGAAGCCGCTCGCCGGCGCGCGCCGCGAACTGCGCGAGGAGACGGGCATCCGCGCGCGGCGGATGACGCGGCTCATCACGTGCTTCTCGTCGATCAAAGTGCAGCAGCGAGTGCACCTCTACCTCGCCGAGGGGCTGACCGCGGGCCCGCAGCAACTCGACCACGACGAGGAGATCGACCTCGTCCGTGTCCCCCTCGACGAGGCCGTCCGCCGCGCGCGCCGCGGCTGGATGGTCCACGGCCCGTCGATCTTGGCACTCTACGCCGCCGCGGAGCACGTGCGGACGCGGGGATGAGCGAGCCGCGCTTCACCCGCGGCGAGTACTGGCTGCTCGAATCCGTGGCCGAGGCAGGCCTGAGCGCTCGACGAGACCCTCAGAGTGCCAGGGCCAGGCGCAGCGCGGCGTCGATCTGCGCCATGCGCTCGGGTGGTAGTCGGCCCATGCGCCGCGCCGCACTCCCCCTGGGATCGAGGAAGCGGACCGGATCGATCGAGCGCATCTGGTAGCAGAGGAAGATCGTGTCGCGCGGCAGGCCCGACTCCGGGCCCGGAACGAACACGTTCGTGTCGTATGCGGTAACTCCCGGTCTCGCGGACGTACCCATCACGACGGTCAAGACCAGATCGCGCCGATTCAGGAAGTCCGCGGAGACGACGACCACCGGCCTCCATCCGGCCTGTTCACGGCCGCGGACGGGATCGAGATCGGCGAAGTAAACGTCGCCCCGCCGGATCATGGCGGCGGCAGTGCTTCGCCGTCGAGGGCTTCGAACTCGCGGAAGATCTCCGCGTTCACCTCGCGTATCCACGGGTCTGCGGCCATCGCGTCCATCTGACGCTCGAACTCCTCGTCGCGCTTGCGCTTGACGTGATCCTCCAGCGCGGCGCGGACGGCCGCGTTCAGATTGCCCCGGTACTGCGGAGCCGCTGCCTCGCTGATCTGCTCGACGAGTTGGGCCGGTAGGACGAAGCTCCTGCGGACGACGGCCGACTTCACTCGCTTCGCCTTCGGGCGCATGGGTGACGACATGTGTGAGCGAAAGTAACACCGAGAGTGTGACTGGTCAAGCGCGAGAGTGTGAGGGGATGCCCGACGGCTATTCTCGCGCCGCCCATGGGCCGCCACGACAGTGGGCGCAGTACAGCGCTCTACCCCGAAGCGAGGCGTGCGCTCGACGAGTTCTGCGGCCACGGGATCTTCCCCGTTTCGATCTTCGATCGCGAGGCCGCGCGCTCGGTGCTCAGACCTTCCGCTTCTCGACCTCGTCCAGCCGCCGCCGGAGATCGCGCACCTCGTGCAGGAGATCCGGCAGTCGCCGGAGCGCGGCCTGGGTCTTGCGCCACTCGTCCATCGGCATCTGGGGGAAACCCGCGACGACCGACTTCGGCTCCACGTTCGAGATGACGCCGCCGCCGGCTGCGACGGTCGTGCCCGCGCCGACGGTGATGTGTCCGGCGACGCCGGCCTGGCCCGCGAGCGTCACGTCGTCCTCGATCTTGGCACTGCCCGCGATGCACACGCCGCCGCAGAGGATCACGCGCTCGCCGATGATGCAGTTGTGGCCGACCTGCACGAGGTTGTCGATCTTCGTGTTGCTGCCGATGCGCGTCGGCTCCATCGTCCCGGCGTCGATGCAGGAGTTCGCGCCGATCTCCACGTCGTCGCCGATGATCACGCCGCCCACCTGCGGGATCTTCCGGTGGCGGCCGCCGTCCTTCGTGAATCCGAACCCGTCGGCGCCGACGACCGCGCCCGAGTGGATGACGCAGTCGCGGCCGACCGTGACACGCTCGTAGAGGACGGCGTGCGGGAAGAGCATGGTGCCCGCGCCGACGTGGACGTTGCGGCCGACGTACGCGCCGGCGCCGACGCGGACGCCGTCGCCGAGCACGGCGTTCCTCTGCACGATCGCGTGCGGGCCGACGCGCACGCCCTCGCCGAGCCTCGCGGTGTCGTCCACGTAGGCGGCGGGGTGGACGCCGGGCGCCACGCGCTCGGGCGGGTACATCGTCTCGAGCGTCTTCGCGAGCGCGACGTAGGGGTTCTTGTGATGGATCACGTCGCGGCCGGGCGCGAGGACGCCCTCGGGGACGATCGCCGCGGCGGCGGCGCAGTCGAGGAACGCCGGCAGGTACTGCGGCGACACGACCAGCGTCAGGTCATCGGGTCCCGCGGCGCCGAGCGACGCGATGCCGAGCACGATCCGGTCCCCGCGGCCGTCGAGGCGGCCCCCGACGATCTCAGCGATGGTGGCGAGCGTCCAACCCATGCGGGGCGCGAGTCTCGCACGCACGCCGCGCCGCGGGCAGGAAGGACCCGTGCAGGAACAGCCGACCGATCCCGTCACGCGGGTTGCGCGGCGGGTACACACGAATGCGCGAGCTCGTCCTGGACAACCCGCGCGCCAGCGAGCTGCGGCGACCCCGCGGCCGACTGCTGCGTTGGACGCGCTTGGAAACTGGCCCGGCAAGTTGCCTGCGCGCGTCCGCCTTGCATTCGGCTCGCGGGGACGCCGCGAGATGCTGTCGGCTATTCCTGCACGGGTCCTATGCTCCCGCCGGTGAGCGACGAGCCGACTCTCGTTTGTCCGTGCGGAGCGCCCGCTCCCGCGAACCTCCCGTCTCGGGGGACGACGCCCGCGCGCTGCCCCGCGTGCGCCACGCCGCTCGTGGCGCCGGGACCGCCGCCACTCGCCGCGTTCGAACGCGGACTCTGGGCGTCGATGATCGTCGCCGTCGCCGCCGCCGCGGGCTGGGCGCTCCTCTGCCACGCGACGAAGACGGGCGCCCCGTGGACGCTCGCCGTCGCGGGGATCGCGGTCGGAGTCACCGCGCGAGCCGCCGCCCGCACGCGCGGCGGGCGGGTGCAGCTCGCGGCGGGCCTGGCACTCCTCGTCTTCTTCGCGCTCGGCGAGTTCCTCATCTACCGGCACGCGCTGCTCCCGCGGCTCGAGGCGATGCACCGCGCGGAGGGCTTCGTCGATTCTGAGATCCGCGCGGAGGAGGAGCTCCAGCAGATCCGGCGCGACCCCGAGCGCTACGCGGCGATCGAGGCGACGCGCGACCTCTTCCTGGCGATGGCAGCCGGCATCGCGGCCGCGCTCTGGATCACGCGGCCGCGTCCGGCAGTGGCGGCGTTTCGCGCGCCGCTCCCTACTTCTTCGGAGCCGACGCCGACATCGCCGCCGCCTTCGCCCGCATCTCCCGAACCTGAGCCGCCTTCTCCGCGATCGCCGGATGCGACTTGATGGCCTTCTCGATGTTCATCATGAACATCGGGTTGATCTCGGTGCGGATCTGCGGGAGGAGCGGTTCGAAGATCGCGTAGAGGAAGAGGGCCTCGCCGCAGTGCGCCGCGAACATCTCCGGGTGGAGCAGACCGCGGGTCGCGAAGTCGGCCACCATGCCCCAGTAGCTCGTCACCTGGCGGAAGTGGGCGTTCTCGGGATGGTTCCAGTTCACGATCGCCTTCACGTCGTCGATCGTCTTCGGCTCGAACCCGAAGACGAACGTGCGCGCCTTGCGCATCTCCGTCTCCCGGCGCAGGTCGTAGAGCTTGAGGACGAGGTCCACGTCGCCGCGGTCGGCATCTCGCATCGTTGGTCTCCTTCGATGACTGGGAAACGGCGTAGGCTACTCGCAAGATGCCGCCCATGATCGTTCCCCGGACCGTGACGCCCGACCCCGCGGCGAGGCAACTCCACGTCGCCTGGGCGGACGGCCACGAGAGCCGGATCCCCTACATGCGTCTGCGCGACCACTGTCCGTGCGCGCGGTGCCGCGATCAGCGCGACACGGGGAAGAAGCCGCTCGTCATGACGCTGACGACGAAGCTCGATTCGTGGAAGCGGATCGGCAACTACGCGCTGAACTTCGCGTGGGGCGACAGCCACTCCGAGGGGATCTTCGCGTACGACTTCCTGCGCGGACTCTGCCCGTGCGGCGTCTGCAAGCTGCCTGAGCGCTACGCGACGTAGCAGCGATCACTTCTTCTTCGGCGGCTTCTTCGGGTCCTTCTTCCCGTCGTCCTTGCCCTTCGCAGGGATCGCACCCGGGGGCCAGAGCCCCTCGCCGATGGCGGACGTCACGAACGCGACGATGTCGGGGTCCTCGATGTCGGGCACCGGGCGCCAGTCGATGACCTTGAGCTGCCAGACGAACTCCTTCTTCCGGTCGCCGAACCAGATCCACTCGGCGATCCGCTGGATGCGTCCCGCCTTCGTCCTGCCGCCGACTTCGTAGTGCCAGAGCTCGAGCGAGTTCTTGCCGCCGCCGAGCTGCACGGGCTCCACGACCGAGCCGAGCTCCGACTGGTCCTCCTTGTACTTCTCGAAACGGCGAGGCGCGACGGCGGGGAGGTCGGACCACGACTTCCCGAGCGACAGCTCCGAGACCGCCCACTCCTTCAGCATGATCTGCACGGTGCCGTCGTTCTTCGGATCGTGGAGGTTGCGCTCGAGGGAGAGATCCCAGTCGGGCGGCTTCGTGCGCACCCAGCCGCCGGATCGCGGCAGCTCGAGCTTCAGCCCCTGGATGGGCGGCCCGAGCGGCGTCATGAACGGCTTCTGCGCGAGCTTCATCCCCCAGGAGTGCGCGAGCCGCAGCGCGTCGAGGTGCGTCGTGAAGTCGGCCTCGGTCGCGGCGGGCAGGTTGCACGCCTTCGTCGCGAGCTCGATCGAAGCCGAGAGCGCCTCGTCGTCGCGCTTCTCGTCGTCCTTCGGGATGCCCTCGTGGATGAGGTTGGCCGCACGCGCCTGGATCGCGGACGCCTCGGAGAGGATCTTCCCCGCGAGCTCGCCGCCCGCCGTCGCCGCGTCGGCGAGGAGCGCCGCCGCCTTCGTGGAGTCGGACACGAGCTGGTCCACGTCCTTCATGCTCTTGACGAACGACGCGCGGAAGCCGTACATGCGGCCGAGCGCGATCTTGAACTCGGGCGAGGAGACGCCCGCAGCGAGCGCCATCTCCGCGTGATCGAGCGCGAACTTCGACTGGGCGCGCGCGTCGTCGCTCTTCTTCGACTCCATGTCGAGCTGGGCGAGCTGCTTCGCGGTGTCGAGCACTCCCGCCGCGGCCTTGCCCTCCGCGGGCTTCACCTGGATGACCTTCGCGAAGTGCTGGCGCGCGGAGAACAGCGCCTCGCGTTTCTCCTCTCCGGTCCTCGTGTTCGCGAACTTCAAGGTCGACTCCCCGAGTGCCAGACGCAGCGCGGGGTCGTTCTGCACCTCGGGCGGCGCCCGCTCGATCACGCCGTCGGCCTCGCGGAACTTGCCCTCGATGACGAGGAGGCGCGCCTCGACGCCGGGATCCTCGTCCGCTCCGGCGGGCGGACCCGCGAGCCACGCCGCCGCGGCGATCACGAGGACGAACGTGGACGGTGAGCGCATCTGAGGGATCTCCGGGTACGGTCGTGGAGAATACGCCCCGATGACCAAGGCCGGAGCGTTCCTCGCAGGGTTCGTGCTCGCCGCCGCCGCGGCGGCGGGCGCGTGGTGGTTCGTAGGGTTGCCGCACGCCCGCGACCTCGAGGCGCGCGCGGTGGATGCCGGGCGGGCCACTGCCCGGGCGCGGCGCGACGCGTCCGACTTCCAGCAGGGAGCCGAGGCGGAGATCCGCCGCCGCCGCGAGATCGAGTCGGAAGTGGACTCCCTGAAGAAGGCGCTGACCGCGGCGCCGCCCCCGAGACGGCCCGGGCCGATGGCGCCCAACGGAGGCCCCGCACCGGCGCCGGCACCGTCCGACGACCTCGCTCCCGAGCAGTGGGACGGCAGCCGCCTCCGCCAGGAGATCGACATGCTCTCGGTCGCGCCGAAGGGCGTCGTCGACAGCCCCCGCTACCCGCTCGTGGTCCGGGCTCTGCGGGCGCACGACGAGGAGAGCGTGGACCTCCTCGTCACCGTGCTCGGTTCCGATCTCGAGGACTCGATGAAGGCCGTCTGCGCCACGCTGCTCGGCGCCGTCGGCGACGTGCGAGGCGTCAAGCCGCTCATGGCGCTCTGGGAGACGGCGAAGGACGTCGAACTCCGGCGCGCGGTGCTGCGCGGCCTCGCCAACATCCCGGGCGAGGAGGCGACGCCGATGCTCGTCGCCGTGTGGAACGACCCGAACTCCGACGCGTCCGCGCGTCTCCTCGCCATCCACGGACTCGCGCGGCGCCGTCACCCGCTCGCGACGGCGGTCGCGGCGGGCGGTGCGCCGGGCTCCACGCCGCCGCTGCGCATGCAGACGCTGCAGACGCTCCACGCGCAGGCGCTCCAGGGCGAGTGGAAGGACACGTCGCTCGCCCCGCTCTTCGGCAAGGCGCTGCGCACCGCCGACGGCGACCCGCAGCGCAAGATGGCGCTGCTCGCGCTCGAGGGGTACTGGTCGACGGACTCGCTCGCCGATCTCGACGCGTTCGCCGAGGCGGCCGGCACGAACGATCTCGCGGTCCGCGCGCGCAGGCTCTCCGACGCAATCCGCGCCGGCAAGCCGCGCCCCGAGAACGCGGGCATCCCGGCGCAACGCGCCGGCGCCACGCGCGTCGGCGGCGAGCCGGGCGGCTCCGACGAAATCGTCCCTCCGGGCAAGTAGCGGGGCCGATGACCGAGCGCCGCGATGTCTCCTCGCCCGATCCCTTCGCGTTCCTCGCCGGCGTCTCCGCGGTGCTCTTCGACGCAGGTAACACGCTGCTCTGGATCGACCACGCGCGGATCGCGGCGATCCTCACCGGCGCCGGCCTCGAGTGCGACGAGCACTCCGTGCGCGTCGCCGAGATGCGCGCCCGGCCCCGTCTCGATCCCTACCTCGGTTTCGCGAAGCGGCGCGAGAGCGCAGAGACGACGCTGCGCTACGCGAACCTGATCCTCGACTGCCTCACGTCGGGTTCGCCGCCGGCCTCGGACGCTCCGCGCGATGCGCTCATCGCCGCGTGGCGCACGCTCTGGAACCGTCCGCCCGCAGACGCGCAGGCCGCGCTCGTCGAGCTCTCCCGCCGCGGCTACCGCCTCGGCGTCGTGAGCAACTCCGACGGACAGGTGCACGCGCGCCTCGAAGCCGCCGCACTCGCGCCGCACCTCGAGTGCGTCGTCGACTCCGGCGTCGTCGGCGTCGAGAAGCCCGACCCGCGCATTTTCGAGATGGCCGCGACGCGCCTCGCACTGCCGCCCTCCGCGTGCGTCTACGTCGGCGACTACTTCTCGCTCGACGTCCTCGGCGCGCGCGCCGCCGGGATGCACGCAATCCTCCTCGACCCGATCGGCGCGTGGGGCGACGTCGCGGCACCGCGCGCGTCGTCCCTGACGGATCTCGTGTCGCGGTTCCCGCGCTCGGCACCGTCCGGGCGGCCCGGGCCCGCCGGTCCGGCTGATCCCGCCGATCCCACCGGTCCCACCACTCGCGCCGGTCCCACCACTCGCGCCGATGCCGCCGCTCGCGCGGGCTCGCCGGACGCATCGCGCCCGTAGGGGTGCAAAACCTCCCGCTCCTGCCCGCCCGGGCTATTCTTCCCGCCTCGCGCGACGCCCGGTCCGTCCGGCGTCGCGTTCGCATCCCGGTCGGGGCGTAGCTCAGCCTGGCTAGAGCGCTTGCTTCGGGAGCAAGAGGCCGGAGGTTCAAATCCTCTCGCCCCGACCACAAGTCACGCGTCCCAGCGGACTTACGACGGCGCGTTTTCGCCCTCCGATCGCTCCTGAAGGGCGATTCCGAGCACAGTTGGGTTGCAGTTGC
>JANNHP010000153.1:0-29679 GCA_031404455.1 Planctomycetia bacterium | reverse complement strand
CCCCCGTTGGGGTTGCCCCCGGGGGGGGCCGCGCCCGCCCCCCCCCCACGGAGCTTCAGCGAAACGTCAGCCGGAACTCTCCGGCCTCTTCGAGCCCGGCCTTCCCATACGCACGGATCGCGGGCTCGTTCGCCGGATCGACGTGGAGCGTCGCGGCGAGCCCCGATTCGAGCGCGATCCGGCAGAGGTCGGAAGTGGCCCGGCTCGCGACGCCGCGGCCGCGCGCCTCGGGCACGGTGTAGATGCCGCCGAGTCCCGCGCCCCAGCGTCCGACGAAGTTGAAGGCGCCGGTGAAGACGATCCGGTCCCGTTCCTCGACGACGAAGAGGTTGCCCGACTGGATGCGCTCCATCGTGTGGAGGCGTATCCACGCTCCGTGGTCGTCGCCCGCGGCCGAGAGTCCGTCCTCGACGCGGTAGCGCGCGACGAGGAGCACGAGAGTCTCGAGGTCGCGCATCGTCGCGCGGCGCACGCCCGAGCCGCCCGGACCGAGCTTGGCGCCGCGCAGGGCGGCCATGAACGACTGGACGCGATCGACGCGGAACGGCTTCGTCGAGCGCAGCGAATCGACGATCGCGCTGCACGGGTCCTCGGGCCCGACGACGCTCGTCCACGACTCGCGGTTGCCGATCGAGGACGCGAGCGCGTACGCGGCGAGCCGCGGCGTCACCACCGAGGCGGAGATCGCCCCGCGCCGCTGGAACGCGACGCCCGCGAGCGTGTCGCCGTCCCACGCGCAATGGAACCCCTGCGCGCCGCCGGAGTCGAGCGCGTCGAGCAGGAAGGCGTCGGATGGCATCCCGGGACGCAGGAACTCGGCGATCAGGGCGGCGTCTTCGGTCCTCGAAGGCCGGCAGGAGTAGCGCACGCGGGGATTATCGGCCTTTTGCCGTCGGATCGGCCAGTCCCGCCCAGCGGAGCGTCTCCGCGAGGTCTTCGGGGAGCCGGCTCTCGACGACGAGCGTGCGCCCCTTCTCCACCGGGTGCTCGAGCTCGACCCGCCACGCGTGGAGGAACTGACGCGCGATGCCGGGCCGCGTCCGCCACTCGCGGTTCATCGCCGGGATGCCGTACGTCGGGTCGCCGACGATCGGGAACTGCGCCGCGCGCAGGTGGACCCGGATCTGGTGTGTGCGCCCCGTGAGCGGCCGCGCCTCGATCAGCGCGAGACCGCGCCGCGCGTCGCGCTCGATCACCTTGAACTCGGTCTTCGCGGAGAGGGCGTCGGGCGCGTACGACACGTTCACCTTGGCACCGCGTCCCTTCTCGAGCCGCTCGCGGCGCAGCGGCAGCTCGACGACGAACTCGTCCTTCTCCGGACGCCCGGCGACGAGCGCCAGGTAGCGCTTGTCCACCTTGCGGCGGCGGAACGCCTCGGTCAGGCCGCGCAGTCCCTGCGCCGAGAGTCCGAGGAGCACGATCCCGCTCGTGCCGCGGTCGAGCCGGTGCGCGAGCGACGGCACGAAAGTCAGCGAGTCGCCGCGTCCGAACTGCTCGGCGACGATCGCGTCGAGGGTCGGCTCGTCGGGCGACTCGCCCTGCTGCACGAGGAGATACGGCGGCTTGTCGATGGCGAGGACGTGGTCGTCGCGGAAGAGCACCTCCAGCCGGACGCCTGAGTTGCGGCTCGCGCGCGCGCGGACTTCGGGCGTCGAAGGCTCGCGGGCGGCGATCGCCGCGTCGGGGAGCCGGATCTCCACCTCGTCCCCCGCCGCGAGGCGCACTCCCTCCTTCGACTTCTTCCCGTTCACTCGCACGTCGCCCGTGCGGATGAGCTTGAAGATCCGCGAGAGCGTCTCGCCCTTCAGGATCTTGCGCAGGAACCGGTCGAGACGCTGTCCGGCGTCGTCCCTGGCGATCACGATCTTGCGCATGCCGCTCACGTTAGGTCGCGCCGTGAGTTCCGTCGCTTGTTTCGACGTGGGTCCTCACTAGACTCGCTCGCGCACGGGAGGGATCCATGCCGAGGCTCAAGATCACGACGGGCAAGCAGTCGGGCAAGACGTACGACCTCGCGAAGGCGGCCATCATCGGCCGCGGCGACACGGCGCAGGTCCAGATCACGGACAACCACGCCTCTCGCGAGCACTGCAAGGTGTTCGAGCAGGGCGGCGCGTGGGTCGTGGCCGACCTCAACTCGAGGAACGGGATCAAGGTCAACGGCGTGCAGACCACGCGGAAGAACCTCGCGAACGGCGACAAGATCGTCATCGGCGAGACGACCATCGAGTTCGACGCCGCGGGCGCCGCAGCGGCGAAGCCCGCCGGTTCGTCGTCCGCATCGACGAAGAAGGAAGCGGCGTTCGCGGCCGCTCGCGCGGGTTCGGCGGCGGGGAAGAAGACCGGCGTCGCCGCGGCGACGGCGAAGGCCGCGGCGGCGAAGGCGGCTGCGACGGACACGGGCGTGAAGGTCAGCGACCGCGTCCTCCAGTTCAGCAGGGTGGACGCGAAGACGGCGACCGTGCTCGACGTGGACCTCGCCCAGTCGCCGGGGATGTCGCGTTTCCTGATCAGCGTGGCTTGCGTCGGGTTCGTGGTCGTCGTCGTGTGGCTCGTCGTGAAGATGGTCGGCTAGTCGGCCGGACGATCTCCGCGAGCGCCCGTCCGAGGTCGGCGCAGAGGTCAAGCGGCTCCTCGATCCCAACCGAGAGACGGATCATCGACGGCGTGATCCCGCTCGCGCGCTGCGCCTCCCGGCTCACGTCGGCGTGGGTCATCGTGGACGGGTGCTCCGCGAGCGATTCCGTGCCCCCGAGACTGACCGCGAGCTTGATCACCTGCAGCGCGTTCAGCACGCGGAACGCCTCGCGCTCGCCGCCCTTCACCTCGAAGCTGATCACCGACCCGGGTGCGGTGCACTGCCGCCGGTAGAGCTTGTACTGGGCGTCGCCCGGCTTCAGCGAGCCGAGGTAGTGGACCTTCGCGACGGCGGGGTGCTTCCCGAGGAACTCCGCGACGCGCCGGGCGCCGTGCATCTGCGACGTCATGCGGACCTTCAGCGTCTCGAGACTCCTGAGCAGGAGCCACCCGGTCCACGGCCCCGCCATCGTGCCGAGGAACGTCCGCAGCGTGCGGACGCGCTCGACGAGTGCCTTCGAACCGAGGCACGCACCCGCGATGAGGTCGCTGTGCCCGCCGAGGAACTTGGTCGCCGAGTAGATGACGAGGTCGGCGCCGTGCTCGAGCGGTTTCTGCCAGAGCGGCCCGAGGAACGTGTTGTCCACGATCACCGGCACCGCGCGGCCGTCGGTCGAGTGCCTGCGCGCGACGTCGGCGCACGCGGCGATGTCCACGAGCGCGTTCGTCGGGTTCGCGGGCGTCTCGACGAAGATCGCCGCGAGACGTCCCTTCGCCGCGGCGCGGTCGAGCGAGGCGCGCATCTCCGCCGCGCCGCCGCCCGCGGGGAAGGGCGCCGCCTGCACGCCGAACCGCGGCAGCACGTGGTTCAGGAGGTAGTCGCTCCCGCCGTAGATCGGCGCCGAGTGGAGGATGACGTCGCCGGGCCGCGCGAACTCGAAGAGCGTCGTCGCGATCGCGGCCATCCCGCTCTCGAACACGGCGCACGCCTCGGCGTCGTCCCAGAGCGTGAGGCGGTCCTCGAGGATCTCGAGGTCCGGGTTGTTGAGGCGGCTGTAGATGAGCCCGAGTTCCTCGGTCGGCCCGCGCTCGCGCAGTCCGTAGGCGATCTCGAAGAAGGCCTTGCCCTCCTCCGCAGTCCGGAACACGAACGTGGACGTCTGGAAGATGGGGCACTTGATCGCGCCCTCGGAACGCGCGGGCTCGTAGCCGTAGCTCATCATCAGCGTGGCGGGATCGAGCGGGCGGCCGTCGAGATAGCCCTCGGGTCTGCGTTTCATGCGCGCGATGCTACGCCGGTCACGGCTTCGATCAGGCGTCTCGCGGCGACATCCCAAGTGAACGAGTGAGCGTGGTCACGCGCGCCGGGCGCAGGCGGCGCGACCGACGTCATCGCGGCGGCCCACGCGTCGGCGTCGCCCGGAGGCAGCAGCGTGGCGAAGCCGCCGGAGATCTCCTCGACGGCCCGCTCGTTCGCCGCGAGGACTGGAATCCCGGCCGACATCGCCTCGATCACGGGCAGTCCGAACCCCTCGTAGCGGCTCGGGTGGAGAAGGGCCACCGCGTCGTGCGCGAGGTCCGCGACGGTGTCGTCGCTCCGCGAGCCCGCGAACCGCACGCGCCCCGCCGCGACGAGCGCCCGCGCCGCCCTCGGCGGACTTCCCCGTCCCACGACCACGAGCGGCGGCGCTGCGGGCGCGCGGCGCATCGCGGCGAGGACGGTGGCGAGATCCTTGCGCCGCTCCGCGAAACCGATCATCAGGAGGTGCGAGCCTTCCCCCGGCGCGCGGTCCGCGTCGCGGAAGGCGCGAGAGAGGCCGTTCGGCACGACCGCGATGCGCGATTCGTCGACTCCGAGGAACCGCCGCGCCTCCGCGGCGACGGCCTGCGTCGGGACGACGATCCCCGCCGCCCGCCGCGCGATCCGCGGGAACACCGCGCGGAACCACGCGGCCCGGCCCGCCGGTTCGAAGCGGCGCGCAGCGAAGTAGCGCAAGTCGTGCACCGTCAGCAGCGTCGGGACCTTGCGCGAGACCGGGTAGTAGTCGGTGACGAGCGCGTCGGTGTCGCTCGGGATTCGCTGGTCCAGCTTGCGGCGGCTCGCGAAGGCCCGGCGCCACGGGACCCTCGGCGCGAGCGGGGTCGGGATCTGGTCGAAGAGATCGTCGGGAAGCCGCCCGCCGTTCTCCCGCGCCACTTCGTCGCGGAGCGAAGTGCCGCGCGGGACGTAGACGCGCACCGACACGCCCGCGCGCAGCAACGCCGCCGCGAGCCCGATCGCGCGTGTCCGGGCGCCCGACGGCCGTTCGTCGTAGGCCGTCGCGTTCAGCGCGACGATCAACCCGCCGCCTCGACGAGCACGCCGTGGAGCAACGACGCCGACACCGCGAACCGGCACGACTCCGTGCGGACGCGGCCCTTCGCCACGAGTTCCGCGCGCCACCTCTCGTCCGTCTCGATGTTGCGCAGTGCCGACGCGAGGCCCTCGTCGTCGCCGGGCGGGACGAGCGCCGCGGCTCCGCCCGCCGCCTCGGGGACGCCGCCCGCCGCCGTCGCGACGACCGGGACGCCGCGCGCCATCGCCTCGATCACCGGGATGCCGAACCCCTCGGAGTCCGACGAGACGACGACCGTCGCGGCGCCGTCGTAGAGCGCGACGAGCGTGTCGTCGGCGACGAAGCCGAGGTGCTTCACGGTCTTCGGCGCCCTCTCCGGCGCGTCGCCGGGACCGGCGAGGACGAGCGCCGCGCGGCCGCCCTGGAGGAGGTACCGAGCGTACGCCTTCAGCAGGAGCGGCACGTTCTTGCGCTGCCGCGTCCCGCCCACGTGGAGGAGGTACGAACCCTCGACGCCCGCGCGGCGTCTCAGCTCCGCGGCCGCGGCGCCGTCCGGAGGCGTGAGGAACCTGGGCGGCACGCCGTACGGCACGACGCGCACGCGGGCTTCGGCCGACGGGTGGTTCTGCGTGACCTGCGCCGCGGCGCTGCGGCTCGGACAGACGATCCGCGCGGCCCGCTCGACGGCGAGCCGCAGGCGGATCTTGTGCGCGTGCTCGCGCAGCATGCCCTCCATGTGACGCCGGACGAGCCACGGCGTCTCGTGGACCGTCGCGACGCATGGCAGGTCGCCGCGGAGCGGGAGCGCCGCGACGGGCGACCAGAGCACGTCCGCGCCGTGCTTCGCGAGTTCCGGCGCGAGATGGCTCTCGCGCCAGAGCATCGGCGTCTCGGGACCTCCGACCGCGACGCTGCGCACCGCCGGATGGGCGCCCGACGGCGGCGCGAACTCGCCGCGGCCGAACAGCAGCAGTTCGTCGCCCGGTCGCAGCGCGCCCGGCAGCGCTCGCAGCATCTCCGTCGCCGCCCGCTCGACGCCCGTCGGGCAGGGGAACTCCAGGATCCGCACATCGACGGCTATTCGCACCGCACGAGGTTGCGGGGCCGCACTCGCCGCGTCAACACCTCGCCCCGCGCCGCTCCGCATCCGCCGACAACCCGTGCTAGCCTTCCGACCCATGAAAGCGGTGCGCGTCCTCCTCGCCCTCGTCGTCGTGCTCGCGGCGGGGTTCCTTGCCTTCCGGGGCTGCCGCGGTGTCGCGAAGTCCGAGAAGGAGCCGGCACCCGTAGCACCGCCGGCGCAGGGCACCGACCCCGCGCCGTTCCCGACGCTCCTCGGCGATCCGCCGAAGGACGAGAGCCCGAAGCCGCCGCGCGTCGAGACGCCGCCCCCCGTCGTCCCCGACGTCGAGCCGCCCGCTGGCACTCCCGTGAAGGACGGCGCCGAGGTCTCGCTCGTCGTCCCCTATCGCACCGGCACGAAGAACCGCTACCGCGTTCGCGAGGCCCAGCTCTCGCGCGACCGCGACACCGGCGCCGTCCAATGGTGGCAGTTCGTGTGGATCGTCGGGGCGCAGGTCGTGAAGGGCGACGGCACGGGCCCGGCGCGCATCAAGTTCGAGATCGAATCGTTCCGTTTCCAGACCGACTCGGTCGAAGGGCCGGTGGACATCGACTCGGGCAAGCTCGACGACGCGCTCCTCGCGAAGGAGAAGCTCGGGCTCGGACGCACGATCCGGCCGCTCGTCTCCATCCTGCGCATGCCCGTGGAACTGGTGATCGGCGCGGGCGACGAGATCACGGGCGTGGAGGGCGTCGACGCCCTCAGCCGGACGTTCCTCGACGCCGTCGACGCCATCGGCTCGAAGTACGTGAAGGACGCGATCGACGCGCCGACCGCGGAGAGCATCACGCAGAAGTGGAGCGAGGCGCTCTTCCCGCCGCTCGGCGGCGGGACGCTGAAGGCCGGCGCCACGCGCGACCTCGTCTTGCGCACGACGTACCTCGAGCGATGGTCGAACTTCAACGCGGGCAAGCTCCGCGTGACCGAGGACGACCCGGACGTCTTCCGCGTGGAGTTCAAGGGCAAGCCCGAGATGGAGGAGCTCAACCGCCCGGCGAAGAGCCCGGCGGCGCTCGGCGTCGAGAAGTGCCGGATCGTGTCGTCCGCGGACGCCTACGTCGGTTCGTGGCGCTTCGACCGCGCGACGGGCCGCCTGCTCTGGGGGCGGCTCTCGTCGAAGTTCCGCTTCGACATCTCGCGCCGCAACGGGGTCGGCGCGAACGGCGCGCCGATCTTCGAGCCCCGCTTCACCGACATCGAGCGCCGTCTCGAAGTCGAACTCCTGGACAAGTGATCGGAGCCGCCCTTTGAGCGATCTCTCGCTGCGCGGAGAAGGTCTGTCCCTCGCCGACGCAGTTCGCGCGGCGACGTCGCCGGGCACCAAGCTGCGCGCCGATCGCTCGGCGATGAAGCGCGTCGCGGCGTCGCGCGCGGTGATCGACGCGGCGCTCGCCGAGGGACGCCCCGTCTACGGCGTGAACACCGGATTCGGGAAGCTCCAGGGGAAGACGATCGCGCGCGCGGACCTCACCCGTCTCCAGCGGAACCTCGTCCTCTCGCACGCGTGCGGCGTCGGCGAGCCGTTCTCCGCGGCCGAGACGCGGCTGATGATGCTGCTGCGCATCCAGTCGCTGCTGCGCGGCCACTCGGGCGTGACGCCGAAGCTCGTCGAGCGCCTCCTCGCGATCTGGAACGCGGGCGTCGTCCCGGTCGTCCCGCAGCAGGGCTCCGTCGGCGCGAGCGGAGATCTCGCGCCGCTCGCGCACATCGCACTGACCGTGATCGGCGAGGGCACCGCGGTCCACGGCGGGCGCACGATGTCGAGCAGGAAGGCGCTGGAACGCGCCGGACTCGCGACGACGTACGAACTGCGCGAGAAGGAAGGCCTCGGCCTCCTGAACGGCACCCAGGCGATGACGTCGGTCGGACTCCTCACCGTGGCGCGCGCCGAGAACCTGCTGCGCCACGCCGACCTCGCCGCCGCGATGACGCTCGACGCGCTCCTCTACAGCGTGAAGCCGTTCGATGCGCGCGTGCAGGCGGTCCGGCCGCATCCGGGGCAGGCCGTCACCGCGAAGAACGTCCGCGCGCTCCTGCGCGGCAGCGCCATCCTGAAGAGCCACGCGAAGCCGCACGGCAAGGTGCAGGACCCGTACAGCGTGCGCTGTGCGCCGCAGGTCCACGGCGCCTGCCGCGACGCGCTGACGCACGTCCGCGACGTCCTCGTCCGCGAGGCGAACTCGACGACGGACAACCCGCTCGTCTTCGCGGAGAGCGGCGACATCATCTCCGGTGGCAACTTCCACGGCGAGCCGGTCGCGATGGCGTGCGACTACATGACGATCGCCGCGGCCGAACTCGGCTCGATCTCCGAGCGCCGCATCGAGAACCTCGTCAACCCGGACATCTCCGGCCTTCCGCCCTTCCTCGCGCGCGACGCCGGCGTCGGCAGCGGGCTGATGATCGCGCAGGTCACCGCCGCGGCGCTCGTCAGCGAGAACAAGTCGCTCGCGCACCCGGCCAGCGTGGACTCGATCCCGACCTCCGCGAACCAGGAGGACCACGTCAGCATGGGCCCGATCGCCGCGCGCAAGGCCCGCGACGTCGTGCGAAACGCCGAGCGCGTCATCGGCATCGAACTGATGTGCGCCGCCGAGGCGATGGAGCACCGCCGCCCGCTGCGTTCCGGCCCCGGCGTCGAGGCCGCGCACGCGCTCATCCGCACGCGTGTCGCGCCGCTCCTCAAGGACCGTCTCCTCTCGAACGATCTCGCGGCGATGGACGAACTCGTGACGTCGGGGGCGTTGCTCGCGGCGGCGGGAAGAAGCGTCATCGGAATCGGAGCCTGACCGCCTCAGAGCTTCACGAACTGGCACTCGGCGCTGTTAGGTCGAGAAGCCCAGTTCGTCCTTGAATCCGCGATAGCAGTCGTAGCACGTGGGCTTCAGCAGCGTGGACTTGTTGGACTTGCCGCAAACGTGACAGAGCTTCGCCGCGGACTTCGTCTCACTCCTCTCGTCCCGTGCCTTGAAGCAACCCCGGCAGAACGGATGCCGCACGTCGAGTTTCACACTGGCCCCGCAGTCGATGCACGTCCCAGTCGCCGGCAGTTTGCTCGAGGGACCGTCGGCGCGTCGCGGAGCGGCGGGCGATGCTGTCTTCCCCTGTTCCACATGCTCGACCGAGACCCGGATCTCCTCGCTGTTCTGGATAATCCGATTGACCTCTTTGCAGATCTCGTCGTACAGCGCGGGCTCCTCGGCTCTTGTGACCGAAATGCCCATCTCGTCGTTGTTCATCTCGGAGAACTCATGGAGGTTCATCGAGGTGATGACGGCCTCCTTTTCGTTCAGATAGCACTTAGCGTGAAGGCTCTTACGAAAGCTGGTCTTGATCTGATCCTTCGATCGCAGCCACTTCATCTCATCGGGTTGAAGATCGCTCTTGCCGTAGACGACCCGAATGCTGACCGCCTTGAACAAGTTCTTCTCGTCGAGGAGCTCCTTGACGCGCCGGTTCATTTTCAAGTACGGACTCACGAGTACGAGGCGCTCGTTGGCTCCCTTGATGATCTGAACGAGCCGATCCGAAACTGCTGTCGTGTCCAAGAACCTGGCCATTTCGAGTTCCTCCATCGTCGCCGTCGCTTGTCGCGGTTGTAGACCACAAGCTCGTCGATCTGCCGCGAGCGCTGGTTGCCCACACCGTTGACGAGCATTACACACCAGCGCCAATCGCCCCACGTCACTTCGCCCCCTCCGTCGTCCCCTCCTCTCGCAGTGCCTTCCAAAGCCGCGTCGGGAGATCGAGCACCGACCGCGTCAGCCGTCCGTGCGACGTCGCCTCGATCGCGACGCCGCGTGATGGAACCGTCCGGCGGCTCGCGTCCGTCCACGCGAAGCCGCGTCTCACCCCTGCATCGAATTCACGAAGCGCAGGATCGCGGCCATCTCGCCGACGAGCATCAGCACGTCGCCCTCGCGGACGACGTAGTCCGCGCTCATCGGCTCGATCGTCCCCTTCGCCTTCGCCTCCGGCTTCTCCCCGGACTTCCCCGCCGCGGGACGGTACCAGCCGATCACCGCGACGGAGTGGCGCTTGCGCAGTCCGTCGACGTCGAGCGCCTTCCCGACGAGATCCCGCCCCGCGGGCCACGGCTGCACGCGCTGGTCCCCCGCGAGGTCGAGCACTTCGGACGACACGGGCGTGGCGATGTCCGCCGCGACGTGGACGGCCATCTCGCGCTCCAGTTGCACGATGCGCGTCGCGCCCACGGCGCGCAGCACGTCGGCCCGCGTCGGGGTCGTCGCGCGGGCCACGATCTCCTTCACGCCGAGCTTCCTGAGCTGTGCGACGACGAGCACCGAGGCCTCGAACTCCTCGCCGAACGCGACGACCGCAGTGTCCACGTCGGCCGCGAGCCCCTTCAGCACCTCGAAGTCGGTCGCGTCGCCGACGAACGCGGCGTCGCAACGGTCCTTCACTTCCTCCACCGCGGCGGCGTCGGCATCCACGGCGACCGTCTCGGCGCCGCCGTCCCAGAGCGCCGAGACGATCGCCGCGCCGAACTCGTTCAGGCAGATGACGAGGACCTTCTTCTTCTTCACGTGAACCTCCCGGCTACCCGATGGGGAGCCGCTCCTCCGCGAGTTCCGTCCGGGCGGTCTGCGGCGGCGACGCCGCCGCGAGCGCCAGCGTCAGGGGACCGATGCGCCCCGCGAGCATCGTCGCCACGATCACGAGCTTCCCCGTCACGGTGAGTCCCGCCGTGACGCCGGCGGAGAGCCCGCAGGTCGAGAAGGCGCTCACGACCTCGAACCAGAGCTTCAGCGAGTCCGCCTCCTCGGTGACGAGCAGGATGAAGAACGCCGCGAACACGAGCACGGCGCTCACGGTGATCACCGCCACGGCCTTGCGCGCGGTCGCGAAGGGGATGCGCCGGTCGAAGAGGTGCGGCGTCTGGCCGCCGCGCCGCTCCGCGCGGAACGTGGCCCAAAGCACCGCGAGCGTGGACGTCTTCACGCCGCCGCCGGTCGAGCCCGACGACGTGCCGACGAACATCAGGAGCGAGACGAAGAGGAGCGCCGGTGCCCCGACCGCGGTCAGGTCCACGCTGTTGAATCCGGCCGTCCGCGCGCTCGCCGACTGGAAGAGCGACGCGAGCACCTTCGTCCCGCCCGACGCGTCGCGCAGCGAGCGGCTCCACTCGAGGACGAGGAAACCCACGGCGCCCCCGAACGTGAGCATCGCGCAGGCTGCGAGCGACACGCGCGAGTTCAGGCTGAGGCGCGGCGGACGCCGCCCGGCGAGCCGCGTCCGCGCGGTGAGCACGAGTTCCGAGAGGACCGGGAAGCCGATCCCGCCGAGCGTGACGAGCACGCAGATCGTCAGCGAGACGGGCCAGTCGCCCGCGAACGGCGTGAGGTTGCCGTGGCAGAGGGAGAACCCTGCGTTGCAGAAGGCGCTCACCGAGTGGAAGACCGCCGACCACGCGAGGCTTCCGGCGCCCGCGGCGGGATCGGCCGATTCGAACCCGAGAGCCACGCCGGGGTTGCGCCCCATCGCGAACCAGAGCGCGACGGCGCCGAGCGCCTCGAACGTCAGCGTGAAGACAACGATGCTCCTGACCATGCGGCGCATCGAGTCCATCGAGCCGGCGTCGATCATCTCGGTCATCACGGCGGAGTTCCTGGCGCGCAGGCGCCGCCCGGCCGCGATCACGAAGAACGCCGACAGCACCATGATCCCGAGTCCGCCGACCTGGATGAGAACGAGGATGACGAACTGCCCGAACGGGTCGTACGTCGAGGCGACGTCGTTCACGCCGAGTCCGCCGCAGACGGCGCCGGTCGCCGTGAACAGCGCCTCGACGAAGGACGTCTTCGACACGTCGCGCACCGAGATCGGCATCGTCAGGAGGAAGGCCCCGACCAGCGCCACGCTGCCGAACGAAAGCGTCATCAGCCGCGCGGGCTGGTC
The DNA here is from genome assembly GCA_031404455.1 of Planctomycetia bacterium. Classification (GTDB taxonomy): domain Bacteria; phylum Planctomycetota; class JAJSAM01; order JAJSAM01; family JAJVHW01; genus JANNHP01. The sequence goes on along the minus strand of JANNHP010000153.1, from coordinate 17,724 downwards.
GGCGACTGCCGCAAGGAACTGCCCGGCGCGGCTGCCGCGGCCGACGAGGCCCAGTGCGAACGCGACGTAGAAGATCATCAGATACGTCTCGTACGGACTGGTGAGGTTCTCGAGGTCCTCCGCCGGGGCCTTCACGATGACGAACACCTTGGCCACGAGCGTCGCGACCACGAGGGCGACCGTGAATCCGTGCGCCGAGAGCAACCGGCGGCGCCGCCTGCGCTCCCCCGACTCGAGACGGCGCTCGCTGCGGCCGAGCTGGAAGATCAGCCAGGCCCACGGGAGCACGACGAGGAACTCGAGCGCGGTGAACACGATGCCGAAGACCGGCCGTCCGGCGGTGAAGAAGTCCGCCGTGCAGATGCCCGCGCCCGCGATGAGGAGCCCGGCGACTCCGAGGCGATCGAGGACGCCCTCCGAGAACCGCGACGTCCACGTGGAGCGACGGACGGTGCGCGCCGCTGCGGGCATCGACGGATCGGATCCGCGGCCGCTCGGCGGTGTCACGGCGCGCCTCGGTCACGGGGCACGCAGACGCCGGCCTCGACGCGACGCACGTCCCTCGAGAGGACGTGGAACGTGCGCCACATGAGCAGCGCCGCGACGGCCGCGAGTCCGACCGTCAGCCCCCACCAGAGACCGGCCGGCCCCCCGCCGCGGTACGCGACGAGCCACCAGCCGAACGGGAGCCCCACCACCCAGTAGCCGAGGAGGTTCGCGACCGCCGGCGCGCGGGTCTCGCCCGCGCCGCGGAGCACGCCCGTCGCCACGCACTGGATGCCATCGAACACCTGGAACACGCCGGCGATGCCGAGGAGTGCCGTCGCCGTCGCGAGGACCTCCGGCTCGTCGTTGTAGAGGAGCGCGAGTGGCCGCGCGCAAGTGAGGAAGAGGAGACAGGAGGCGACCATGAACCCGACGCCCGAGATGAGCCCCGCTCCGGCCGAACGGCGCGCCGCCGCCACGTCGCCGCGACCGATCGCGTTGCCGACGAGCACCGACGACGCCATCGCGACGCCGAGCGGGACCATGAACGTGAGCGACGCGAGGTTGATGGCGACCTGGTGTCCCGCGAGTTCGTTCGAGCCGATGCGTCCGATCAGCAGGCCGACGACCGCGAAGACGCCCATCTCGAGCGAGATCTGCAGCCCGATCGGAGCGCCGAGGACGGTGAGCCTCGCGAGCGCCGCCGCGTCGAAGGCGTCGCGCCGGACGGGGACGAGGTGCGGGCGCAGTTCCGGCCACGCGATCGCCGCGAGCAGGAGCGCAAGGAACCAGCGCGAGAGCGACGTCGCGATCCCCGACCCGCCCGCGCCGAGCGCAGGGGCACCGAGGTGTCCGAACACGAACACCCAGTTGAAGAACACGTTGACGACGTTCGCCAGAACGATCGCGATGATGATGGGCCGGATGCGGTGGCGCGCCTGGAGCGCCTGGCGCAGCACCGTCACGTAGAGGAAGGGCGCGATCCCGAGGATCGACGTCAGCGCGAACGACGTCGCGCCGGGCACCACGTCGGGCTTCTGGCCGAACGCGCGCATCACCGTTTCCGCCGGGAGGTGCAGGAGTGCGACGGGCACCGTGAAGATCGTCGCCAGCACGAGCCCGCGCTGGAGGTGCCGCGACTCCGCGTCGTCGTCGCGCGCGCCGACCGCCTGCGAGATGAGCGGGTCGAGGATCATCAGCACGCCCATCGCGAAGAGCAGGATCGCGAAGGAGTAGAGGTTGCCGAGCGCCCCCGCGGCCATCGCGACGCCGGACACGCGGCCGAGGAGCATCGAGTCGACGACGCCCATCATCATCTGCCCGACCTGCACGACGACGAGCGGCAGCGCGAGGCGCAGCAGCGCGCGGAGGTCTTCGCGGGACGGACGGAAGGCGGAGATCGGCATGGCGGGCGCGGGAGCCTATCCGCACGGCGCCGGGCGCCGCCGCTTCAGCGCACCGACACGCAGACGGCGCGGAGCGCCTCGCGCGGCGACGCCGAACTGCCGCCCCAGTTTCCGTGCGCGTCGGCGCACTTGGCGACCCGCGCGAACTCTCCGTCGGCGTCGAGACCCGCGCTCCGCGCCGCGCGGACGAGGTCGGAGAGCGTGACCGACGTGTCGCGGGAGTCGCGCCCGCCGCGTCCCATCGCCGCGATCGCCACGGCGCGCCGCAGGGCGCGCGGGTCGCTGATCGCGGCGAGCGACTTCCCCGCGTGGTGGACGTAGCCTAGGTGACCGTCCTGGAGCGACGGATGCGCCGAGAGCGCGTCGGACATCGCCTCGCGCGCGGCCGGCGCTGCGGCGAGCCAGGCGTCGGCGATCGCGTCGAAGTCGGGCGCGAGATCCGGCCACGGGTCGTCGGGCACCGCGGCGGTGACGGCCCGGAGGATCTCGTCCATGTGCCCGACCCATTGCATCGGGCCGCCGTGCTTCGCCTTCTGCCGCTCGAACTCCGCCTCGCGGCGCGCCGCGATGGCGCCGAGGCGAGCGGCCGCAGCGGCGAGTCTCGACTTGACGTCGGCGACGAGGTCCATGGCGCGGCGAATCGTACCCCGCGGCCGCCCGCCCTCACCGCTCGGGGCCGACCTCGACCTCGGTCGTCTCGCCCGCGACGACGGTGACGCTGGCCGTGTACCTCCTCGGTGTGATCGTCGGAGACCAGTCCTCGATCACGACGACGAGCGGACCCGGGGCGAGACCGGCGCAGACGTGACGCTCGTCGAAACCGAGGGTGTCGTTCCCGCCCACCTCCTCCGGTTGCCAGCGCGCGGCGCCGTCCGGCGTCTGCACGGACCAGTCGAGGCGATCGCCTTCGCGCGGCATTCGGATCCGGATGTCGAGCGTTCCCTCCGGCGCGAGGCGGACGACGAGCGGCGTCGCCCCGTCGGCGCCGTCGGCGCCGTCGAGACGCACGACCGCAGCGCCGAACCCGCGGCGACGGACGAGCAGCGCGCGACGGCCGGTCGCCGGGACGAAGATCGAGAACGAGCCGTCGTCTTTCGACACGACGGGCTGCACGAAGCGGAAGTCCCTCTCGGGCTGATGGAGTTCGACGACGCTCCCGCCGCTCGGCTGCCCGTCCGGAGTTCGGACGACTCCGTGCAACCACGCGAACGCCGGCAGCACGATCTCGCCGAGCTCGACGTCCGCGTCGCCCTCGATCTCGACTTGCCGCTCGGCGAGGAACGCCAGGAAGCGAGTGTGCACGGTGAGCCGCCATGGCCCGGGTGCGACGTGATCGAACCGGAAGGAGCTTTCCGCGTCGACAGCGGCGCTCAAGACGTGCGGCCGAGGGTGGGACGGGTCCCTCGAACTCAGGTGGATCCACGTGCCACCGACGGCGTTCGGGTCCGCTGCGACGATGCGTCCGCGCACGGTCACGCCGGGTTCCAGTCGCACCACGACGCGGCCATCCGCGATCTCCTCCGGCGTCAGCGCCCGCCGAACCAAGGCGAAACCCTCGGCCCAGCCGTCGAGTTCGTACCGCTTCGTCGCGTCGATGCTCCACGTCTCCAAGGCGGCGTCCTCGCGGACGAGGGGTGACGAATCGGCCTCTTCGTAGAGTTCCGCAAGCGGCAGAACTCCGTCCGGAAGCGTCGTGCCGTCGGCGGCGAGGAGAGTTGCAGTGAGCTGTCGCCGAGCAGGCAGGCGAACGTCGATCGCTGGAGCGTCCGGCGAGGACTGCGTTGTGGCTGCGACGCGGATCGGCCCCCAGTGTGGAGCGCTGCTCTCCGCCGACAGTTCGAGTTCCAGCCGGATGTCGTCGCCGGCGGCGGCGACCTTCACCGCATCCACGCGATCCGCCGCCCGCGCCGTGACGAACCACGGCCCATCCGCAGGACTGTCCACTGGGACGTCCACGCCGAACGTCCCTTCTGAGGAGGTCGTCGTGCGGATCTCCGGCTCGCTGGCCAACTCGGTGTCGAGAAGACCCTCGCGCGGCACGGGCGTCCGTCGCCGAGCGAGAAGCACCTCCGCGCCGGAGATCGGGTCGGATGACGTCGCATCGACCACGTCGCCTTCGATCCGGCGCGCGACCGGCTTCGCGTCGGTCTCGTCTCTGATGCGACTACCGCTCGGCGCAGTTCGGCCGACGGTTCCGTTCGCAGCGACATCGGTCGCCCTGGAGCTCGAATCGCCCGGAGCGCCATCGCGGCCACGCCGCGCGACGGAGATCGCCGCGAAGATCGCGGCGACGACGGCGAGGAGGATCGCGGCACGTCTCACGCGGCGATCCTAGCGCGCGCGCCGCGCTGCCTGAGCCTCGGTCCTTCGGTCGCCGAGCCTCCAGGAGCACCTTCAACCCCGAAAATTGAACGTGGCGTGTTAGCTTTTCATGGATGTTGGAGCGCACTCCCTGGGCGGACGTCGTTCGCCGCGAGCTCGCCCGTTCACCCGTCGTGTGCCTGTACGGCAGCCGCCAGGTCGGCAAGACGACGCTGGCTCGGGCCATCGCCGAGTCCTCGCAACCGACCGGCGTGTGCCTCGACCTCGAACTGCCGTCGGACCGCAGGAAGCTCGACGATCCGGAGATCTTCCTCCGCGACCAGCGCGACCGACTCGTCGTGCTCGACGAAGTGCAGCGCACGCCCGAACTGTTCTCCGTGCTCCGCCCGCTCGTCGACGCGGACCGGCGGCCGGGCCGCTTCCTGGTCCTCGGCTCCGCCGGCCCGGAGCTCCTGCGGCAGTCGTCGGAGTCTCTCGCGGGGCGCATCGCCTACATCGAGTTGCCGCCACTCTGGATCGGTGAACTCGCTCGCGACGACGTCGCATCGATCGAACGCCTCTGGCTACGGGGCGGATACCCGCCGAGCTTCCTCGCCTCGTCCGAAGCGGACAGCCTCGCGTGGCGTCGGAACTTCATTCAGACGTTCTTGGAGCGCGACCTGCCCCAGCTCGGCGTGCGGGTTCCGTCGACGACGATGGAGCGGTTCCTCCGCATGCTCGCGCACTTGCACGGCCAGACGTGGAACGCGTCCGTCGTGGCGCGAAGCCTGGGAGTCTCCGCCCCGACCGTCGCGCGCTATCTCGACGTGCTCGTCGCGGCGCGGCTCGTCCGGCGGCTCGAACCGTTCCACGCCAATCTGAAGAAGCGGCTGGTCAAGAGTCCGAAGATCTACCTGCGCGACTCGGGACTCCTGCACGCCCTCCTCGGCATCGCGAGGCGGGAGGATCTCCTCGGCCACGTCGCGCTCGGGGCCTCGTTCGAGGGGTTCGCCATCGAGCAGGTGCTCGCCAGTCTGCACGAGCACCTCCAAGAGAAGGCCGCGTTCTATCGGACCCACAACGGTGCCGAGGTCGATCTCGTCGTCACGGTGCCTCGCGGCAACCGTCAGGTCCGGATCGGCATCGAGGTGAAGCACTCGGCCGCTCCGACTGTCTCGCGAGGCGTCCACGAAGCGATGGAGGACATCGGCCTCGATCACGTGTTCGTCGCCGTTCCCCGTGGCGAAGCCTTCCGTCTCGCGGAACGGATCGAGGTCGTCCCGCTGCGAGGGCTCGCCGCCGAGAACTGGATCCTTTAGTCGGGCGAGCGTCGGCGAGAATCAACGCGTCCCACGGAGTTCACCATGACGACCTCGAAGCCGCGCACGGTCCGTCCGCCGACGGGAACGAAGCTCTCCTGCCGCTCGTGGCAGACGGAGGCCCCGTTCCGGATGATCCAGCACAACCTGGCACCCGACGTCGCCGAGGACCCGGACCACCTCATCGTGTACGGCGGACTCGGCAAGGCGGCGCGCAACTGGGAGTGCTTCGACGCGATCCTCGCGGAGCTGAAACGTCTCGGCGACGACGAGACGCTGCTCGTCCAGAGCGGCAAGCCCGTCGGCGTGTTCAAGACGCACCGCCGCGCGCCGCGCGTGCTGATCGCGAACAGCAACCTCGTGCCGCGCTGGGCGACGTGGGAGCACTTCCGCGAACTCGACGCGAAGGGTCTCATGATGTACGGCCAGATGACGGCTGGGTCGTGGATCTACATCGGCACGCAGGGCATCCTCCAGGGCACGTACGAGACGTTCGCCGAGGCCGCGCGCCAGCACCACGGCGGCGATCTCGCGGGCAAGCTCGTCGTCACCGGCGGACTCGGCGGCATGGGCGGCGCGCAACCGCTGGCCGCCACGATGAACGAGGCGACGTTCCTCGCGGCCGACGTCGATCCGTCGCGCATCGAGAAGCGCCTCGCCGGGAAGTACCTCGACGAGGTCGCGCCGTCGATCGCTGACGCGATCGACCTAGCCATGGAGGCAAAGGCACAGCGCCGAGCCGTGTCCATCGGTGTCGTCGCGAACCAGGTCGATCTCCTCAAGGCGTTGATCGCGCGCAACGTCGTCCCCGAGTTGCTGACCGACCAGACGAGCGCGCACGACGAACTGACGGGCTACGTGCCTTCCGGTCTCTCCTTCGCCGACGCTCTGACTCTGCGCTCCGCGGATCCAGCCGTTTACGTCGCGCGGGCACGCGCGACGATGGTCGAGCACTGCAAGCTGATGGTCGAACTCCAGCGCCGCGGATCGACGACGTTCGACTACGGCAACAACCTCCGCGGCCAGGCGCTCGCCAACGGCTACGCCGACGCGTTCGCGTTCCCGGGCTTCGTGCCCGCGTACATCCGCCCGCTCTTCTGCCAGGGCAAGGGACCGTTCCGCTGGGTCGCCTTGTCGGGCGACCCACTAGACATTGAGAAGACAGATAGGGCCATCTTGAGATTGTTCCCCGACGACAAGCCGCTCGCGCGGTGGATCAAGCTGGCGGGCGAGCGCGTGAAGTTCCAGGGCTTGCCGTCGCGCATCTGCTGGCTCGGCTACGGCGATCGCGCCAAGGCCGGACTCGAATTCAACCGCATGGTCCGCGACGGGGAACTCGCGGCGCCGATCGTCATCGGCCGCGACCACCTCGACTGCGGCAGCGTCGCGTCGCCGAACCGCGAGACCGAGGCGATGAAGGACGGCAGCGACGCCGTGGCCGACTGGCCGATCCTCAACGCACTCCTCAACACCGCCGCGGGCGCGACGTGGGTGAGCTACCACCACGGCGGCGGCGTCGGCATGGGCTACTCGCTCCACGCGGGCGTCGTCATCTGCTGCGACGGCACGCGCGAGATGGACGAGCGGATCGAGTGCGTGCTGACGTGCGACCCCGGCATGGGCGTCATCCGCCACGTGGACGCGGGGTACGAGGAGGCGATCGACGTCGCGAAGGCGAAGGGCGTGCGCGTGCCGATGCGCGGCGACTGAGCGCCGAGCGTGGTACGCTCTGGCCGCCATGCCAATCCCAGCGTCTCAGTTGCGGCGCGCCGCCAAGCCTCTCAGGCATCTCATCGTGGACTTCCTCGAGGCGAATCCGGAGAACGCGTACTCGATCGACGAGATCTGCGTCGGCGTGGAGGGCATCCAGTCGGACACCGCAATGTGGCTGGTCACGTCGGAGACGATCCGCCGACGCATCCTCAAGCGATACGTGAGCGCACTCCACGCACTGGTCGCGCAGGGCAGGATCGTGGTCGCGCGCGTCGGCGAAACCCAGTACTTCGCTCTTCCAACCGAATGAGGCAGACGATTGAGATTCCGGACGTCCCGGCGCTGGACCGGAACGATCAGCGATGCGTCCTCGACCGATTCGTCCTCAGTCTTCAGTTGACGCGAGCCTTCCAGCGCAAGCCTCTGACGGCCCGAGACCGATCACGGGTGAACCGAGCGATCGCGGCGAGTCGCCGAGCCTCGAGCGCGCCTCGGCCGGCACCGCATCGGAGGGTTTCCGCAACGGATGTGGCGATCGCGCACTTGTACGACGAACTTGCTGCACTCGACGCTGCGGCGTCGTCCGCGAGCACTGACGCCGAGCGCGCTCGCAAACTGGCTCGCCTTCGCGAACTCCAGCGCGCCGAGGCCGATCGCGCCGAACGATGGTTCACGTCTCACGACGCCTTCGATCCGGGCGCCGCGCGGACCGCGCTTCGGCGCGCGGAGGAGTTGATCGCTCGCCATGCGCGTCCTTCCTGACATCACCTTTCCGTCGAAGACGCGCATCAAACGTCGCCACATGCCCCAGAAGCGGGACTGGAGAAGGTTTCGCCCGTGCCTGCGCTGGGAGTTCGGATTCACGTGCGCGTTCTGCCTCCTCCACGAAGCCGACTTGGAGGAAGACGGGTCCGAGGGTGCCGGGCGAATGACGATCGAGCATCGAATCGGCCGAAGCGCCCGTCCCGCGAAAGCGAGCGTCTATCGCAACTGCTTTCTCGCGTGTCGGCACTGCAACGAAGCGCGGTCGAGACGCCCGACGCGAGACGGGACGGGACGCCGTCTGCTCGACCCGGTCTCCACGGCGTGGGCGAGCCGTTTCACGGCGTCGGCCGACAGGTTGCCGCCCGTCGCAGGCGACGGTGACGCGGCGTACACCCACGTGGCCTACGACTTGGACGACGAACGAAAGGTCCGGAAACGACGGAGGCGGCGCGAGCGCATCTCCGGGGCAATTGAGACCGTTCGCGACGGTCCTCGACTCGCGGCACTGCTCGTGGACCTCGCTGCCACGGCCACTTCCGCGGAATCCCGGCGCGAGCTCTTGGCTGTCGCGCGCGCGTTGAACTCTCACGCTGGAATGGCGAGGGACGAGCTACGTCGCTATCGCATCGTTCCGGACGACGCCGCTCCCCGATGCTCGTGCGACGCTCTCACGGCGCTGCCTACATTCCTCGTCACTCAGGGCATGGACGTGCACGTCGATTGACGATCTCGCCCGGGCCCTCCATGCGAAGGCGTCGGTACCGTCTCCGACCCGCTCTCGTGGCCGTCCCTCCGGCCCTCCCCCGCGCCGAGTCGACCGACGTCGCAAACACCGCAGGCGTGCGCGTGCCGATGGCATGGTGACGACTACTTCCCGTCGGCGGAAGCGGCCCCAGGCGCCTCCACCTTCTTCCCGTTGAGGACGAGATCCGCGAGACGGAACGTCGTCCTCCTGTCGATCGACTGCTCGCCCGCCGCGCCGGACGCCGCCAACGTGTACGACGTCACGATCGCGACGCCCCCGACTTCGCCGTACGCCAGTTCGTACTCGAGCCGCATCGAACCGGCGCCCGCGCCGGCGCCGACCGTCCAGTCGATGGAGCGGATCCGGTACCGGTCGCCGGTCTTCTCCCACGCGAGTCGCACCACCATCGAGAACGCTGTGCTCGGCTTGCCGCGTCCCATCCCGACCTCCGCGACGAGGCCGGACGCGTCGAACTTGAATTCGTCGATCCGCTGTTTGGCGCCGTCCTTGTAAATCGTGACCGCGAGCGCGCGGCCGCCGTCGCGCTCGACGAACTCCGCGTCGTACTCGTCACCGTCGCTGAGCGGGACGCCAGCGAGCGTGGCTTCGAGCGGGATGCCGAGCATGACGCGTCCCATCTTCCCTCGTCCCGACGCAGCGTCGACCTCCGGCGCGGCATCCACGTCCGCGTGTCCCGGTGAGGTGAACGAGAAGCCGCGTGGCTTCGGAGTCGCGGCTCCGTCCTGCACGAGCGTCCCCGAGAGCGACGCGAGTCCGTGCTCCGTCGGCCGGTACACGAGCGCCGTGTACTTCTCGATCACCGCCTTCGCCTCCGCCGACACCTCGTTCTCGTGCTTCCACGGCGCCGGAAGCTCGACCTTCGTGCCGTTCAGCACGAGTCCGTCCACGAAGAACGAGAACGTCCGCGGCGCCGCGTCCTTCGCGAAGTACGTCATGTCGTAGGACGAGACGAAGCGCACGCCGCCGGCGTCGGTGTAGCGGAAGGCACACGCGTAGTGCGGCGCGCCGACGCCCTCGAACGTCACCTCGATCGCGGCCGGGCAGTGGAGGTCGCCGAACTTCGACCAGGTGAACCGCTCGACGTAGTCCCCGCGCGGATCCTCGTTCTGCGCGCGCCACGCGTGCCGAACGACGAGGCCCGCGGCGTCGATCTCGAACTCGGACTTCGCCGTCGGCTTGCCGTCCCGGAACGCGGAGAGTCGAAGGACCCGCTTCCCGGCCGCTTCGACGACGTCCGCGTCGCACTGCCAGTCGTCGAACACGTCCGATGCATCGACCGAGGTCGCCATCGGGTACTGGATCAGGTTCCCCGGGAGCTTCAGCCGTCGCTTCTCCTCGTCGAGAACGGGCGGCACCGTCGTCTTCATCCCTTTCGGAGGAGTGCACTCGAACGAGGACCGGGCCCGCGACGGGAACCCCGCGGCGACGATCTCGCCCTTCGCCGCGACGAGTGCGTGCTCCGCGGGGCGGTAGACCAGCGACCGGAACTTCTCCATTGCCGCCTTCGCCTCGGGCGAGATCCGGTTCTCGTGCAGCGGCGGCGTCGCAGGCGGATCCTCGGCCCGCGCCGAGGACGCGGCGGTCAGCACGGCGAGCGCGATCCACGGTCCCCGCGACATGCGGCACGGCCTCCTCTCAGGCGGTAAGCGCCGCCACTGTACCCGACCCGAATTCGTCGCTTCCCCCGTCCGCCCCCCGCCTTAGCCTTCCCGCCATGAACTCCGTCCGCCGACTCGCGCTCCTCGCCGTGCTCGCCGCCGTCGCCCCGGCCGCCGGGTGCCGGTCGATGAAGTACGACGTCTACGAGTGGTTCGGCACCGAGAAGCGCGACATGCTGAAGTCCGCGCTGGTCGGACTCGTGAGAGACCAGAACGAGGCGAAGGAGAAATTCGGCTCGGCGCTCGACCGGGTGAAGGCGCTGACCGGGTTCCGCGGCGGCGAACTCGAGGACGAGTACGACCGACTGAGGTCCGCGAGCGAGAACGCCGCCGCGTCGGCGCGGGCGATCGATTCGCGCATCTCCGAGATCGAGACCGTGTCCGCCGACCTCTTCGAGGAGTGGCAGACGGAGATCGGCAAGATGCGGACGGCGGCGCTGAAAGCCGACAGCCAGGCGAAGCTCGCCGACACGAAGTCGCGCTACGGCCTCATGCACCGGTCGATGGTGCTCTCGCGCGCCAAGATGGACCCGGCGCTCACGCTGCTGAACGACCAGGTCCTCTACCTGAAGCACAACCTGAACGCCGCGGCGATCGGCTCGCTCGGCGAGTCGATGAGGCAGGTCGAGCAGAGCATCGCGGTCCTTGAGCGCAGCATCGAGGACTCGATCCGCGAGGCGCAGGGCTTCATCGACACCATGAAGTGAAGCAACCGCGAGGCGCGGTTCCTTCAATGGATCCGGGGCGCTACGATCGTGCGCACCATGAACGCAGCGACACGGTCGGGAGTCCTCGAGGGCGTTCCGCTGTTCCAGCGGCTCACGCGGACGCACCGGGAGCTGATCGCCGGCGCGATGCGCGTGCGCGACTTCGTCAGTGGCGAGATGCTCCTGCGCCAGGGCGACCCGGGTGATGCGATCATGGTCGTCGTCGAGGGCGGAGTGAGCGTCCGGCTCAATCGCTCGGGCGGCATGGTGGAGCTCGCGGCGGTCGGGCCCGGCGCGGTCCTCGGCGAGATGGCGCTCGTCACCGGCGCGCCGCGCAACGCCGACGCCGTCGCGACCGGGCGCGGGCGCGTGCTCGTCCTCGGCGCCCTCGAGTTCCACGCGCTCACGGCGGAGATCCCCGAGCTTCTCGACCTCCTCACCGAGGTCGTCGCGGAACGGCTCGGACGCGCGGCGCAGGACGGGCTCGCAGACAAAGTGCTCGCCGGCTACCGGGTGGTCCGCGCGGTCGGCCGCGGCGGGATGGCGGTCGTCTACGAAGCGGTGCGCCTCGCCGACGGCGCGCGCGTCGCGCTGAAGATGATGAGCCACCTCTTCGCCAGGGACTCCGCCGCGATCGCGCGCTTCGACCACGAAGCCGATCTGCTCGGCAAGTTCCAGCACGAAGGGATCACCCGCTACCACGGCCGCTTCTCCGCGTACGGCACGCTCTTCATCGTGATGGACTTCGTGGACGGAGTGTCCCTCGAGGACGTCCTCGCGGCCGGGGGCCCGCTGCCGACGGGCGAGACGCGGCGCGCGTTCGGCTCGATCGTCGCGGCGCTCGGCCACGTCCACCGGCACGGCGTCGTCCACGGCGACCTGAAGCCCGCCAACGTCCTCGTGGACGCGGGCGGCGCGCTGCGACTGACCGACTTCGGCATCTCGCGGCGCCTGCGCGACATCGCGGCCGACGACTCGCGGCGCGCGTCGGGCACGCCGCACTACATGGCGCCCGAGCAGTTCCGCGGCGACGCCCCATCGATCGCGGCGGACCTGTACGCGCTCGGGGTGATCCTCGCCGAACTGATCACAGGCCGCCCGCCCGTCGAGGCGCCGACGCTCGGCGCGCTCGTCGCCGCGAAGCGCGCGTTCGACTCGGCGTCGTTCGCGCGCGCCCATGCCGGCGACGACGACGACTTCCGCGCGGCAATGGCGCGCCTGCTCGCGCCCTCGCGCGAGTTCCGCGTGCTCGACATGGACCGATGGAGCCTCGCCGCGGGGCCGATCTCCGCGGCGCGCGTCGCGGACGCCCGCGCCGTGGCTGCCGCGCGCTCCGGGGCGCCGCCCCGCGCGCCGACCACGTACGGGACGTGAACCGGACCGGGCGCCGCCCCGTCCCTTACCATCTGGCCATGAGAACCACGCTCCGCAGCGCCGCGTTCCTGCTCGTCGCGATCTTCGCGCTCACTCCGGCGGCCGTGCGCGCCGAGAGCGCGATCGCCTCGGCGCAGAAGCTGCTCGCGAGCAAGGACTGGTCGGAGCGCACGAAGGGGCTCGAGCAGATCGCGGAGCTCGGACGCTCACCCGAGGCGGAGAAGGCCGTGCTCGGTCTCCTCGACGACCCCGACTGGGGCGTGGAGATCACGGCGTGCAAGGTGCTCGCGAAAGTCGGCGGCGACGCGGCGAAGGAAGCGCTCGCGAAGCGCGCGACCGACGGCGACATCCAGTGGGTCCGCGACGCCGCGATCGTCGCGCTGCGCGAGCTCGACCCCGAGGGCGGCGGCGCGCGCCTCCTCGAACGAGCGCGCAACGCCGCGCAGAAGGACGACGGCACGCGTGAGCGCGCCTATGTCGCCGCGGGCCGGATCGGCGGCAAGGACGTGCTGAGGAAGCTCATCTTCCAGAGCACGTCGAAGAACACGGAGGTCGCCGCCGCGGCCGTCCGCGGCATCGCGGCGCTCGCGGGCGACCCGGCGAGCGCCACCGAGATCGTCGCCGCCGTCGAGCCGCTGCTGTCGTCGCGCTCCGACAAGAAGTTCTTCCTCCTCTACGCCGCCGCGATCGACGCGCTCGCGCGCGTGCCCGGGTCCTCGGCCTCCGGACTCCTCGCGTCGGAAGCCGTGCAGCAGCCCGACGACGACCTGTACGCGCAGGAGCGGATCGGGCGCGGACTCGAGAAGCGCCCGGCCGAGGAACTCGCCGGCGTGCTGCACACCGCGTTCGGCCAGGCGAAGAAGCCCGACGAGATCCGGCGCGCGGCGCGCCTCGCCGGGCGCGTGAAGTGCGCCGGCGCGCGCGACGGCCTCGAGGCGCTCCTCGCGCACAAGGAGGATCGCGTCCGCTCCGAGGCCGCGAAAGCGCTCGGCATCCTGCGCAACCCCGACTCCGCCCCCGCGCTCACGAAGCTCCTCGACGACAAGAGCCCGTACGTGCGCATGGAGGCGGTCACGGCGCTCGCGCGGACGATTCCGCCCACCGACTTCCGCGCCCTCGGCGCCCGGATCCGCAAGGACCCGCTCGAACTGATCCGGCTGCAGTTCGTCGTCGAGGTGTCCGACCTCGGCGACCCGGCGGGCGTCGCGGATCTCGTGCCGCTCCTCGCCGATCCGGCGTGGCGCGTCTCGAGCGCGGCGGCGGCCGCCGTCGGCTCGCTCGGCGCGGCGGAGGACCTGCCGAAACTCGAACCGCTCGTCACGCACAAGGCGTGGCAGGTCCGCGGCGCCGCGTTCGAGGGGCTCGGCCGCCTGCGCGCCGCGGGCGCCATCCCGCTCCTCACCGAGGGGCTGACGGACAAGGACCCGCTCGTCAAGGGCGTCTGCCACGCGAACCTGCAGATCCTCTGCCGCGAGAAGCTCGGACCCGACGCGAAGCTCTGGCGCGAGTGGTGGGCGAACAACGGCGTCGGACTCGTCCTCGTGAAGCAGAGCCGCCGCACCGAGGCCGAGAAGCAGAAGGAGCGCGAGAAGAACAAGGACTACGGCAACCAGGCGGCGCGCGACGCCGGCGTCGAGATCCTGCAGAAGGCGCGGATCCTGGTCGTCACGGGCGCGTGGGACCACGTCGAGAAGGTGCTCGGGCACCTGAACATTCCGCACACGCTGCTCCGCGCGCAGCAGTTGAAGGACGCGGGCATCAACCCGAACCAGACCATCCTCGTGAACTGCGAGGGCAACATGGACTCGGACAGCCGCGAGCGCGTGCAGTGGTTCGTCAATGTGGGCGGCTACCTGATGACGACGGACTGGGCGCTCACGAAGACGATCGAGCCCGGGTTCGCGGGCTACCTGAAGCAGTTCTCCGGTTCGTCCACCGGCAACGACGTGGTCGTCGTGGAGGACGCATTCCCCGGGCACCCGTTCAACGCGGGCATCTTCGACGGCGTCCCCGCCATGAAGTGGTGGCTCGAGATCCAGGCGTTCCCGATGACCGTGATCTGGCCCGAGCGCACCGAAGTGCTCGTGGACAGCGCGGAGATGAAGAAGCGCTACGGCAGTTCGCCGATGGCCGCGACGTTCCGCTGGGGCCTCGGAAAGGTGCAGCACTCGATCAGCCACTTCTACCTGCAGGAAGAGGGCATGCAGGCCGCGCAGAAGGAGCGCGACCGCATGGTGTTCGCCGCGGACAACCTCGGACTCAACCTGGAAGAGATCCGCCGTCTCGCGAAGGACGGCGGCTTCACCGGGCAGATCAACGAGGAGACGATGAAGAAGATCGCACCCGGCTACTCGATGTTCCGGCTCATCGTGAACGTGGTGCGGGAGAAGAGCGACTGGGTCGAGAATCTGTAGGGCGCGAGGCGCGCCCTACAGATTCTCGGCAACCGCGGCGGGCGGGCGACGCCGCTCGGGCGGCCCGCGCCGCGCGAGATTCAAGCATGGGGCATTCGCGAGGTGAGGTGACGTGATGCGTCGTTGCGTGAGCGCGTTGATGCTCGGGACGCTCGCAGCAACGATCGCACCGTCGCCGCCGCGTGCGAACGCGGCCGAAGCGACGCTCCGTGTCGCACTCGTCGTCCCGAACGCCGACGCCGATCCCGTCGCCGCCGAGGTAGCGGCGGGCGTGGCCCTCGCCGCCGCCGCGTCGAACGACTCGAAGGCCGCGGGTGCGAAGCGGCCGTCGGTCGAGATCGTGACGTTCAGCGCGGGCGACGCCTCGATCGCGTCGCTCGCGGTGGAGACGGCGGTCAAGGAGAAGTTCGGCGCCGTCGTCGCGGTCGCGACGGAGGCCGTCGCCGCGGATCTCGAGTCGGTGGCGCGCCGCGCGAAGATGCCGCTCGTCCTCGTCGGACCCGGCGGACCGGCGCGCACGCTCGACGTCGCCGACCCGGTGTTCCGCGTCGAACCGTCCGCCGCCGACCGCGGTCTCGCCCTCGCCGAGATGCTGCGCCTGCGCTCGGGCCGATCGTCGATCGGACTCCCCGGAGAGACGAAGAAGGCGTGGCTCGTCGTCGAGGACTCGAACTGGGCCCGCGCGATCTCGGCGTCGCTGCGCCGCGACGACGTGGACGGTCTCGTCGCGGTGGGCGAGACCGTGGTGAAGCCGGGTGCCGACGTGGACGCCTCGGACGTGAAGAAGGCGCAGGCCGACGCGTGCGACCGGGTCGTCGTCGTGGGCGGCGCGCGGACCGTGCGCTCGGTCGGCGCGGCGCTCGACAAGGCGGGATGGGACGCGCACGTCCTCGCTCTCGACACCGCGCTCGACGGCGCGCCGCATCGCAGGCGGACGGCGTTCGTCGCCGCGACGCCCGCGTGGGCCGAGCAACGCAAGCTCGGCGAGATCTTCGCGAAGCACCCGCCCGCCGCTGGAAAGTCCGCGGATCTCACTCCCGCCGCGGCGCGCGGGTTCGTCGCGGCGGCGGCGCTGATCGACGCGGTCATCGCCGCCGCGAAACGGCCGGCGATCGCTTCGCTCCGCGAAGTCGAGGACGGGGCGGGCGGGACCCAGGCGCGCCTCTTCGACGGCACGGGTTGCGTGGATCGCTGGCGCTCGGCGACGTGGACGACGTCGCCCGAGGGCGTCGTCGCCCCGGTGAAGGCCTCGTATCTCCCTGAGTCGGCGAACGGAGCCTTCCTCGGCAACGGCCTCATCCGCAGGTATCGCGCGGCGGAGGGCGAGACGTGCGTGAAGGTCGGCTTCGGCGGCGGCGACGGCCGGCCCGAACGGACGATCGAGACGGATCTCCAGCGCCTCGGACTCGGCAAGGGCCGCGGCAAGGCCGACGAGATGGCGCGCGAGCAGATCGTCGCGCGCACCTGCTCGAAGCTCTCGCGCGTGTGGGGCCGGAGCTACGACGGCAGCGCGCGGCCCGCGCTCTCGTTCAAGATCGCGTTCGTCGCCGAGGGCACCGACACGAAGGGCGCCTCGGCAGTGTGGGACGCCGTCATCGCGGGCGACGGCCCCGACGGGATGCACGGCGGCCAGGCGTTCCTGAAACAACTCCGCGCACAGGCGCTGTCGACGTATCTCCTGCGGACCGCGACGCTGCTGCTGCAGAAGGCGCGGCTCAACCCGCCGCTCTCCGACGCCGACATCGTCTACCTCGACGGCACCTACGCGTGGAACACGACGGGCGAGGGCAACCTGCGCGCCGACTGCATCCGCGCGCTGATCGACGGCGTCGCGTCCACGTTCTGCATGAAGCTCTCGAAGGAGATCGGCCATCTAGCGGGACTCGGCGTCGACCACTCCGGCGACGCGACGTCGGTGATGGTCGCGCAGGGCGGCGAGGGCGTCTCGGACGAGTTCGCGCGGTTCCCGCCGGCGTTCGCGAGGGTGCTGGACCGGACGCTGGGAAGGGTCGGGGCGGAGGGGAGGTGAGGAAGAAGAAGCTGGTCTATCGCGCGATTCCGGAGATGACCCCAGAGGCGGTCGAAGCCGCGATCTGGCGCAACGTGCAATCGGAGTTGATCGACGCGGCGCTCTCTCCTGCCTATCACCCCGACGACGCGGCGTGGGCGCAGGACGTCGGGCTCCGACTCGTGACGCACTCCGATCCGGTCGTTCGCTACAACGCGCTCGTGGGACTGGGTCTCGTTGCGCGATTCCTCGGCAAACTGGACCAGGCCCGCGTGCAACCGGTCCTCGAAGCTGCGCTTCAGGACCCCGACGAGATGGTCCGAGACGAGGCGAAAGACACTATCGAGACAATTGAGTTGCTGCTCGGCTGGAGGGTCGGCCGTTCCGATCCTGCCGGTCGGCGTCCTTCCGACGGGTCCGTCTGAATTCGCCTCAGACTCCGATTTGGGCCGCCTACTCGGCGACCACCGGGATGTCCTCCGCCCGCAGCGTGACGACGCGCCCGTCCTGCCAGACGACGATCGGTTCGCCCCGGCGCTTGTGCTCCAGCAGCGCTTGGCGGACGGCTCGACGCATTGCGGCGTCGATCGCACGACCGTCCCTGAACAGGGCGGCGATGTCAGGCTTCCGCTTCGCGCGCGCCCGAGACTTGGTTTGCTTCGCCCTTGGCACGGAGGCCAGTCTACGCCTCGGTAGGGGCGGACCCCCGTGTCCGCCCAACGTGGATCGGAGAACGACCCCGTCCTGTCCGGCAACGCCGCTCGCGGGTGCGGACATCGCGCTGGGCCATGCCGGCGGTGTCGATCA
>JANNHP010000152.1:0-2855 GCA_031404455.1 Planctomycetia bacterium | reverse complement strand
CCGGTATTACGCCGAGCCCGGTGTTATGCGGAGTTGAGTCGGCGGAGCGCGCTGGCGCGGGCGCTTGAGTGAAGCGGGGCTCCGCATAATCACAGCGCCTCGAGGAACGCGAGCAGGCGGTCGTTGGGTCGGAAGCGGATGCGCCGCGGAGACGGATCTGCGACGCGGCGCAGCGCGGCCTCCTTCATCGCGAGGTCGGCCTCGACGTAGTGGTGCGTGGTCGTGGTGCTCTCGTGTCCGAGCCACAGCGCGATGACCGTGATGTCCACGCCGCCCTGGAGCAGATGCATCGCGGTCGTGTGCCTCAGCGTGTGGGGCGAGATGCGGCGGCCGACGAGGGACGGGCACGACTTCGACGCTGCGGCGACGGCGAGACGCAGCCGATCCTCGACGCCGGAGCGCGACAGACGCTCGCCCGCGCGGTTGATGAAGATGGGCGCGTCTGGACTCGGGTCGATCTGCGTGAGCCACGCGCGCAGCAGCGCGACGGTGCTCTTCCACAGCGGGACGGTGCGCTCCTTGCGTCCCTTGCCGCGGAGGTGGACGGCCGGTCCGTGGTCGAGGAGCACGTCGGCGACGCGCAAGCCGACGGCCTCGGAGACGCGCGCGCCGGTGTTGTAGAGCACGGCGAGAAGGACGGCGTCGCGGCGGCCGCTCCACGTCGCGCGGTCGGGCGCGGCGAGGACCGCCTCCATCTCGTCGCGATCGAGGAAGCCGAGCAGAGGCCGGTCGAAGCGTTTGGCGGGGATCGCGAGGACGCGCTGCGCGACGGCGAGGGAAGCGGGCTCGCGCAGCGACGCGTAACGCATGAACGAGTGGACGGCGGCGAGCCGGGCATTGCGCGTGCGTGGGCTGTTGCCTCGCTCCTTCTCCAGGTGCTCGAGGAACGCGAGGACGAACGGCGCGTCGAGATCCTGGAGCGTGAGCTGCGAGGGCGGACGCCGTGTCCTCTTCTCGGCGAAGCGCAGGAGGATCTCGAAGGCGTCGCGGTAGCTCGCGATCGTCCGGGCGCTTGCGCCGCGCTGCTCTGCGAGGCGCTTGACGAAGAAGTCCTGAAGCAAGGCGGGGAATGCGATCTGTGCGGGCCTCATGACGCGCGCTCCTCTTCGCGGCGTGCGAAGGCCTCGAAGCGCTGCGCGGTGAGCGCCATCAGCTCGGGGACGGCGGAGAGGTACCAGTACGTGTCGGTGACGTGCGCGTGTCCGAGGTACGTCGCGAGGTGGAGCATCCTGCGGTCGATCTCGACGCCCTCCTTGCTCCAGAGGAGGAGGCGGCGCACCGCGGCCGTGTGCCGCAGGTCGTGGACGCGGGGCAGGCGGGCGAGGCCCTGCTCGGTCCAGCCCAGCCGTCGGCGCAGACGGCCGAACGCCGAACAGACGGTCGCGTAGGGCACACGGGCTCCGTCGATCCGGAAGAAGGCGTCGGAGCCGTCGAGGCACCCGGCGCGCAGCGCGGCGTATCGGCGCAACGGCTCGACGGCGCTCGGATGCAGCGGGACGAGGCGGGACTTTCGGAACGTGCTCTGCCGGACGGTGAGGACGCGCTCGCGAAGGTCCACGTCGCCGTCGCGCAGCGCGAGCGCCTCGGAGATGCGCAGGGCCGTCGCGGCGAGCAGGCAGAAGAGCGTCGCGAACGTGGGAGCGCGCGTCCCGCCCCGCGGCCGAAGAGTGGCGGTGGCGCGGACCAAGGCGGCGATCTCCTCGTCGGAGTAGATGTAGGGAGGTCTTCGGACGTAGCCGCGGCCGAACGCTCCGGCCGTCGGGATCTCGGTGGCCGCGTCGAACGCCGCGCGGTGCCGGGCGAAGCCCCGCACGACGGAGAGCCGACGCGCCGCCCGGGCGGGGCTGCTCGCCGCGCAGGACTCCGACCAGCGCACGGCGAGATCGACGGTGAGCGGCCCGCGATGTCCGCTCCTGTCCGCGAAGCGCGCGAAGTGAAGCAGCATCCGTCCCTGGTCGGAGAGCGAGAAGCCGAGGCTGCGTCGCAGGGCGAGGTAGTCCTCGGCGAGAGCGACGAAGGAACGCGCCGTCATGGCGACACCTGCGGCCACGGCAGCGCCACCTCGGACAGCGAGGGCAGGTCCACCTTGGCGTAGATCGTCGTGGTGTCGAGGCTTCGATGTCCCAGGACGTCGGCGATCTCCTTGAGGCTCGCGCCGCGACGCACGAGCCGCGTGGCGAACGTGTGTCGCAGCAGGTGCGCGCCGCGGCTCGGCGCGTCGATGCCCGCGCGCGTCAGCGCGTCCTCGACGGCGTGGCTCACCACGGGGCCGCCGATCGGCTCGCCGACCCGGCCGCGATGGATGAGGAACACGTGGCGGGCCTTGCTCCGCGGACGGCCGTCGCGCAGGTACGCGGCGATCGCGCGGCCCGCGTCGCGGGGCAGCGGGAGAACCGCTCCGCGGCCGGTCTTGCGCGTGCGGACGCGGACGACGCCCGCGCGCCAATCGAGGTCCTCCAGCCGCAGCTCGGCCACTTCGCGTGCGCGAAGTCCGAGGCCCGAGAGGCACAGAAGGATTGCGCGGTCTCGTCGCAGCCGCGGCGACGAGCCGTCGAGCGACGCGAGAAGGCGTCGGTGCTGCTCCTCGCCGAGACTGCGCGGAAGCGTCGCGAGCCGCCACCCCGCCACCGTCGGAACGGCGGCCTGGAGTCCGGCGTCGCCGACGCCCTCGAAGCGCAGGAAGGCGAAGAACGACCGCAGCGACGTGGCGATCAGCTTCACCGTGCGAGTCTGGTAGACCGACGTCGTCGCCGAGAGGAACTCGATCGCGTCGGACGCGCGCAGCTTGCGGACGTCGATCGGATCCTCGTCGAGGACCGCGCGCAGGAACAGGCGGACGTAGTAGGTGTACGTCC
>JANNHP010000151.1:0-8469 GCA_031404455.1 Planctomycetia bacterium | reverse complement strand
GCGTTTGCCTCCGTGCAGTATACCGTCGTCTTGTTGTGGTTCTACTGATTGTGTCTGAGGAAGTGGCTCGGCGCGGCTTCCTCAGAGTATTTCTAGGGCCCGCGGTGGGGTCGCGCGCGCGCGACGCCGGTCGGCGCCCCTCTGATTGGGGCCCGTTCTCGTCCGCGCGACGGGCTCCGCCGTCACCGCCCGATCGCGCGCCGCCGTCAACGACCGATCGCTCGAAAGTGCAGGAGTCCTGCGGTCTCGTCGACGAGGAAGAGGCCGAGCGGCGAGTCCGCGGGCCCCCGCAGGTGGCTGCCGTCGAGGCGCCAGCGCGAACCGCACGACGGACACGCGGCGCGGTCCTCGAACTGGAGCCAGAGGAGATCGCTGCCGTCCACCGGACACTCGCCGCCGACGATTCCGACATGGTGCTCGTTCACGCGGACGGCGAGGAGAGCCTCCGCGAGTGCGGGCCCCGCGATGCGGAGCGACCGTCCGATGGCGAGTGGACGGCGGCGCAGATCGACGAGGAACCCGCCCTGACCGTCGGAGGTCGCAGCGACCGTCGCGTCGGGCGGGCGGAGCTTGCGCTCGTAGGACGGCGACGGCGCCTTCGCGGCGCCGGGGGTCAGCGCGGGCACGGACTTCTCGATCGCCTCCTTGAAGCCCTTGGCGCCTCTGCCGAAGATGCCGAAGAGCCCGCGACGCGAGATCGGGCGGCCGCGATTCTCCGTCACACGCGCTCGAAGAGGATGGCCATGCCCATGCCGCCCGACACGCAGAGCGTCGCGAGTCCGCGGCGCGCGCCGCGGCGGCGCATCTCGTGGACGAGCGTCACGCAGATCCGCGCGCCGGTCGCGCCGATCGGGTGGCCGAGCGCGATCGCGCCGCCGTTCACGTTCAGCTTCTCCGGATCGAACTTCAGGTCGCGGTCGCACGCGAGGACCTGCGCCGCGAACGCCTCGTTCACCTCGAAGAGGTCGATGTCCGTCATCGAGAGCTTCGTGCGCTCGAGGAGCTTCCTCACCGCGGGCACGGGCCCGATGCCCATGATCTTCGGAACGACACCCGCGGTCGCCCAGTCGACGACGCGGGCCATCGGCGTGACGCCGAGTTCCGTCGCGCGCGCGGCGGAGAGCACGACCATCGCCGCGGCACCGTCGGTGATGCCCGACGAGTTGCCGGCGTGGACCGTGCCGCCCTCCTTGAACACCGCGGGGAGCTTGCCCATCGACTCGACGGTCGCGTCGCCGCGCGGGTGCTCGTCCGCCGTGATCTGCGTCGGACCCTTGCGTCCGGGCACGTCGACGGCGAACGTCTCGTCCTTCCAGTCGCCGCGCGCCGTCGCTGCAGAACATCGCGACTGAGACCGCACGGCGTACTCGTCCTGTTCCTTGCGCGAGATGCCGTACTGCTCGGCGAGCGTCTCGGCGGTGCGGCCCATCAACTGGTCCGCGATCGGGCACTGGAAGCCGTCCTTGTACATGCCGTCCACGACCTCGGAGTGGCCGAGGCGATAGCCGAACCGCGCGTCGAGCAGGTAGTAGGGCGTGTTCGACATCGACTCGGTGCCGCCCGCGAGGACGGCGCGCGTGCGGCCGAGCTGGATCCCGTCGAACGCGAGCGCGATCGCCTTCATCGACGACGCGCACGCCTTGTTGACCGTCATCGCGGGGGATGTGACCGGAACGCCCGCGCGGACCATCACCTGACGGGCCGTGTTCGTGCCTCCGCCGGCCTGCCGTCCGTGGCCGAAGAGGCACTCGTCGATCGCGTCCGGCGCGACGCCCGCGCGGCGCATCGCCTCCTTCGCCGCGGCGACGCCGAGGTCGGCGGCCTTGAGCGGCACGAAGCTCCCGCCGAACTTCCCGATCGGAGTCCTCACGGCGCCCGCGACGACGACTTCGGTGTGCGTCATGGCGGGGAGATTACGCTGCGGCGCACATGCGTTCCCGTTTCGCGCTCGCGTCCGCAGCCCTCGTGATCCTCGCCGCGTCGGCGGGCGCCTTCGACCGCCACACGATCGAGCACGGTGACACGGTGCTCGGCGAGGTCACGGTCGGCCGGACGTTCGACGAGTACACGATCCGCGCCGCGCGCGGATCGTTCCTCTCCGTCAGCGTCGGCAAGGGCGGCGGCGGCAACCTGAGCCCGGCCCTCGGCGTCTACACCGACGACTACCAGGGACTCGGACTGCTCGCCACCGGGCCGACGAGCGTTCTCGTCGCGTCGCCGACGGCGTCGTCGCAGTACAGGATCATCGTGGGCGGCACGGGTTCGACGGTCGGGGCGTATCGCATGCGCGTCGCCCTGAAACCGGCGAAGAGCTTCGCGCTCGCCGGGAACACCGTGTCTCCGGAGAAGACGCTCACGTTCGGCGCGTACCCCGGCTTCGACGCCACGATCTCGGTCCGCTGGAAAGGGGCGTCGCCCGTCACCGTCGCCTCGGTCACCGGACCGGACGGCGCGGCGGTGACGAGCACCGCGGCGCCGCGGACGACGAGGTCGTCGTCCACGCAGGACGGGTTCCGAGCGACGTCGGTCGGCGATCACGTCGTCGTCCTCGACGTGCCCGACGGGACCGTCAAGTGGTCGGCGACGGTGAAGCTCTCCGGAGCGCTGCCGCGCGGCGCGACGCACGACTACAGGAGCGCCGTTCTGCCGGATCCAGACGCGGTCGCGTTCCCGTCGGCGGGCCGGACCCCCATCGTCGCGATCGTGGGCGAGTCGGGCGGACCGAACGAGTGCATCCTCTCGTCGGCGGGGGCGCAGCCCGACGCGTCCTTCCTCGACGGCGGCGCCGGCACCGGCGGGTGCTCGCGGGCCCCGCGCGAGCCGGGGGAGTTTCCCACGAAGTACCTGCTGTTCTGCGTGGACGGCTTTTTCGCGGAGCTCACCGGTGTCGAGCGCTACGCGAGCGGACCGTGGCAGGGACTGATCGAGGGCTACGAGGCGCCGAGCATCCGCACTCCGCAGGGTTCGGGCAGCGCGACGCTCTCCGGCTTCGCGTACGACGCCACGGGGCGTCCGACCGGGTGGACCGAGGTGCGGCGCTACGACGCGACCGGACGCGCCCACGAACTCGTCTTCTCGAACGCCGAGTACTTCTCCGGGAGCGGCTTCTGCAAGGCGTTCCGCGTGGCCGCGAGGCTCCTTCCGAACGGAGTTTCGCGGACCTACGACTACGCGCCGTTCCGTTGACCTCGCCGGGGGACATCGGAGCGGCGTCGTCGGCTCGACTTCCCGGGTCGGCCGGCGGTCCAAGGTTTGATAGGATCCAGGCGGTCGCTGGTCTCACGAGGAGGTTCGCCATGTCGAAGCCCAAGTCGAAGCCCAAGTCGAAGCACCGTCTGCCGGCGTCGTTCGCGCTCGCGGCTTGCGCCCTCGTGGGATGCACCGAAGGCGTCCGGGCGCAGGAGGAGAAGCCGGCGCCCGCGCCGCAGACGTCTCCTGCTGCGAAGCCGGACGAGCCCGTGAAGCCCGTCGCGCCGCGGCCGATCGACGAAGGCGCGATCCGGGCGCTCGCCGAGGAGGTGGCGCGCCTGCGCGCCCAGATCGCCGCGATGCAGAAGGCGCAGGCCGCGCCGAAACCAGAGCTCATCGAGCCCGTGCCCGCGCGGTCCGCCGAGGAGCCTCGTTTCGGCTCCACGGACGAGACCGCCGCTCAGACGGAAGAGTCCGCCGCGGGCGGACCGTCCCCGGAGATCCGGATCGTCGAGAAGGAGACGGTCGTGGAGCGCGAGGTCCCGGTGTACGTCGACCGCGAAGTGATCGTCGAGCGGGAGCCCACGGTCGTCCTGGAGCGCGTGGTGTACGGCGACGTGGGGTGCGACCAGTGGATCTCGTACGGCCACTCGCACTACATCGGATGCGCGCACCACTACTACGGCTGCGGCTGCCACCCTTGGTACTACACGCTGGATCCGTTCGTCTCGCTCAGCTTCAGTTGGTCGAACTGGAACGGCGGCTGGTCTTGCGACGACGACGACGATTGCGACGACGACCGCGACTGCGACGACAACGACAAGAACAACAAGGGTGGCGGGAACAACGGCAAGGGCGGCGGCAAGGACGGCAAGGGCAACGCGAACCAGCACCGGGACCGCAGCGCCGACGGCGGACGCGGCGAGACGCAGGCGCGCGACGGACGCATCGGCGCGGATCGTTCGAGCACGGGGCGTCCGGGTGAGGCGCGTCCGAACTCGGGCCGGCCGGCCGCATCCCAGCCGCGGGGAAACGCCCCGGCGACGGCTGGAGCGGACGCGGCACGGCGCGCCGGCGCGAACCGCGGCAGCGCGGCGCCGGACTCCTCCTCTCGCGCGGGTCGCGGGACCACGTCGTCCCCGGGCACCAGCGGCACGCGGCGGCCTCTCGGCGACAGGCCGGGGACGCAGCGCGCTTCGTCGTCGGACGCGGGATCGTTCGCCCGCTGGCGCGACGCGCAGCCGAGCCGCGCCGCTCAGCCTGGTACGTCGTCGCCGGGTGCCCGATCCGGGTCCGGACGCGCCGCGAGCGCGCAGCGCCCGGAACGTTCCTCGCCGGCCCGCACGAACGCACCCTCGTCGGCGGCGTCGCGACCGTCCGTCTCCCGACCTTCGGCCCCGCGCCCGTCGTCGTCGCGCCCGTCGTCGTCGAGGCCGTCCGTCTCCGGCGGCTCGCGCGGCGCGTCCCACGCTCCGGCGCGGTCGCAGGGCGGAGGGCGCTCGCAGGGGCGCGGTCGCGGGCAGTGAACCGACCTCCGCGAGCCTGAAGGCCGGCACTTCCAGCGGGGCGCTCCGGCGGAATCGCTCACCTCGCGGCCGTCGCCGTGCCGACGAGTGGAACGCCCGCCATGCTCCGTCACGTCCTCTACACGCGCGAACAGGCCGACCAGGTGCTCGCCCTGGTCCGGGCCAACGTCGAGGACCAGCGTGAGGTCTACCTTCGTGTGCGACGTGATCTCTCGTCGTTCCGGACCATCGAGGAACTCGACGAGATCTCCGGCGACCACCGCCTCCCGAGCGGCATGCGGGACGACCTCGCGGAGATGCGCGCGTACCTGATGGAGCTCGAACAACTCGGCGTCAAGCTCGAGGACCCGGAACTCGGCGTGGTGACGATGAAGGGCCTCCTCAAGGGCGAGGTGGTCTACCTCTGCTGGAAGCTCGGCGAGGACCGCGTCCGCTACTGGTTCGCCTGCGACGCCGACTACGCGTCCCGGCGCCCCATCGACGCCGTCCCGGCCTAGCCGGACGCCTCGACTCCGGCGCACCCAGGCTCGCTCCGGGAAGCTCCGCGCCGTGTCGGCGGTTCAGCTTTTCGCTTTACTCACCCCCCCCTCGTCCTAGTATTCACGTCTTTTTCCACGGGAACTCGGGGCAAGTGCCCGGGGAACCCGCCGCGATGCCCCTCCGGCGCAGCCGAAACGATGGGCAGACCGAGATCGGAGCGATCGATGTCCGCCGAGACGACGAACATCTCGGACACGAGGAAGATCCTGGACCTCTCCATCTACTGGAAGACCCTGACCTCCCAGTACTACGAGTTCCTGTCCAAGGTCGTCAGCGATCCGATCATGAAGCAGCGCTTCCGCCTGATGGCCTCCGAGGAGCGCGACCACCGCAAGATCCTGCGGAAGTACCGTCGCGAGCTCGTCGGAAGCTCCCACATCGAGCTCGAGGACGCCGAGAAGCGCCAGTTGAAGGAGCGCTTCGTCTTCCTCGAGGTCAAGGACCGGGAGTCGATGGACGTCGCGGTGCAGTGCATCCTGAAGGCCGAGGAGCGCAGCAATCGCTTCTTCAACCAGGCCTCCTCCCGGATCGACAACCGGGAAGGGCGCATCTTCCTGCGCCTTCTCGGCGAGGAAGGGCTCATCCACCGCAGCATGGTGGAAGAGCTCATGGAGTACGCGAACGCCAGGGAAGTCCGCTTCAGCAAGAACAGCGCTGCGATCGCGGCGGCCGCGAGGCGCTGAATGGGTGTGAAGCAACCTCGCGCGGCGCCGGCGTTGCGCGTGCGCTTCGGGCACCGGCGATGCCTGCGTGCGCCGCTCCGCGCGGGCGATCGAGGCCGTCTCCCGTAGGGCCCGGATCGAAAACGAGCCTGCCCGGGCTCAAGCTCGGCAGGCGACGGGACGATGCACCTTGTACGGGCGGCCAGCGGCCCCCAGGAGGCTCACATGGAAGGCTATTGCGTCAAGTGCCGCGCCAAGGTCGAGATGACCGGGGCGAAGGAAGTCACGATGAAGAACGGGAAGAAGGCGATGGACGGCAAGTGCAGCAAGTGCGGCACTCGCGTCTTCAAGATCCTGCCGAAGAGCCCGAAGTAGTTCCCGAGCCGTACCTGCTCGCCGGGCACGAGATTTCGCCGCGCAAGGCGGACTCGCGTGCCCGGCGTCGTCGCCTTTCGACTCGCCGCCTCGCTGCTCGAGTCTGAGTGAGTTCCGCCGTCGGCCCCGCGGAGTTGTCTCGGGGACCCGGCGGAGCGGTCCAGGGCAACGTCAGCGCGTGCCGAAGTCCCGGCCCGTCCCGCCCGAGACCGAACGGCCGGTCCCGGGCTGCGCGAGGAAGTCCCTCGGAAAGTTCGGCCCCGGACAGGCGGTCTGCCGCACGTCGCCGTGGAGCAGGTAGTTCTCCCGGGGGATCCCGCAGTAGCCGGACAGGAAGTTGCACAGCCGGGAGAGCGCCCGCATCTGCGCCGCGGTGGGCCGAGTCCTGGTGAAGTCGCCGACGAGGCAGATCCCGATCCCGTCCTTGTTGCGGGGCGAATCGGGACCTGCGTGCGCGCCCTGCTTCTGCTGGCGCCAGCGATAGCCGACCTCGACCGCGCCGTCGGGCCCCCCGTTCCCGTTGTCGATCACGAAGTCGTAGCCGAGGCCCTCCCAGCCCTTCTTCTTGTGCCAGGCGTCGAACTGGGACGCGCTGCCGGAGTCGGTGGCGCTGTGGTGGATGACGATGTACCTCCACGGCATGCGGAGCGGAACCGACCAGGAGCGGACCTCGGCCGCCGTCGCCTTGTCGGTGTACGCCGCACCCGCCGAGCCGGAGCCCGCGGACGTGCCGCGCGACGTCCTCTGACCGGATCCGGGGAGCGGCAACGGCGGAAGGGTCCAGTCCCGCGGCTCCATCGCCGTCGCAGACGACCAGGTCGACGCGATCGCCTCGGCGTCGCCGCTCATCAGCCACGCCTCGCCGGACCTGAGCGCGATGGGTTCCGACGTCACGAGCTGGATGCCGTGCACGGAGGCGACGGTCGTCTCCGGGAAGAGGAGGATCTCGTCTCCGTCCGCCGCGACGAGCACGATCTTGCCGCCCTCGTCGAGCGGCCTCCGTTCGAGACCGAGACGATCTGCGAGCGTGGCCGAGGACACCCAGGGAGCGGGGTCTTCCTGCGACGTGGTCTCCTCGGAGGCCATGCTCTGGCACGCCACGGAGACGAGCGCAACGAGCAGGCATGCGGTGATCCGCATTGCGTGGAGCAACCGGCGATCGGGCCTCATGTCCGCCCCCCAAGGCCCGACCGAGTTCGGCTCGGAGCGGCCGTCGAGCGGCCGACGGGACGGTCCTCAGAGACACCGCCCCGCCGGTCCGCAGCTACCACGACATACTGTAGAGATACCGACGACTCTCCCATTCTGTAGGGCCGCCGCTCGGCCGTCAAGCACGCGGTCCCTTTCGCCGCCGCGACGGCGCCGGCCGAGTCCCCGGACCACGGCCGAATCGCTGTGGACTGACGAATTCTGGAAAGACTTTCCGCGGACCGATCACGCTCGCGGGCGCCGTGCCGCGCGAGTCGTGGTGCGGCACGGGTCGATCGACCCCGCCTACCGGAATCTCCGAAGTTGCACTCCCATCTGCGGTTAGCCGCGACGACTGCATTCCTCCTTGAATGGACCGGTTTTCCACAGCCACTGTGGAGAACGAATGTCGATGGTTTCACTCCATTGACTGCATCCGGCGCGCTGACTAAGCTTTCCCTCGGTTGGGCAGGCAGGTCGGAAACGACGAGACTGCTGCCCGAGACAGATCGTTCTTTGATAGTCCGGTGACATGGGAGGGACGTGCGGCACGGGCGACCGGGCCGGGCGTCTGGAGGGGGTCACGCACCCCCGAAAACTTCCAGCTTCGACGGGGATGCCGGTCCCTGCCGAAGTCGAGCATCGGGAGGCGCCAGAGCGTCTTCCGGATGCAGCGAAAACCCCAAGGGAGCTGCGGGTCTCTCGTAGATCCGCCGGTTCTCGAGTTGTTCGAAAACCCTGGGGCGCCGGCTCGAAGCGTCATGGTTCGCCCAGACGCGGAGGGCTCAAGCGCGAGAGGGGAGAAGCGGGGGCGAAAGCCCCTGTGACGGCTCGAGGATGATGTGCTCCGGAGGGGGCTCGGCGGCTCTGGAACCACGGCCGTGGAACCAGGGCGGATGGGCTCAAGCGTCTTCGAGCCGGCGCCCCAGGGTTTTCGAACAACTCGAGAACCGGCGGATCTACGAGAGACCCGCAGCTCCCTTGGGGTT
>JANNHP010000150.1:0-14856 GCA_031404455.1 Planctomycetia bacterium | reverse complement strand
CGCATCGCGTGCTGCGGCGTGTGCTGGACGGATCTCAAGAAGATCGACCACGGCACCGTGCCGCCGCCGCGCGTCTTCGGCCACGAGATGGCCGGCGTCGTGGAGGACTACGGCGGCGGCGTGAAGGCGTTCCCGCGCGGCGCGCGCGTGCAGGTCTATCACCACATTCCCTGCCGCCGGTGCTCGTACTGCAAGCGGCGCCTCTACGCGCAGTGCGAGGGCTACAAGAAGACCGGCGTGACCGCGGGCTTCGAGCCGGCGGGCGGCGGGTTCGCGGAGTACGTGCGCGTGATGCCGTGGATCGTCGAGGGCGGCGGCGTGACGTACGTGCCCGACGGCGTCTCGCTGGAAGCGGCGTCCTTCCTCGAACCCGTCAACACGTGTCTCAAGTGCGTGCGCGTCGCGAAACTCCGTCCGCGCAACACGGTGCTCGTCGTCGGCGCGGGTTCGATCGGGCTGATCCTCGTGCGTCTCTGCGTGATGGCGGGCGCCGACGTCTACGTCACCGAGCCGATGGAGGATCGCCGCGAACGCGCGAAGAGGAGCGGTGCGAAGGACGCCGTCGATCCGCGCGCAATCGACGTCACCGAGTGGCTCCGCGCCGCGACTGCGGGACGCGGCGCCGACGCCGCGATCGTCGCCGTCCCGGGGCAGGCGCCGCTCGACGCGGCGATCCTCGGCGTCCGCCCCGGCGGACGCGTCGTCCTCTTCGCGCACACGAAGGTCGGCGACCCGGTCACCATCGACGCGGGACAGATCTGCTTCCTCGAGAAGGACGTCGTCGGCGCGTACAGCGCGGACGCGGATCTCAACGCCGAGGTGGCCGATCTCGTGTTCTCCGGGAAGCTCGAGGTCGCGGATCTCATCTCCCACCGCTTCGATCTCGCCGACGCGCCGAAGGCGTTCGATCTCGCGAAGAAGCCCGTGGCGGGCTCGATGAAGGTGCTCGTGACGACGGGCTTCGAGGAAGCGCGATGAGCGCGACGATGCGCGCGGCGATGCTCCGCGGGCGCGAGGACGTGGTGATCGTCGATGTCCCGGTGCCGGTGCCCGGGCCGGGCGAGGTGCTGATCCGCGTCGAGGCCGCGCTCACGTGCGGCACCGATGCGAAGGTGTTCCGGCGCGGCTACCACGCGCGGATGCTCACGCCGCCCTGCCTCTTCGGACACGAGTACAGCGGCGTCGTCGACGCGGTGGGGAGCGGCGTGACGGAGTTCCGTCCGGGCGACCCGGTCGTCGGAGCGAACAGCGCGCCGTGTGGCGCGTGCGATCCGTGCCGGCGCGGGCGCGAGTCCCTCTGCGACGACCTGACGTTCGTCAACGGCGCCTTCGCGGAGCGTCTGCTGCTGCCCGAGCGCATCGTGCGACGGAACCTCTACCACCGTTTCCCGGGCCTCTCGCCGGTCGTCGCTGCAGCGACGGAGCCGATCGCGTGCGTTCTGAAGGGCGTCGAGACGGTGACGCCGCAGGCGGGGGAGACGGCGCTGATCCTCGGCTCGGGTCCCGTTGCGCTCCTCTTCGCCGCGGAGCTCCGCGCGCGCGGCGTGCAGTCGGTCGTGTTCGCGCGCCACCCCGACGCTCTCCCGATGGCGCGGCGCCTCGGCGTGGAGACGTGCGTCGTGGCGGTCTCGGTCGTCGGGGCGCGACCGCAGCTCTTCGCGGCGTCGCCGGGCGGCAAGGGATTCGACATCGTCGTCGAGGCCGCAGGCGCCGCCGAGACGTCGGAAGCGGCGCCGACGCTCTGCCGCAAAGGCGGCCGCGTGCTGCTGTTCGGCGGCTGCGCGGGCGACGCGCGGATCACGGTCGAACCCGCGCGCCTCCATTACGACGAGGTGCAGATCCTCTCGTCCTTCCACCACACGCCGCGGCACGTGCACGCGGCCCTCGACACGCTCGCGAGCGGACGTCTGCCCATCGCGCCGCTGCTCGAAGCGCCCGTCGGTCTCGACGGCGTCGCCGACGCGCTCGCGCGGATGTGCCGCCGCGAACTGCGCGGCAAGGTGCCCGTGATGCCGGGCGGAGGCGCGTCGTGAGGAAGCCGGCCGCCGTCGCGACGATGCTCCTCTTCGCCGGATCCCTCGCGGTGCTCGTCTGGATCGCGAAGACGAGCGCCGACGTCGTCCGCGCGACGGGCGTGCCGTCGCTCCGCGGCGCCCTCGAGCGCGGGGCGGGCGCCGCGAACGGACTCCGCGTGATGGCGCTCGTCGTGAAGCGCGGCACGCCGCCCGAAGGGTCGGTCCACGAGAGCGCGCGCGGGCCCGCCGGGTGGGGCGCGTATCCGCCGTCCATCGACCCCGCGGACCCGATCCTTCCCGCGCTCGAGAACCTCGCGGACGGTGCGGCCGCGGAGTTTGCGAAGACCGAGAAGCTCTCGCAGGCGACGATCCGCGCGCTCGACATCTTCGGCGTGGCCGTGGTGGTCGTCGGCGACGGCTCGAGCGTCGTCGTCCCCGACGCGGGCGAGCGCGATCCGGCGCTGGGCGCGGCGCCCGAGGTGCCGGGCCTGCGCGTGCGGCACGCGCACCCGGCGTTCCTCTTCCTCGCCGAGGAGCCCTCGATCCGCCCCGACGACGCGGTCGGGTTCGCGCGCACGCTCCGCCGCGGCGACGCCGACTTCCTCGACTACGAGGACCACGCGATCTGGGGCGGCGACCTGACGATCCAAGCCGCGACGGACGCCGAGTACCTGCTCACCTGGCCCGCCGCGGGCGCCACCGTCACCCTCGACGGCGCGCCCGCCGAGTTCCGCGCGGCGCGCGTGCCGCTCATCGTGGTGAAGGTCCCCGCAGGGCGCCACCGCGTGTCCGTGCGCTACGGCGACGAGAACCTCGGCCGGCAGTGGATCGCCGTCGCCGCGGCGGTCGTCGCGGTGCTTTCGTTCGTCGCGCTGTGGCTCGGACTCAGGCCGCACCCGGCGCCGGATCCGGACGCCTGACGCCGCTCCCGTTCAGAACGGCAGGTCGGTGAACGAAGCGACCGCGGCGCCGATGACGAGGCCCGCGAACGTCCCCCACGCGAGGCCCGCCCAGAAGCGAGTGCCGCCGCTCGCCGCGGGGGTCGCAGCGGGGGCGATCGGCACGGTCGCGTCGGCGTCGGACGGCGCCGAGCCGGGCAGCACGTCCGTGACGGTGTGCGGTCTCGCCGCGGGCGGCCCGCCGAGCACCGGGCGACCGTGGACGATCGCGTTGACGAGTTCGAAGTGCGGCCCGCGCACGCCGAGCGTGACGAGCACGCCCGCGCCGAGCCGCGTCTCGACGTCGCTGCGCCGTCCCGAGACCCACGTGCCGTGCGCCGAGCCGAGGTCGCGCACCGAGGCGCCGTCGTCGCGCAGCAGCACCTCGCAGTGGCGCCGCGAGACGCCCTGCTCGTCGATCTGCACGTCGCACGTGCGGCTCCGTCCCACGACGGCGCTGCGTCCGTCGATGCGGATCATCTCGCCGCGGACGCGCAGGTAGATCGCGGTCTCGTCGGTCACCGGCCGCCCGCTTCGCGCACTGTCCCGCGCACCGCGTCGCGCAGCGGTTCGAGCACGTGCGTGAACTTCGCCAAAGCGGCGATGACGAGGAGCCCGAGAGCGACGCCGGCCGCGAAACCGGGGAGGAACCCGCTGCGCCGCGGCGCTCCGGCCTCCTGTGTGACGGCCTCTCGCGTGACTGCTCCCGCGTCGTGCGGCACGACGACCGACGGGATCACCGTGATGACCGGAATCGCGGACGACGCCTGCGCCGGCGGCGGGGCGTCGGGGATCGGACGCGTCCGGTCGCCGACGTCGCGCGTCGGCGGTTCGTCCTCTGCGCCGAGCGCCGGCAACGCCTCCGACGCGACGTCGACGCGCGCCACGACGCCCGCCGCGCGCGCGTCGCCCGCGACCATCGTCTTCATGTCCTCCTCGCGGGCGCGTCGCGAAACGTCCACGCCGCCGACGATCGCCCGCTCGACCACGAGCACCGCGCCGTCGCGCCCGAGGCCCAGCCTGTCGCCCGCGCGGATCTGCATGCGGTCCGTCACGCGCACTCCGTTCACCCACGTGCCGTTGACGGAACCGAGATCGACGACGAAGAGACCGTCCGCGCGCGGCTCGATGCGGCAGTGCTCTCGCGACACGAGCGGATGCACGACGCGCACGGTGCACCTCAAGGTGCGGCCGACGATCACGTCGTCGGCCTCGACGAGCACGGGGTTCCCGTCGTAGACGAGTTCCAGCGTGGG
Organism: Planctomycetia bacterium; assembly: GCA_031404455.1. GTDB lineage: Bacteria > Planctomycetota > JAJSAM01 > JAJSAM01 > JAJVHW01 > JANNHP01. The sequence continues at coordinate 10,647 of JANNHP010000150.1, read as the reverse complement.
CGTCGCGGGCGCGCCTCTCGGACCGTCGGGCGTCATCGCGGGCGGGATTGTACCTTCGGAGGCTTCTCGACCATGACGGCCCACTTCGCCGCGCAGAACGTCACCACCAGCGCGATCGCGATCCAGAGCGCGCCCCACACGATCCCGGGGATGCCGGTCATCTCGGCGAGCCTCGTCGCGTCGGACGCGTGGTGGTTCCTGTCGAGGACGTCGCTCTTGATGTCGAGGATGGCGTAGAGGCACGACGTCACGCCGATCACCCGGAGCACGAACTCGGCGACCGGACGGGGCAGAGGCCACGTCGCGGCGAGGACGAGGCCGCAGCCCGCGGCGAAGAGACGTCCCTCGGCGGGCATGCAGAGGAGCGCGATGGCGACTGCCCCGGAGCCGAGAGCGAGAGCCAGCCACCGAGCCTGGGCCGTGCGTGTCGCCACGATCAGGAGGATCACGCCGAAGAACATGCTCCCGAGGTACCCGGCCGAGGTCACGACGAAGGCGTTCCCCCCGGTGGTGACGGTCCGGCCCCCCTCTTCGGCGAAGACCCGGATCTCCTCGATCCGGCCCCCGGTGGCGAGGGCGGCGAGCCCGTGGCTCGTCTCGTGGAGGAACACCACGAAGAGCTTGAGCGGGCTCACCCAGGGGGTGTTCCAGAGGAAGGCGAGCCCGAGGAAGATCCCGCAGAGCAGCAGGAACCCCCACCAGTTGAAGTGCTTCGGAGGAGTTCGGCCGGCCATCCGACGCGATGTTCAGACGGGCTCGCAGCGAAGCCGATGAAAAGGGACCGTGCAAGACACCCGGATTCTGCTCCTCGAGGACGATCGGGAGACACGGTGGGCGCTCGCGACGGTGCTCCGGCGCGAAGGATGCCGCGTCACGGAGGCCGCCAACGGCGAAGAGGGGCTGAAGGCCCTCGTCCGCGGCACGTTCGACATCTGCATCAGCGACGTGTGCATGCCGGGCATGGGCGGCTTCGGGTTCTTCGCGGCGGTCCGGTTCAGCGAGGACCCCCAGCTCGCGTCGCGCCGCTCGCTCCCGATGATGCTCCTCTCCGGAAAGGTCCCGACGCGCGAACTCGCCCAGGCGCTCGACGCCGGCGTCGACGAGTTCATGGAGAAGCCCGTCGACCCCGAGGAGTTCAAGGCCCGCGTCCGGGCGCTCGTGCGCCGCGCGCGCGAGGCCGAGACGCCGACCGCCCGCACGCGCGGCGACCTCGCCGACTTCGGCATGGGAGCGCTCTGCCAGACGCTCAACATCACCTGCGGCAACGCGCGCCTGCGCGTCCAGTCGGGCCCGATCACGGCGGTGCTCGACTTCGTGAAGGGCGTCATCCGCAACGCGTCGATCGAGGGTCCCGCCATCGAGGCTTCCGGCGACTCCGCGGCCCTCGAGGCGATCGGCATCCAGTCCGGCACGTTCGAGATCCTCGATCTTCCCGACGAGGTGCCGCACACCGTCCACGCCGACACGCCGGGCCTCATGCTCCGCGCCGTCACGCGCAGCGACGAGATCGCCGAGCAGGTGAAGGCCACCGCGGCGCTCGGCGCGTCGGCCGCGCGGTCGGCGGAGATGCCGACGGTGAACGTCGGGGTGAAGGTCTCGGAGTAGGCGGGGGCGGGGCGCCGCCTTGCGAGTCGCAGGGACGGCCTTCGATCCCTCAGCCGTCCTTCAGCGCGGCGAACAGCCCTTCGACGCCCACGAACCGGACGCGCACGTCGCCGAACGTGCGCGTGAACGAGCGCGTCACGTCCGGCGCGACGACGAAGTTCGCGGCCTCGGGATACCGCGCGCCGAACGATCGGAGCCCGGCCGGGTCGAAGTCCTTCGAAGACCACTTGCACTCGATCGCCGTCGGCGGACCCGATCTGCGGGCCAGCACGAAATCCACTTCGTGGCCCTGTTTGTCCCGCCAGTAGAGGACCCGCCGCGACTGGGTGCGCGCCACGATCTCGTTGAGGACGTAGTGCTCCCAGAGCGGGCCGAGGTCGTCGCTTCGCAGCGTCTGCCATCCGCGCATCGCGCAGACGAAGCCGGTGTCGAATGCGTACACCTTCGGTGCCGCGACGATCTCGGCCGAGCGGGTCGAGCTGAATGGCCTGACGACGTGCACGAGGAACGTGGTTTCGAGGACGGCGAGGTAGTTGGCGATCGTCGTGCGGCTCACCTCGCAGGGCCGGGCGAACTTGGTCGCCTCGAACATGCCGCCGCTCTGGACCATGAGGAGCTCGGCGAACCGGAGGAACGACGCGCGGCGCTCGAGGCGGAAGAGCTCCTGGACGTCCTTCGCCCAGTAGGCGTCGAGCCACTCCTGGAAGTCGCGCTCGGGCAGATCCTTCGCCAGGAACATCGGGGGCAGGCCCCCTCGCAGCAACCGGTGCCGCAGGTCCGGGCGGCCGAAGTCGTCGAGGTCGGCCGAGATCATCGGCGTGAGCCAGAGCTCGCGCTTGCGGCCGGCGAGGGTGTCCTTGAATCGCGCCGAGGCACCGAGGGTGGACGATCCGGTCGCCACCACGCGAGTGCGGGGGAAGTGGTCGGCGGCGATCTTGAGCACCTCCGAGGGATTCGCGAGACGGTGGATCTCGTCCAGCACGATCGTCTCTCCGCGAAGGTCCCCGAGGAACGACTCGGGATCGTCCTCCACGAGGCGGCGCACGCGCGGCAGCTCGCAGTCGAAGTACTCGGCACCCTCGATGCCGCGGCAGAGCGTCGTCTTTCCGGCCCTCCGCACGCCGGAGAGCCAGAGGACGGAGCGGGAGGCGAGCGCCTCGTCGATCTTCCCGAGCCAGAACGTGCGGCTGACCATATGCAGGCAGTCTTGCATTTGGTGCGACCAAACGCAAGGGGGGCGGCGAGCGACCGGTGCCGCCGGCTCGAGCTTCAAGGCCCCTTGCGGGCGCGTGTACGCGGAGCGCGGTGTGACGCTGCTATCGCGGCGAGTAGTCGACGGCCTTCCCCGCGATGAACTCCATCGTCACGCGGTTCCACTCGTCCGCCATCTCGACGCACGCGCAGTGGCTCGCGAAGTCGCCGCGGAAGAGGTGGTAGCGGGCGCCGGGGATGGCGCGGGCGACGACCTCGCTGTAGCGCGGCGGCACGAGCCAGTCCATCTCGCCGGCGGTGACGAGCGTGCGCGCCCGGATCTGCGGCAGACGGTCGAGCGCGTCGTGGAGCTTGTCGGCATTCGTGTGTCCGAGGATGCCGTCCTTGGTCGGCGGGTGCGGGTTGTCGTCGATGTAGCGCTCGACGATCGCGAGCACCTCGTCGGGACGCTCGGCGAGGAAGCGCGGCGAGAGCACCCACATCAGCGCGAACCGGAGATACGTGCGGACGTCGCCCATCGACGCCGGGTACTCGATCGTCTCGATCGCGCGGATGAACCACTCGTCGGACTTCGCCCACGTGCAGTGCAGCGAGAGCGAGAGCAGGCGGTCGGGATACGCGAGCGCGAACTCCTGCGCAACCGAGGCGCCGATGCTCATCCCGCCGAGGTGGACCTTCGGGATCTTCAGGACGTCGAGGAGTTGCGCCGCGTCCTCGGCCATCGCGCGAGCCGTCGTCTGTAGATACGCCTTCGGCCGCGAGCTGCGGCCGGTGCCGCGCGCGTCGATCACGATGAGCTGGAAGCGCTCCGAGTAGGGGCCGATCTGCGGGGTCCAGAACGTGTGGTCGGCGCCCGTCCCCATGAGGAGGAGCACGGGCTCGCCCTCTCCGTGGATCTCGTAGTAGATCTCGAGGCCGGACTTCAGCTTCGCGATGGGCATGGGGGTCTCCAGGCTCTCAGCCCGGGCCATTCGCGGGGGATGGCCGGGTATCGGCCGACCACGCCGGCGCCGCCTGGGACTCGCATCGGTGCGTCGGAACGTCCGAGCGCAGAAACGGGTCCCTGGGTGCATCCTGCGGCTCGAGGGCAAGGCGGAACCCGACGCCTCGACCTTGGCAGGTCGCGGCGCGGGTTCCAACGCAGCCGTCGGGTCGCAGGTGCATCCAGGCGGTCATCTCTCGTGAATGGTCCGGGCTAGGACGTGCATCGAGGACGCCCCGCAACGCTACCGTTGCATTCGTGGGCGATCCGCATCCTCCCTCCCAGAAGCCGTCAGAGCGAAGCGTGCCGGAACGACCCGAAGGTGTGTCCGAAGACCGACGGCTCGTCCTCCTCGCAAGGGGGGGCGATCGCCGTGCCTTCGGCGACCTCGTGACGAAGTACGCCGGCGTGGTTCGCTCGCTGACGGCAGCCAGGCTGGGCCGCGGGGCGGATGCCGAGGACGCCGCGCAGGACACGTTCCTGCGCGCGTTCCAGCAGCTCCCGAGGCTCGATGATCCGGAGAGGTTCGCAGGGTGGCTCTCGACGATCGCGGTCAACAGTGCGCTGGAGAAGCTCCGGCGCGGCGAGCGGCGCAAGGCGTCGTCCCTGACGGCGCTCCAGTCCGAGCCCGCGGCGGAGTCCGCTCCGATCGGGCTGCCGATCGAGCGGGCCGAGGACGCCGCGCGCCTCGCGGCCGTCGTGGCGACGCTCGACGAGAAGACGCAGGTCGTCCTGGCACTCCGGTTCCGGGAGGAGATGGCCGTGAAGGACATCGCCGCTCAGATGGGTGACCAGCCTCCCGCTGTCGCGATGCGCATCTCCCGCGCGCTGCGCCGTCTCAGGGATCTGATGGAGGAGGGCGAACGATGACCTGCGAACGCGCGCTCCTCTTCCTCGAGACGACCATCGGGGACACCGTTGATCCGGCCGAGGTGGGCGATCCGGCCGAGGTCGGCGTCGCCGACGCCGCGCAGGCGCGCACACACGTTGAGACGTGTGCCGCCTGCGTGAAGCTCCGCGACGAACTGCGCGCCGGCGCGCGACTCGCGTCGGCGTTCTACGCGACCGACGCTGCGGGCGACGCGGCGCTCGTCGCTGCTGTCCGCGCGAAGCTGCCCGCGGGCCGACGCTTCGCAATCCGCCGCCTGAACTGGGCGATCGGCGTCGCGGCGGCGGTGCTCGTGTGCGCCGTCGTCGGGCAGAGCCTCATGGTCGCGCGGTCGGTGGAGAGTCGCAGGGGGATCGAGGAGGAGCAGACCGCGAAGGTCGATCCTGCGGCGTCGCGGCCCGGCGTCGTCCCCGGCTACGCGGGTCCGCGCTTCGTGGATGTCACCGCCGAGTCAGGCATCGACGGCATCGATCACACGGGCGCTGCAGGGTCGAAGGACTGGATGATCGAGACGGTCGGCCACGGCGCCGCCGCGTTCGACATGGACGCCGACGGCGACCTCGACCTCTTCGTCCCCGACGGTAACCGGCTCGATCCGGCGCAGCAGGTGCGCGACGGGTGGAGGCTCTACCGCAACGACGGACGCATGCGCTTCGCCGACGTGACGAAGGGCTCGGGCCTCGAGTGCGACTCGTGGGCCGGCGGCGCCGTCGCGGGCGACGTGACCGGCGACGGACTGCCCGATCTCTACGTGGCCTGCTTCGGGAAGAACCACCTCTTCGTGAACCGGGGCGGCGGGCAGTTCGACGACGTGACCGAGAAGGCCGGCGTCGCCGGACTCGAGTCCGAGTGGAGCACCGCGGCCTCGATGGCCGACTTCGACGGCGATGGAACGCTCGACGTTTTCGTGTCGAACTACGCCGACATGCGCCGCTTCATGAGCGAGGCGACCGGGCCCCGCGGCTGCAAGTGGCGCGACATGCCCGTCGCGTGCGGGCCGCAACCGCTCGAGCCGCAGCAGAACCGTCTCTTCCTGAACCGCGGCGACGGCACGTTCGAGGACGCCACGGTCTCGAACCTGCCGAAGCTGAAGCGCTACTCGTTCCAGTGCGTGGCGACCGACTTCAACGGCGACGGCGCGACCGACGTGTTCGTGGCGGCGGACGGCCACCCGAACCTGCTCCTCATGAACGACGGGCACGGGAAGTTCGTGGACCAGGCAATGGCGGCCGGCGTCGCGTCCGACGCGAACGGCAGGGACCAGGCGTGCATGGGCGTGGCCGCTGGCGACGTGGACGGCGACGGGATGACCGATCTCTTCGTCACCAACTTCAGCCACGAGCCGAACACGTTCTACCGGGCGCTCACGGCACGCGGCGTCCCGGCGTTCGCCGACGTCACCGCGGCGGCGAGTCTCGTCGAGCCCGACGCTCTGCTCGGCTGGGGCGCGTCGTTCCTCGACTTCGACAGCGACGGCGCCCTCGACGTGATGTTCGCCAACGGGCACCTCTATCCGGGCGTCGAGAACGAGGTGCCGACGACGGCGTACGAGCAGCCCCTCTCCCTCTACCGCAACGACGGGAGCGGGCGCTTCGGCGCGATCACCGGGTCCGCGGGCGAGTCGCTCTCCTTGAACCGCGTGCACCGCGGGCTCGTCATCGCGGACCTCGACGACGACGGGCGTCCCGATGCGTTCGTCACCGTGCTGAACGGGCACGCGCTGCTCCTCAGGAACGACGGCCGCGGCGCGGGCAACTGGGTGCAGATCTCGCTGCGCCGCCAGGACGGCCGCGTCGAGGCGGCCGGCGCGCGCGCAGTCGTCACCGTGCGCGGCGCGGACGGCGAGCGGAAGATCGCCCGCGAAGTGCTCCTCGGCTCGTCCTTCGGATCGTCCGAGGACCCGCGCCTCTCGTTCGGACTCGGTGACGCGACCGGGGTCCTCGGCGTGGAGGTCCGCTGGCCCTACGGCGCGACCGAGAAGTTCGGCGCGCTCGAAGCCGGGCACCTCTACGAGATCGTCGAGGGCCGCACCGAACCTCGCCTCGTCCGCTGAAGCTGACTCAGCGCGTGCGCTGCTTCAGGCACGGCAGGCAGAAGATCGGCCGCACGCCGTCGGGGCGGAACGGCACCTCGGTCACCGCCGCGCACACCGTGCACGTCGCCGAGTGAACCTCCGCCGGCGGTCTCGTGCGCGGCGGCGGACGCTCCGGCGCGGCCTCGCCGGGCGTGGTCTCGCCCGGCGCGGCACTCGCCGGCGTCGCCCCGCTCGCGGCGGGAGCCGCGCTCGCCTGCCGGCGGCGCTTCGCGGCGCGGCACGGCGGGCATCGTTTCGGCGGGAGGAATCCGCGAGTGGCGAAGGTCTGCCGCTCCTCGTCGGAGAAGACGAACGTCCCGCCGCAGTCCGTACAAACGAGAGAACCTGTGTCCACACTCGCCTCCTCGGCACGTGGTCTTCCCGAACGTGCCCCTACCGCTGGGTCTTCCCGGACGGCGGAAGTGTATCCGGGATTGCGCACTTCGGTCATCGCGACGGCGATGGCATTGAAGGACCGCGAGCAGCGGTTACGCTGCCGTCACCTTGTCCCGCCCGAACGCCCGGTGGAAATGGGTGCTCCTCCCGCTGATCGTGACCATGGTCTCGGGGATGGCGATCGCCTTCCTCGCCGGGACGCAGCAGTTGCAAAGGATCGGGATCGGCATCTTCGTCGTGTCGGCGGCCGGATACGTCGCCGCGCGAATCCTCCTTCTCCTGGAGAAACGCTCGCCATGAGGCCGCTCGCCTCGCTCGGCGCGACCGCCGCTCTCGCGGCGCTCGCCTTCTTCTGGTGGGGCTGCACCCCGGCGCCCGCGCCTCCCGTGGCGCCCGGCCCCGGCACGACCGGCACGCCGTCGCTCCGGGCTCCGGTCCGGGCGCCGTCGCCTGCCGCCGGACGGCCGCTCCCGGTGTTCGTGGACGTGGCGAAGGAGGCGGGGCTCGTCGCGATGAACCACACGGGGAAACCGGTCCAGAAGGACTGGATCGTCTCCGGGATGGGCGGCGGCTCGATCGTGCTCGATTACGACCGCGACGGCCTGATGGACCTCGTCGTCGTCGACGGCACGATGCTGACGGAGGCCGGCGAACTCGAGTACGACGACGAGTGGCGGACCCGCGTCTACCACAACGACGGGAACCTGAAGTTCACCGACGTCACTTCGAGGTCCGGCGTCGACGTGAAGGCGTTCGGGTTCGGCGGCGCCTCGTGCGACTACGACGCCGACGGGTGGCCCGACTTCTACGTGTGCTGCTGGGGGCGCAACTACCTGCTCCGCAACCGTGGCGACGGCACGTTCGAGGAGGTGGCCGAGAAGGCCGGGCTCCTCGGCGCCGACGACGACATGAGCACGTCGTGCTGCTGGGGCGACGTGGACGGCGACGGCGTGCAGGACATCTACGTCGCGAACTACAGCGACCAGCACGCCTTCATCAAGGAGTGCCGCGACGCCGGCAAGCCCGGCCGCTACGCGATGTGGCGCGGCTTCGCGGTCTACGTCGGTCCGAGCGGGCTCAAGGGCCAGGCGGACCGTCTCTATCTCGGCAACGGGGACGGCACCTTCCGAGAGGCGACGACGACGCACCTCGGCAAGCAGCAGCCCATGGGCTACGGGTTCCAGCCGATCATGAGCGACGTGGACAACGACGGCGACCTCGACATCTTCGTGCCCAACGACACGCAGGCGAACCACCTCTGGATCAACGACGGCAAGGGGCACTTCATCGACCGCGGCGTCGAAGCGGGCGTGGCGTACGACGTCGACGGCAAGGGCCAGGCCTCGATGGGCGTGGACTTTGCCGACGTGAACCGCGACGGCTGGCTCGACCTCGCGGTGTCGAACTTCTCGCACGACCACTTCACGATCTACGTGAACCAGAGCGGAAAGACGCGCAACGCGTCGTTCCAGGACATGTCGAACGCCTACAACGTGACGCGGCCGAGCTTCCTGCGCCTGCAGTGGGGCAACCGCCTCTTCGACTACGATTCCGACGGAAACCTCGACCTCTTCGTCGCGAACGGCCACGTGTACGGCGAGATCGACAACTTCCAGAAGGCGACCGGCTCGAGCTACCGCCAGCGTTGCCTCCTGCTCCGGGGCGTCGGCGCGCCGACGCACGCCTTCGAGAACGTCGGGGACCTCTTGGACGGCGAAGACCCCGCCGATCCCGCGGTCATCGCGAGGCACGGCGGCCCGGCCATGCAGTTGATGCGCGTGTGGCGCGGCGCCGCGTTCTCCGACTTCGACAACGACGGCGACCAGGACGTCTTCGTCTCCGCTCTCAACGACTACCCCGCGCTCTTCCGCAACGACGGCGGCAACAGGAACTCGTTCCTCGTCTTCCGCCTCGAAGGCAAGGGCGGCCTGCGCGACCCGTCCGGCGCGCGCGTCACCGTGTACCTCGCCGACGGCAAGCCGCGCGTCGAGGAACTGCACCACGGCGCGTCGTTCTGCAACGACAACGACCCGCGGTTCTTCTTCGGTCTGGGTGACGAGACCGAGGCGAAGCGCGTCGAGATCCGCTGGCCGGGCGGCGAGAAGCAGTCCTTCGAGAACGTCCCGGCGCGCAAGGAGTACTTCGTCGAGCAGGGCGTCAAGGAGCTGAGGGAAGTCACCCGCTGAGAGCTCGTGAGGAAACCGCGAGGCGCGGCTTCTTCACGAGCCTTCAACAGGCCTTCCGACGCCATCGTGCGCACGACGTCCGATGGCGAGGGCTTCGCCACTCCGGTCTTCAGTTCGAGCTCGGGTCAACTGTCTCCCCTGTCGTGCCGAACTGTCTCCCCTGTCGTGCCACGGTAGCTTTCGCACCCGATGCGGATCGCCTTCGGTCTCAGGCTGGACGACGCCGGCGACGGCGCGGTGCGCGTGCGCGCCGCGGACTGGCCGTGGGCGGGCCTCCTCGCCGTCCCGGCGCTCGCCGCAGGACTTCCGCTCGTCGTCTGGTCGGCCGTCACCGGGCACTGGATCGAGCTCGGCGGGGGTGCGGTGTTCTGCGCGTTCGGCGCGACGGCGGCGTGGCTCTGGCTCGCGAGGCGCCGGGACGTCCTCGTGCGCGGATCCTCGGTTCGCGGACGCGAGGGAGCGTGGCCGTTCGCCCGGGATGCGACGTCGGAGTGGGCGGGAAGGGCGCGTCTCTCGCTCCGTCCGTTCCCGGTTCCCGAGGGCGCGCCTCTGCTCGACGACCGCGGCGGGGACCTCGTGATCGCTGGTCCGGAACCCGAGATTCGCCTCGCGCGCCGCGTCGGGCCCGGGTGGCGGACGGAACTCGAGGCCGCCCGGGCTCACCTCGTCGAACGGATCCCGGCGCTCGGTTGATACACTCCCGCGACCTAGGAGGTTCCATGCACCGAGCTCTGGCATCGTGCGCGGCCGTGTCCGCGTTCCTCGTGTCCGGTTGCGCCACGGTTCCGAACGGGATCGAGAGCTGGCAGATCGTGCCGATAGGCATTCACCACGAGACGCCGCTGGGCACCGTGTTCGTGATCGGCGTGCAGGACGAGTTCAAGCTCATCCGCACGATTCCCCCGGGCGCGGGGACCATCACGGGAGGCTACGAGGACGTGTTCGCGATCCCGCGCGAGCAGGTGCACTACAACCGCTGGCTCGACGTCTCGACGATGCCCGGGCTCCAGCTCGCGATCGTGTCGCCGACGGAGGTCGCGTTCCGCGTGAAGGGGAGTGGAGGGGCCCCGAAGTGACCGGTGCGGCGCCCGAGGTCTCCCGCGAGGAGAACCGGGCGCTCTGGATCGACGTCGTCCGCTGGCCGCTCTCGGGCGGGATGCTGGGCGGGGTGATCCTCCTGACGCTCCTCGCGGCGGCGTCCGCCCATCTCGAAGGCGGATCGACGGTCGCCGCGCGCGAGACCCGCTCCTACCTCGGCGGTGGCGTGTCGGTCGTCGCGCTGATGACGCTCGGCCACTACGCG
>JANNHP010000149.1:0-6676 GCA_031404455.1 Planctomycetia bacterium | reverse complement strand
ACTCCGCATAACACCGGGCTCGGCGTAATACCGGAATTCCAGCCAGATCCCGCCCGGGAACTCCGTCGTCGCTGGCCCCTCGATCCGCATGAGCTGGGCGCGCGCGTTGTACTTGAAGTACCAAACGCGCCCGTCCGCCATCGTCAGCATCTTCAGGCGTCCCGTGGACACGTAGTAGTCGAGTGTGTGCGACTCACCGCGCGAGTCGGTGGCCGTCGTGGCCAGGCCGTTCACGTCGTACGTGTAGTCGATCGAGTTCCCGAAGCGGTCGCGCACCTGGTCGAGGTGTCCGCTCGTGCCGTAGATCCATTGCATGCCGCCGGGCGAGCTGACGGTGTACACGTCGTCGTCCTCTTCCACCGTGCGCGTCTCTCCGCCGGGCGGGATGTAGACCGATCCCGACTTCGTCCAAGTCACGGGACCCATCGGGGCTTGCCAGATGGTCACGTTCCCCGATCCGTCCACCGAGCAGGTCGACGTGGTCGGCCCGGCGATGTTCATGCCGAAGGGACCGTCGTAGTCCCACGACGAGTCGTAGTAGAGGGGCAGGCAGAACGGCAGCCGCACGCCCTTCGCGTTCCCGACGCTCATCGAGTAGGTGAGGTGCCCGTCGTGGACATAGACGCCGCAGCCGTCGACCGCGCTCTCCCCGGAGATCGCACAATTCGTCGTGGTCGGAGCGGTGTTGCCCGAGTACGCGGAGCCTCCGTCGGCCGTCCCCGCGTCGAGCGGATCGTCGTCGACGTCGTCGTCGTAGCTGTCCCCGTCCGTGTCGGGCTCGAGCGGATCGCTGCCGGTGTCGGTGACCTCGACGCCATCCGAGAGGCCGTCGTCGTCGGAGTCCGCGTCGTTCGGATCGGTGCCGTACGCCGTCTCGAGGTCATCGGACAGGCCGTCCGAGTCGCTGTCGGTCGCCCAGGCGGCGCTCGAGAAGGCGATGAGGAAGAGCGGCGTGAGGAGCGCGGAGAGGAGGCGCTTACTGGTCATTGTCCACCTCGCTCGCCCAGTGACGGGACTTCGATGCGGCGTACTGAGCCCGGAGCTGCTGGTTGGTGCCCGCGTGGGTCTTCACCCAGCTCTTGCCGTCGGCCCAGCTCCGGCCGCGCGCGGCTTCCATCCGGCACCAGACCGCGAGCGCCGTCGAGCGGACGGCGTCGCTGCGACCCGTGTCCTCGTAGATCTCCGCGACCTTCGTCTTGGCGCCGCTCCAGGAGCAGCGCCCGAGCGCCCGGATCGCGAGGAGCGCGAGACGCTCGTCGCCCGAGTCGGCGAGGTCCTTCAGCTTGTTGCGCGCCGAGGTCGAGTCGATCTCGCGCAGCGCCTCGATCTCGATCGCCTTGCGCGTCGCGCCGACCGGAGACGTGAGCACCGCGGCCAATGTGTCGACGCGCGAGGGCGTCGCTTCGGCCTCGGGCCAGAGGCCCGCTCCGATCAGGAACGCAGCCGCCGTGGCGGCGATCACGAATCCACGCCCTCTACCGGACGCACGTCGGCCCCGTTCCCTCATGCTCGGTTCCTCCTCGTCACACTCCGGCCGCCTCGCCCTTGCCGCGGCGGCACCGGTCCCTCGTCAAGAGCAGGAGAGCGCACGGCGGCGCGTCTGAGAAGACCGCGCGCGCCGAAGACGAATGCCCGCGGGCGACGCGCCGACGTCGACGCCTCCCCGGAACCCGACCAACGCGACGCCTCCTCGCGATCGAATCATCCGCGGTCTGTTCCTCTGCCACCAACAACGGAGTCAACCGCCAGGACTGCGCATGAATCTGTCGAGAACGCGCCGAGGCCGTGATCTCGGCGGTGTTGACGAGGGCTACGCACCCCGCAGCCGCAGCGAGTTCCCGACGACGGTGGCGGACGACAGCGCCATCGCGACGGCGGCGAGCGGCGGCGCGACCTCGACGTCGGTGACAGGCGGCGAACGCCCCGGCCGCGAGCGGCATCGCCGCGACGTTGTAGGCAAGCGCCCAGAGGAGGTTCCAGCGGATCGTCGCGAGCGCGCGGCGGCCGATCGAAACCGCGTCCGCGACGCGCGCGAGGTCGCACTTCACGAGCGTGCCGGGCGCCGCCTCGATCGCGACGCCGGTTCCGGTGCCCATCGCGATGCCCACGTCGGCCGCGTCAAGCGCCGGCGCGTCGTTGATGCCGTCGCCGATCATCGCGACCCTCGAGCCGCCCTCGCGCAGCGTGCCCGGACCGAGGACGAAGGCGCTAACGCCCCGCAGCGGATCGCTGAGGATCGCGGTCGAAGCAAAGCGGACAGGCCGCACGTCGCCACGGGGCGTCCGCACGCCCGTCCATCCGACACTCGACGAAAGCACCGAGTCCACACCGGGCGCGATGACATGCGACAGACCGTAGCAATCGCCCCGCCGGGGACGCGATGATGGAGCGCATGAGGAACCGTCGGGACGAGTCCGGTGAGGCCGCGGAATTCCGCGCGACCTCGGCGATCCGAGACGCCGTTCCGACGCGCGCCCACGCGGAGATGCTCTTCGGAATGGTCGCCGATCTCCTCGGCGACGCGGCGTGGGTCGAGACCGCGAATGGCGAGCAGTCGCGGACGCTCTTCCGCCGCGAGGCGCCGGGATCAAAGTGGATCGTGCCCTGGCCGCTGCTGTCGGTCTCGCGCGGCGGTCGCGAGGGACCGTCGCCGATCCTGACCGCGGTGCCCGGCGTCTACGAGGAGCCGCCGACGCGCCCCGGCTCCGCGCCGAAGATCCGGGGACTCGGGCCTGGTTCGCTCGTCGTGCACGACGGACCCGAGTCCCTGACGATCTGCTACGGCGGTGACGGCCGCTGGTTCGAGTGCTCGGTGAGCAGGGCGGCGCAGGAGGCGTTCGCCGGCGTCGTCGCGGCTCTCGCTCTGAGGTCCGCGTCGCCGACGGAGACCGTCGCCTCGTTCGTCGCCGGACTCGACCTCGCGCGACACGGACCGGCGCGCGCGCATCTGCCGGTCGCGCTGCCGCACGGTGCGGCGGGCGTCTGGAGGACCGGACTCGCGGGCGTTCGAGCGGCGCTCTTCCAGGATCAAGTGCCCGCGGACGGCCGCTGGGTCGCGGCCGACGGATGGACGGGCCGCGCGGTCGCGTTCGGTCCGACGCGCGAGACTGCGGTCGAGGCGTCGCGAGCGGAGGTCGCGCGCGTGCGGCCGTTCCCCGACCCGGCGCCCGCATTCGAGATGCTCGACCCGCCGCCCGAGTCCCGCATCGAGCAGGAGTTCGACGGCGAGCACCTGAGCATCCGCGGCGTGTTCTTCGGCGCTGGTCCGAAGAGCGACGCGCCGTCCGTCGACCCCACGCCGGAGAACTCGCCCGTCGCCTTGACGCCGGTGCCGGAACTGCCCGACGCGGCACCGTCCTTCGGCGCGTGGGTTCGCGTCGTGGGCGGCTACGGCGGCGTGCGCTTCGCGGCGCTTCGTCGCCAGCGCGGCGGCGTCACGCTCGTGGGCGACGGGCTCCTCGATCAGGACCTCGCCGGTCTGGACGCGCGCCTCGACGCGGCCGACCGCGCGTGGGACACCCAACAGGCGGCGCTCCCGCCGCGACCGAAGTTCGAGCTGCCGCCCGGCTTCCCCGCCCCGCCGCCGACGGACACGAGCGTGCGGACGTACCGGCTCGTAGACGAGAGGGCGGGTGCGCGCGCAGCGTTCTCCGTCAGTTCGGTCGGGCGGAGCACGGGCTTCGACGGTCGCCTGCTCGAGGCCGACCAGGTGCGTGCCCAAGTCCTGCGAGTGATCCGCGACAGGTGACGCGCGCCACGCCGCGACCGAAGCGTGGTCATCGTGAACTGGAAAGTGGTCAAGTCCCAGCGGCTCTGGAGGGAGTTCCAATCGGTCCTCCGTTTGCTCCGGGTGAGCGGCGCGTCACTCGCGCTCGCTAGGCTCTCGGGACGCAGCCGTGAAACGGCAGAGGAGGGACGGAGTGGCCAAGAAGAGGTACTACCCCCGGTTCAAGAGCGGTGTGCTCGTGCATCGGCATGTCGCCGCGAAGATGCTCGGCCGCGCTCTGCGCGCCGGAGAAGAGGTCCACCACAAGGACCGCGACACGAGGAACTTCGCGCCGAAGAACCTTCACGTCTTCCCGAGTCGCGCCGCGCATCGGCAGCAGCACCGACGCGAGGACGGAGGCCTTCTCGGCTTCTTGGGGTCGCTCTTCCGATAGCCCCGGCGCCGTTCGCGTCGATGCGCATGCGCATCGATGTGCTCGCGTCAGAGATCGCCGAGCGTCACTCCCGGGAATCGGCGGCCGGCAACGCCGTCGCGACGAAGTGGAGCGGGGCGGTGAGATCTGCCATCGTCGCCTCCATGCCGCGGTCGCCGTTCGACCCGCCGTACTCCGGACCTGAAGCCTTGCGCCGTGCCCTGCGATCGGGCCATCACTTCGCGGGATGGGAGCTCTCCGGGCTTCTGCAGGATCTCGACCGGCAGCGCGAGCACATCGAGACGATCATCGCTGGCGAGGACCCGCTGGTGGCCGTCGAGTGGCTGTTCGCTATGGTCGACTCGTGCAGGAAGAGGTTCGTCCAGCTTCGGGACGACGGCGAGTTGCTCGCATGGTGGGAGGAGGACCTCGTCGTCGCGTGGATTCGCGCGCGGCAGAAGGTCAACGCGGACTCCCGGAAGACCGCGGGACTCCTACTCGATCAGCTGTGGCGCCTCGACGAAGAGGCGAGTGTCGCCGACTGCTTGGTGAACGCGCTGAACGACGCGGGGCTGCACGCGCTCGGACACGAACTCCTGAGGCGGGCGGACGAAGCCCGGGACGCGCACGTCCGGGAGCACCGCCTGCGGCTGGCTGAGTCGATCCGTCGGCGACGGCAGCGAATTCGCCGACGAACCGGGCGGTAGAATCGACCCGCCGATCGCTGGCGCGCCGTCCGGGTGATCAACGCCGCGCTGCGAACCGCGCGCGCGATTCCACGCCGCGTCCTCGGTCAGCCCGTGGGCGTCGAGAAACGCGGCCAGCCGCCGGTACCGCTCGCGCACGTCGAACCCTCGGTTCCACGCGAGCTTCCTCAGGCACGTCGGACATAGACTCAAGGGCTGGAGATCGGTCTCCGCGAGCGAGTTGCTCCCGTTCATGGCGCAGGCCCACTCGACGCAGTGCTCGAGCCCGACCGTGTGGCCGGTCTCGTGGACGACGACCTTCAGCGTGCGCAGCAGGGCGAGGCGATCGGTCTCGGGAGTGCGCGCCGCGCCCCAGAACTCCGCGAAGTAGCGCGCGAGCGAGTAGACGCCCACGCGGCGTCGCAGGTCCGCCTCTCCGAACACGTAGTTCCAAGAGGCGCCGGGGTAGATGTCGGCCATCGTCACCCCGAGCAGCACGACGCCGTCGTCCGGGCGCCGGTCTGGTAGCAGAACGTTGAGGAACCAGCGGGTCCGGTACTGGCGCTGGCTTCGGCCGCTCGCAGAGTCGCGGACACGAAACTGATCCTCGTCATCCGTGAGTGCCTCCGCCGGGAGCACGCGGACCGGCAGATCGAACCACAACCCGGTGAATTCGGCTGCTGCGTCGAGCGTGGCTTGCTCGACCGCGCCGAACTCTCCCACGGGAAGGAAAGCGATCGTCCCTCGCTCGGCATCGGCCTGCACGGGACCGCTCGCGACGTAGTCGTCGAACGACATGGCGATGTCGTCCGGATGCGCCGCGCGCCACTCGCCGGGTCGCGGCGCGGCGAGACGACTGAATGCGTTGGTGTCCTCCTCCGCGAGAGGCACTGCCGGGTCCATGAGCCCGCCCGCCGACAGGGTCGACGTGACCGGGGCGCGCGGACCCGTGGCACGCGACGAACCGAGGTGCCAAGCGGCGAGCGTGGCGAGGATGGCGACGAGCACTACGATCGCGTTGCGAATAGGACTCCGCACGCCCAACAGCCTAGCGCCGACGGACAACCCCGGGTCCCGGGGGAGCCTGATCACGATGGCGCCTCATAGCGGGACTCGACGTTCGGCCGCGCGACGCCTCGCCGGTCATCGTCCTCGCCGACGAGGTGATCGACGTCTTCCTGCCGGTCCTCTTCTTCCAGGTCGAGCGACGGCGCTGGAGGCGCGTCCACGCGACGCCGCCTGCAGCATCCTCAGTCGCCGGGGCCTCTTCTCGGTCGGCCTGAGCGCCTGACGGGCACCGTGGGAACAGATGACGCGGAGGCTGCGTTCCCCGCGCCGCCGCGCTCCCGCCCGCGTCCGCGCCGTTCCAGCCGACCTAGGGCGACTGTAGGGCGACTCCACCCCGGAGTCGACCGTTTCGGAGCGTCTCGCCGCATCGGCTCGGATCGACGTAAGCTGCGTCGTGGGCGCGCTTTACGTTGGTCGGGGCGAGAGGATTTGAACCTCCGACCTCTTGCACCCCAAGCGTAGGGCGCCAGCCTCGCAGGCTCAGCGGCGGCGTCCCAATTTCACCGGTTTCACCGAAGTCACGACGGTTAGCACGACAGATCCACGACTCGCGCCCGCGTCACGGGGGACCGGCGACCGTCCGATATGCCTGCCCCGGGTGCGTCGGCGTCGCGGCTGCCGTGTGCTCCATGACGCCGTCCCGGAGCATAGGGGCGATGTAGTTCTTCCGAATCCCGTCCGGCGTGCGCCGCAGGAGTCGCGCGAGTTCCTCCAGCCGGAACGGCCGCAGGGCGCAGAGCCGCCGGACGACGTCTTGCACCACTGCCGGCTGGGTCCGCTTCC
>JANNHP010000148.1:0-10719 GCA_031404455.1 Planctomycetia bacterium | reverse complement strand
CCGCTCTCGCCCGGCGGCGGCTCGTTCGGCGCCGGACCCGCGGTGGAGTTCGGTCCCGAGGGCACGGTCTTCGACCCCACGGGCAGCGACCCGTCGAAGCAGGCGACGATCACGATCCCGTTCGACCCGAGCTTCTTCCCGAACGGCACGTCCTCGCTCCGGATCTACGTGCGCGCCGCCGGCGGCGCGACGACCGAGGTGCCGCCGCCGTACGTCTTCAACGGGAACACGGTGTCGTTCACGACCTCGCACTTCTCCACCTACCAGGCGACGGGCAGCGGCACGCCGCCGCTCGTCGGCAGGTTCCTGATGATCGAGCTGGCCGGCGACGCGAACTCGAACTTCTCCGGTGTCCTCGGCTTCGGCCTCAACCGGTTCGACGCGCAGGGCTCGACGGCTTTCCTCTCGATCGACGAAGCGCGAGTCGCCTGGGACAACGTGCCCGGCATGGGCGCCGCCGCGAACCTGCAGCAGACCTTCGACGGTGCGGGCTACGACATCACGGTCTCCGGCGACGGACGCGTCTCCGTGATCGACCCGCAGGATCCCGCGAACCCGGTCGCCACCCTCCGCCGCAGCCCGAGCGGGAACGTGCTCGTCGGCGACGGGATCCCGCTCGTGGCGCTGCGCGTCGCGGGCGGCGACCCCACGATGACGACGATCGCGGGGAAGTGGCACGTCTTCCACTTCGGCGTCGATGGACGGACCCAGAACGGTCAGCCGCCGACGAACGTCTCCATCGGCCTCGACGCCGATTCCGGCACGATCACGCTGAAGCCCGACGGGACGACGTCGTTCGCGAGCTTCCGGAGCTTCGAGGCCGACACCGTCTTCCCCTTCGGCGCGTGGGCGTTCGTGGAGTCCCCTCCGCCGACCGGGCTGACCTGGACCGTGGAGGACAACGACGTCGTCTCGGTCAATCTCATCAACGCCGAGGACGGGAGGACGATCCGGCTCACGGCCGTGCTCGACGGCGACGTGCTGGTCGGCCGGCCCTCGTCGTTCGCGCAGACTTCCTCCGACGGCAACGAGGCGGATCTCTTCATTCTCGTCCGCGCGTCGTCCTCCGCCACGATCGCGGGCGTGGCCGGCAACTACATCGTGTCGGGCCAGGAGGTCGAGACCGAGGACCGCGGTCCGGCGTCCGTCCAGGGCGTCGAACTCCGCTACTCGAACCTCACGGCGTCGATCTCGAAGACGGGGGCCCTCAGCGTCTCTGGCTTCGAGGACACCGTCACGCACGACGGGCTCGGCGAGCCGGTTCGCGTGTTCAACGAGCCGGTCCCTTCGTTCTCGGGGCGCTTCGCGCTGCGGTCCGACGGCTGGCTCACGGACGACGCGGGAGCGGTGGGCGCCTTCTCGCGCAGCGGCGAGCTCTTCATTCGGGCGCAGTTCGACGGGAGGCTCTTCTCGATCCTGTTCGGCGGGCCGATTTCGGTCGCGACTGGGAAGTGATGCGCGCGCTCACGATCGCCGCACTCGTCTGCCTCGCGTTCGCGTTCCCCGCGCACGCCGACGAGAGCGTCCTGTTCGAGGTCCAGGGCAAGGACAAGGTGCTCGGCACGATCCGTCCGGCGGTCGAGCGCGAGTCGATCCTCTGCAATCTCGTGAAGGGCACGACGCTCAAGGCGTCCGTCAAGTCCACGCAGAAGACGGGTCCCGTGCCCACGCTCGAGGTGACGCTCGACGATCTCCCGGTCGCGGGCGCGATCGTGACGGCGAAGGGCCGCGGCGCGGCGCTCGCGCCGTTCGTCGCGGACGTCAGCGGGACCTACAAGGTCTCGGTGCTCGGCGATGCCGTGAAGGACGGCGACTACCAGTTCGCCGTGAGCTGGGCCGCGCAGAAGGCTTTCAGCGGAACGGGCACGTCGGCGGGAGAGACGCTCTTTCCGTTCGCGGCGCCCGCGGGCTCCGCGGTGACGGTGACGCTCGCCGCGGCACCGGGGTCCGCGTTCGTCCCGCACCTCCTCGCGCTCGAGGGGCCGTCGGCGGCGACCGTGGCGCTTGCCGGCGGTGCCAAGGCCGGCCCGGTCGCGCTGCCGTCGCGCGGCGACTGGAACGTGCGGTTCAGGAGCGACGCGGCCGACGGCGCCTTCAAGATCTCGGTGAAGATCGCGGCGCCGAAGCCGCCGAAGCACTCGATCGACATCCGCGACAGCGCGCTCGGCGGCGCCTTCAGCGGCGGCTCGTCGGTCTACGGCGCTGTCATCGATCCCGGCACGGGCGGGGAGGTCGGTGTGACCGACCCCGGCTCGCCGATCGCGGGGTCGTCGGTCTCGGTGCCGCCCGACTCGCTCGGCCAGTCGACGAGCATCTTCGTCGCGGAGTCGGAGCCGTACGTGCCGCCGGGCGGCGCGCACGCGGCGGGCCCCGCGGTCGAGTTCGGCCCGAGCGGGACCGAGTTCGATCCCGCGCACCCGGCGACCGTGACGATCCCTTTCGACGCGAACCAGTTCCCCGTCGACACGAACTCGCTCGTCGTCTACGTGCGCGACGCGAACGGCGTCGTGACGGCCGTCCCCGGCCCGTACACGTTCGGCGCCGGCACCGTGACCTTCACGACGTCGCACTTCTCCACGTTCATGGCGGCGACGACCGGACCGCGGGTCGCGCCCGAGGGAATCTACGTGGCGCTCGGCGTCGGCGGTTCGCCGCAGATGGGCCTCGCGGGCCAGGTGTCGGTGACGACCGGGATCGTCGACCTGAAGAACGGCAGGTACGACAACTTCCTCAGTTCCGTCGAGCTCTACTTCGGTCCGCCGAACGTCGACAACATCCGGGGTTACGCCTACGTCAGCTTCGGCGGCGACGGCACGAGCGGTCTGACCTCGCTCGTCGACGACGCCACGATCGCACTGACCGACGACGGCGGCTCCCCGCGCGGGACGATCCGGCGCGGCCGCCGCGACGACGCGCTCGTCCTCGAGCAGCCGCCGTCGATCGTCCACCGGAACCTGGCGCTCTTCCGCCGGCCGCAGGGCAATCCCACACTGAACGCGCTCGCTGGACGCTGGCACGCGTTCGTGTGGGAGTTCAAAGCGGAGCCGAATGGCGCCGGCGACACGGACCGCGCGTTCACGTGTGCGGCGAACACGGGCACGGCCACGATCTCGGGGACGGGCGGGGTCACGTTCCAGTTCGCGGGCGCGGTCGAGAGGACGACGCGCTTCCCGGGCGGGATCTGGCGGACGTCGACGACCGGTCCGTCGAAGGTGACGGGGACGCTCGAGATCGACCCGGACTACATCCCGATCCTGCGGCTCGCCAACGGGCGCGAATCCCCGCCGATCGGGTTCGACGTCGTCCTCGACGGCGACGTGCTGCTCGCCGCGGTCAGCAACATGGATCTCGGCGGCGGTCCCTCGGACGCGCAGGTGGGTCTCGTCATCCTCGTGCGCCAGTCCGTCAAGGCGTCGGCGGCGAAGATCGCCGGTCAGCTCTTCGAGGTCTCGGGCGGGATCGACGTCTTCGAGGGCCCGGTCGCGGACGACGAGCTCGGTCTCTCCTGGCGTTCGCAGACGGCGACGTCGGAGCTGGTGGACGACCGCTCGTACTCGTCCGACGGAACCCTCGTCCTGACCGGCTACACGGCGAGCAGCTTCGATCCCTCGACGACGACGACCCCGTACTCCCAGTCCCTGCCGAAGGCGTGGAGCTTCTCGTCCGACGGGCGGCTCGCGATCAACGCCCTCGGCGTCACCGGTGCCGCGATCCCCAAGGGCGACGTCGGCGTCTATCTGCTGCGCGGCGGGTCCGGGATGCTCGTCGGCTTCGCGCTCAGGCGGTAGGCGGGGACACGGTTCGATCGCGGCGCAACGGGTGGAAGCTCTCGGTAGGGGCGGACCCCCGTGTCCGCCCAGCACGGATCCCGGTACGAACCGTCTTCCGGAATAGACCAGGGCGGACACGGGGGTCCGCCCCTACCGAGAGTGGGTTCGACTTGCGTTGAATCGACCGCAGCGGCGCCTACTTCTTCGACTTCAGCTCGTCGATCTCGGCCATCGCCTTCTTCAGCGCTTCCTGCGCATCGGCGAGCTGCTTTTTCATCGCCGCCATCTGCTCGTGGGCCGCGCGCATCTGCTCTTCCATCGCCGCGCGCAGCTTCTCGACTTCCGCCTGGTTCATCTCGAAGCGTGGCATCGCCGGACACGGGACGGGCGGACGGTCGGAGGACTCCGGCGGACGGTCGGCGCCCGGACGCGTGTCGGGTCCGCCGAACCCGCGCGGACCCTGACCGTCGCGCGGACCCTCGTGCCGTCCCGTCGGCGGACCGTCGCGGCGGTCGCGCATCTCGCGCTCGGCGCGTTCGCGCGCCTCGGGCGGCACGTTGTGCCGCTCGAACATCTCGCGCATCTCGCGGACGGCGCGCTCGAGCATCTCGAGGCGCTTCTCGACCGACAGCGAGACGAGAGACCCGCTCGCCAGCTCGCGAAGGTGCTCCGCGCGGAGCCTCGCGTCGTGGGGGTTCGGTCCGAGGACGCGCGGGCCACCGGCGTACGGGAGGCCGCGCATCCGCTCCATCTCGCGCTTCATCTCGTCGTCGGGACCGCCGCGACCGCCGCCGCGATCACCGCGCCCGGGACGCGGCCCCTCGGCCGCGATCTGCTCGATGCGCTCCCGGAATCGCTTCACTCGCACGCGGAGCACCTCGAGATCTCGCTGCGCCGCGACGAGTTGCTCGCTCTTCTCACCGAGACCGTCGGTCTTCAGCTTCGCCACGCGCGCCTCAGCCTCGACGACTTGGTCCTCAGCGTCGCGAATCTGCTGCTCGATCGAGCGGCGCAGCGCGTCCTCCTCCTGCGGAGGCCGTCTCCGTTCGCGCGTCTCCGGGGCGGGAGCGGGCGGCTGTCCCGGCGGGGGATTGCCCGTGCCACCGTCCTGGCCGCCTTCCTGCGCGCGGGCCGCGGCGCAGCCGATCGCGAGAGCCGACGTGAGCACGAGAACGAGGCAGTGCCTGGGCTTCATCGAGATGTCCTCCGTGTTGACTTCGTCACTCTACGCGCGGCGGGGGTCCGAGTTGTGAGGCGGGGGTGAGATCGCGAGCCGGTAGCCGACGCCGTGGTCGGTGACGAGGCGGACGGGGTTCTCCGGATCGTCCTCGATCTTGCGGCGCAGGTTCTTCACGTGGAAGTCGATGGTGCGATCCGACACGGCGGCGTAGCGGCCCCACACCTCGGAGAGGATCTGCGCGCGGCCGGTCGCGCGACCGGCGCGGGCGGCGAGACACCGCAGGATGCCCGCCTCCATCGCCGACAGCTTCTCGACGCGCCGTCCGCGCGTGACCGAGTGGCCGTCGAGGTCCACGATCACGCCGCCGCCGAGATCGAGGCGCGGCGTGGGCTCCGCGGTCGTGCCCGTCCGCCGCAGCACGGCGTCCACGCGCGCGACGAGTTCGTCGAGCGAGAACGGCTTCGTCACGTAGTCGTCGGCCCCGGCGCGGAGGTGATCGACCCGGTCGCGCTCCGACGTCTTCGCCGTGAGGCAGATGACCGGCACGCGGCGTCCCGCGGCGCGCAGAGCCGCGAGCACCTCGGTGCCGCTCTTCGCGGGCAGCATCAGGTCGAGGACGACGAGGTCGACACCGTCCGCCGACGCCGCGGCCAGGCCCTTGCGTCCGTCGTCGGCGTGCGTCACCCGGAACCCCTCGCGCGCGAGGCGGTCGCAGAGCGGAAGCGCGATGCCCGGTTCGTCCTCGACGACGACGACGTGCCGGGGGGAGCCAGGGTCGGACCTCACGTTTCACTTTCCGGGCGCGAGCGGCGCTGCTCCCCGGAGGGGCGCCGGGGACGGACCTCACTTCTCACCTCTCCGATGAGGTCGAGACGACGCTTCGGATTCGCAGGGAGGTGAGAAGTGAGATCCGTCCCCTCGGGTCCTACCGGGAGTCTCATCGTGAACGCGGAGCCCTTCCCGACCGCGCTCACGACCGTGACGTCGCCGCCGTGCGCGCGCGCGACCTCGCGGCAGAGGGCGAGGCCAAGTCCCACACCCTTCACCTCGTGCGTCGCCGACGGCACCCGGTAGAAGCGCTCGAAGAGACGCGGCAGGTGCTCCGCCGCGATGCCGCGGCCCTTGTCGGTGACGACGATGGAAGCCTGACCGTTGCGGGCTTCCAGCGCGACGGTGACCGGCGCGTCGCCGCCGCCGTGGCGCACGGCGTTCTCGACGAGATTCTTCACCGCGCGGCGGAGCGTGCCCTCGTCCACCGGACGGACGACCGGCGCCTCGGGCAGCGTCGCGACGACGCGTCCGGCGTCGCGGCTCTCCTCGATCGCGCGGCGGACGACGTCTCTCAGGTCCGCCTCCTCCATCTTGAACGCGAGACGTCCGGCGTCGAGGCGCGTGAGATCGAGCGTGTCCTCGACGAGGTTCGAGAGGCGCCGCGATTCGCGCAACAGATGCTCGCGGTAGAGCGTCTCGCGCTCCGGCGCGACGTGGCCCGACGCGAGTTCCTCCGTGAGCGCCTGGATCGCCGCCGCGGGCGTGCGCAGTTCGTGCGCGACGTGGTCGAGGAACGTCTGCCGCTCCTCGGCGAGACGGGCCGATCGCTCCGCCGCGCGCCGCAGCGCCAGCGTCCCGGCGAGGAGCGCGCCGGTCGTGAGGACGAGCGCCCCGGCGAGCATCCAGGCCGTCGCGGGGACGCCGGACTCGGGGGCGACGACGGCTTCGGCGCGCCAGGCGGAGAGCGGGTCGGCGAGGGGGACGGTGTCGACGACGACGTCCCTCGCGGTGGACGCCGCGCCCGGCGTGTCGAGCGCGTGGTCTCCAGCCGCAAGGGCCAGCCGGACCGTTGCGACTCCGGGCTCCGAAGACAAGGCGCGTGCTTCGCTTTGGAGACGGTCGCGGATGACACTCTGGGGAATCTCGCCCCCGAGGAGCACCCAGCTCTCGGACGGATCCTCGATGGAGCGCCACAACTGGATGCACGGACTCCCGCGGTCCGACTTCATCGTCGCTGTGGCAACGTGCCCGGACGGGAAACTGGCGGCGAGCTCGCGGGCGGTCGCGGCCAATCGGCGCAGCGGTCGCACGCGCGCGGCGAACGCCGACGCGAGCGCGTCGTCGATCCGGTCGAGCGAGTCCTCGTGAACGAGCTCTGGGTTCCTCGCGCAGTACTCGAAGGCGTCGACGAACCACCGCGGAGGCTCGATCGGCCCGATGCACTCCGCTGCGACGACGAGAGCGGCCTCTGGGAAGCGCAGCCCGTCCCACTCGACGAGTTCTTCGTTCCTCGCGCTCCAAGCCTCGCGGACGGCGGCCACGGCGGCGTCACGATCGCCGATCGACGCCTCGTAGGCCGCTTCAGCGTGCCGCAAGGGCCACCGGAACGCGGGGTCGTGGACCAACTGCGCGGTGGCGTCGAGCAGCGCGGCCGCTCCGGCCGCACCTCCGCGATCGTCCGCCATCCGGCGCGCAGTCGCGAGCGCGTCCTGGACGAGCGCGGAGTCGACGGCCGCGCTCTTGTCGGCGAGGAGTGACCGTCGCTGGGGGCTCAGCCGGACTTGAATCCGCGTGAGCCGCAGACCCTCGGGGCGAGTCGGCGTCTCTCCTGCGGAAGGCTCGATCGTGTGAGCCAACTGAAACGACGTGTAGGAGACGCTGGGACGCAGATGCGCAAGAGTCCCCGAAGCGTCGTTGCGCGTGATGCGAGTCCCCGCCGCCGGCAGCGGCCCCGCGTACTCCTCGACCAGCGCATCCACCGACCGCGCCAACCGCGACGCCACCGACCGCGCGCGTTCCCGCGCCGCGTCCTCGCTCGCTCGCATCTCGGCCGTCACCGCGCGCACGCCGACGGCGGCGAGTGCGAGCGCCGGGAGCAGCACGAGCCACACAGGCGGAACGCGGGGCTTCATCACGACGCGCGATCGTCGCACGGCCGGCGCCGCCGCGGCAGCGCTGCGTTGTGAGGAACTGGTGAGGCCGCCTCGCGATCGGCACGGCGGCGTTGATGCGCGTCGTGTTCGTAGGGGCGACGCATGCGTCGCCCGGTTACACGCGCCGGCACCGAAGGCGAACCGGGCGACGCAGGCGTCGCCCCTACAGCGACAGCCGCATTACGTCCCCCAAACTGCAATGCGACTCACGTGACGGCGTTGGCTCTCAGCGCCCGGCGGCCCGCATCCGATCGACGTCGGCGAGCAGCTTCGTCCGCCAGCCGGGGTCGTCGAGAGGGCTGTAGATGGCGCACGCCGCGCCGGTCGGGTCGAAGAGCACGAAGCGGTCGGTGTGGAGCACGATGTCCGTCGGCGCGGCGAGGCCGAGTTCGCCGACCATGAACGCCTTCAGGTCCGCGATCTCGGCGCGCAGGAAGAGCCAGCGGTCCTTGTCGAAGCCGTGCTCGTCTGCGTACTTCGCCATCGCGGCGGGCTGGTCGCGGTCGGGATCTACGCTGAACGACACCATGCGCAGGTCGTCGCGATCGGCCGTGACGTCCTGGAGCTTCTTCATCTCCTTCGCGAGCGCCGGGCAGACGCCGGAACAACTCGTGAAGACGAAGTCGGCGACGACGAACCGTCCCAAGAGCTCGCCGGTCCGCATCGCGCGTCCCGAGCGTTCGACGCAGGCGAAGTCGATGAGCCGTCCGCGCGGCGCGGTGCTCACGCGGACCGCGGCGTCCGGACGGAACATCCGCGCGCCCCAGCCGATCACCCCGCCGAGCGCCGCGATCGCGACGATCCACACCAGAGTCCGGCTGCGAGAGGTCATACGAGGACGGTCCTTCTACCCGAACGCGCCCGCGTTGCGCCCGGACCGAAGTGCGTCCTCGTTGCGCCGGGCGCGGGCGTGCATCATCCCCCTCGGCCCCGAACCGGAGGAAGCATGACGATTCCGCGCCTCGCTCTTCTCGCCGTGCTCGCGCTCGCGTCGGCCGCGTGCGCGTCGCAGGGACCCATCGTGGGCCGCCCGCCGATCCCGCCGGGAGTTCCGGAGGAGTTCCTCCACTTCACGGACGCCTCGGTCGCGCGGGGCCAGATCGCGCCCGACTTCGCGCTGCCGACGCCCGTCGGCGAGGGGACGATCTCGCTGTCGTCGCTTCGCGGCAGGCCGGTCGTCCTGGTGTTCGCGTCGCACACTTGAAACGTCTTCGGACGAATGGTGCCGGCCGTGCGCCGGCTCTACGACGAGACCTCCGCGAACGTCCGATTCCTCCTCGTCTACGTGCGTGAGGCACACGCCGCCGACGAGTGGGTGATGCCCGACAACGCTGCGCGCGGGCTCGTGCTCGAGCAGCCGACCACGATCCGCGAGCGCGAGTCCGCGGCCCGCGAGTGCCTCGGCGACTACATGCTGTCGATGCCGACGGTCGTGGACGGGATCGACGACGCCGTGTGCCGAACGTACGGCGGATGGCCCGACCGGCTCTACGTGATCGCGCCCGACGGACGCGTCGCCTACCAGGGCGGCGTCGGACCGTTCGGCTTCAAGCCGGCGGAGGTCCGCGAGTTCCTGCGCACGCAGTACGGCTACTGACCGACAGCTACTGCGCCGGCTTCGCGAACCCGGCCTTCGCGAGTTCCTTCCATCCGGTGTCGGACTTCAGGAAGTCCCAGAGCCGCCGCGTCCGCCGGTTCGAGTCCTTCGCGAGGACCATGGCGTACACGATCTGCGGGTGGAGCGTCGAGGGGACGGCGAAGGCCACGGTCACGTCGGGGCAGGCCGCGGCCTCGGTCGCGTAGACGATCCCGGCTTCCGCGTCGCCGTGCGCCACGATCGAGAGCACGGCCACGTCGTCGACCGCCGCGACGAACCGCGGTCGCAGCGCCTCGGCGACGCCGGAGTTCTCGATCGCGTCGAGCGCGTGGCGGCCGACTCGCGTGCGGTCCGGGTCCGCGATCGAGATGCGCGCGAACTCGAGCGCGGCGATGTCCTCGAGCTTCTTCAGTTGCAGCTCCGAGCTCTTCGGCACCACGACGACGAGCGACGTGGTCATCAGCAGGACGCGCGTCTTCGGGATCGCCAGCTCGAGTTCCTCGAGACGGTCCACGTAGTCGAGGCCGTCGGCGACGAAGACTCCCGGCACGCCGCCCTGCTTCATCTGCTCGATGAGCGTGTCGGCCGGTCCGAACACCGGGACGACCTTGCCGCCGCGCAGCGGCTCGAAGCGCTTGGCGACCGCGGCGAGCGCGCCCTCGAGGCTCGGCGTGGCGTAGATGTTGGCGAACTGCGCCGTGGGGTCGTCCGGGAGCTCGACGGGACCCTCGAGTTCCGGGTCGGGCTTCGCGGCCGCCTTGCCCTTGCCGCACGCGCCGAGCGCTATGAGGGCGACGAGGGCGACGGCTGCGGACTTGGTGAACTGCATCGGTGCCTTTCTCTCGTCCTCTGGGAGGAGCGAAGGAGACCCGCCCTCCCATCGGAATCGACGCACCGAAATCTCAAGCGACTGCGCGCCGCGGCGTAACGGCGCCGCGCGCGGCGCGGGGAGGATCGCGGAGTCCGGAGCGGACGCGAACGCTCGCAGCGTGGCGCGGGCCCGGACCCGGAGAGATCAAGATGCAGTGGATCAAGTGGGCCACGTCCGCGGGACTGGCCGGAGCCATGGTGACGGGGACAGCGCTCGCGGGCGGCGCGTCCGATGCGGCCGGCGCCAACGCGCCGCCTGCGCGCGGCGGACTCGGCGATCCGGCCGACGCGGTCCGGGTCGTCGATGGCGATCGCGGGCCGTTCTACGGCATCCGCGTCAACTCGATGGATCTCCGCGCCGAGGCGAAGCGCGTCGCG
>JANNHP010000147.1:0-2456 GCA_031404455.1 Planctomycetia bacterium | reverse complement strand
GGAGGACCCGCCGCTCGTCGAGCACCGGCCGGGGCACTTCGCGGCGTGCTGGGTGACGGGGAAGGAGGGGCTTCCGGAAGGCGCGATGCGGTCGCCCTGAGACCGTTGCGCTCGTGAGCGCGGTTCGCTACGGCTTCGGTGGCGGTCTCTCTTCCCGCTCGCGTTGCTCGCGTCGCAGTGCGGCGAACTGACGGTATTCCACGACCATCAACGTCACGCCGATCGCGTACAGGAAGGCCGCGATGACGAGCAGCCAGGTCAGTTGCATCCGTCGGCCGATGACGACGAGCATCGTGGCGATCCCGATCGCGATGCCGCCGGCGATCAAGAAGTCCGGTGTGTAGAAGCCGCCGCTCTCGTTCGAGCGGCAGGCGGCTCGACGGTTCCTCACCGACCGACGGGCGTGAGGTTGAACACGCTCGCGAGCCGAGATGCCGCCTGGACGTCACCGCGGCGGAGGGCGAGCCGCACTTCATCCAGCTTGCGGGCGTCGTCCATCGAGAGGTATGGCGACCAACCGCCGTCCTCGTCGATGGGTTCGATGTCCACCTCGGCGGCGCAGGCGCCTTCGCGAACGAACTCCGTCCGACGGCGCGTGCTGGTCACGCTGCGTACCCGAGCACTTCGAGTTCGGCTCCGCCATCGACCTTGTCCAGGATCACGTCAATCCGTCCCAGGACGGCGTCCTCGATGAGGTATTCAGGACACTGTTCGCACTGCAAGACTGGCAGGTTCTTGAGGATGACGATGCGTGTCGCGCCGAGCTTGAACGGGAGATCGGTCGTGACCGCCGTCAGATCGGCGCCGCAGGTGGTGCAGTTCATGGCTTGGGTCTCCTCGACTTCAGATCCGGCTCCCACTTGTCGAGATCCGGTCGGTACGCCGTGACCACGCGGACGTTGTCCGACTCGACATCGGCGGCGAACAGCACGTGAAATCGGTCGTCACGGCGCCCGCCCAATACGAGGTAGCTGGGCAGGTACTTGTCCATGGGATACGCCTCGATGACTTCGTACGTGTCTACCGCGTCCAGTATGGCCGATCGTTCGATGAAGTGCTCCGAGAGCCGCAGATTGACGTGATAGGTCCAGAGGACCCGACCCCGGCGGAGGCAGTCCCGGATGAACGCGATCGGGTCCTCGGGCGCGCTTCGGGCCGACGTCATGGTGCCGAGAGGATAGCGTCCGGCCGGAGCACCGATGGCCTCCATCACCGATCCCTCAGTATCCGCCTCTCGAACGACCACCCGCCGAACACCGCGCACGTCACTGCGAACACGACGAGCACGATTGGGCACGCCCACGACCACGTCGTCGACACGTGATCCGGGCCGGAGGCCAGGAGCCGGAACGTCTCGACGGCGTGGTACATCGGCAGCGACTGCGCGATCGTGGGGAGCGGCGCGGGG
Source organism: Planctomycetia bacterium (assembly GCA_031404455.1). Lineage (GTDB taxonomy): Bacteria > Planctomycetota > JAJSAM01 > JAJSAM01 > JAJVHW01 > JANNHP01. The sequence goes on along the minus strand of JANNHP010000147.1, from coordinate 1,048 downwards.
AGTTGCGCGACGGGGAACATGAAGCCGGAGAAGAAGACCATCGGGGTCAGCGCGAGTGTGAAGTAGAGCTGGAGGTGTTCGATGCCCTTCACGCGCGACGAGACCGCGAGTCCGAGGCCCGCGAACGTCAGCGAGTTGATGAAGCCGAACACCGGGATTGCGAACGCGGCGGGGGTGTGGACGAAGCCGAGCGCCGTCAGTACGAGCGCGATGATCGAGGAAAAGAGAACGCCCTTCGACGCGGCCCAGAGCATCTCGCCCATCACGATGTCGCGCACGGTCAGCGGCGACGCCAGCATCGCCTCGTACGTGCCCTGGAAACGGTGGCGGATGAACGTGCCGTACGTCGTCTCCCAGCTCGCGGTGAAGAGCGTGGCGGACGCGAGGATGCCGGGCGCCATGTAGGCGTCGTACGGGAGATCGTTGAACTGCGTCGAGACGTGCTTCCCGACGCCGAGACCGACGGAGAGGAGCAGGAGCATCGGCTCGAAGACGGCGGGGGTGGCGTTGCTGAGGAACGAGCGCGAGTAGACGGCGACGTGCCGGCGCCAGACGGACAGCACGCGGTGCGTGCGCGTCGGCGGGCTACGCATCGAGCGACGTCCCCGTCAACTCGATGAACACGTCCTCGAGCGACGACGGACGCACGAGCGCGGAGCGGACGGCGCAGGCCGCGACCGCGGTCCTGAGCACGCTCTCGTCGTCGTGGAACGCGAGCACCCGGTCGCCGCGGCGCTTCACGTCGGCCGGAGCGCAGCCGAGGCGTTCGGCCGACGGCGCCTCGTCGGCGCGGAACTCGAGCACGTAGCGCTTGAGATGCCGCCGGACGAGGTCGTCGGGACGGCCCTCGGCGACCATCTTCCCCTTGTGCAGCACGACGACGCGGTCGGCGATCTGCGCCGCCTCCTCCATGTAGTGGGTGGTGAGGAGCACCGTGAGACCCGAGTCGCGCAGGCGCCGGATGACGTCCCAGAGCGCGTGGCGGATCTGCGGGTCGAGGCCCGTCGTCGGCTCGTCGAGGATGAGGAACTCGGGCTCGGTGAGGAGC
>JANNHP010000146.1:0-7891 GCA_031404455.1 Planctomycetia bacterium | reverse complement strand
GCGTTGACGACGTCCGCGCGGCGCAAGGCGTCGGCGTCGTCGACCTTCAACGCGAGGAGCACGACGAGTTCGACGCTCGCGTGACGCCGCAGCGCCGCGGTGACGTTCAGACGAAGCCGGCGCGTTGCCGGATCGAGGAGGCGCGCGACGAGCGCCGGACCGGACGCGGACGTGCCCGCGACGCCCGCGGCGTCGAGGATCGCGGCGAGGTCCGCGTCGGCCTTGCGCGGACGTGCGACGGCGGCATCGATCGCCCGGCGCTCGTCCGCTGTGAGCGCGGCGACGAGTTCGGGACGCCGCACGAGGTCGCGGCCGCCGCACGAGGGGATTCCGGACGCGGTGCTGAGGAGCGAGTCGACGAGGAGCTGGCGCAGTTCGCGCGGCCGTTCGAGCGCGCCGTCGGCGCGGAACGCCGCGGCGTAGCGTCGCGTGTAGTCCACGAGAGCGGGCACGTCGCTCTCGCTCGTGTCGCGAGCGCCCCACGGCAACGCGATCGGCGTGTAGGCGCCGTTCCGACCGGCACGGGCTTCGAGGAACAGGAGGTAGGAGGTCCCCGTGCGCAGGTCCAGTCGCTTGGGACTGTCGGCACTCGCGCCGCCGCGTACGTCCACGGAGATCTCGACCTCGTCCAGTTCCCCGCGCAGCAGTTCCATGAACCGCATGCGCCACGCCGCGCCGTCCGCAGGCTTCTCGATGGCGTGCGCCACGACGACGACGTCCGCGCGCTCCGTCATCGCCCCGAGCGTCACGGAGTCGGAGTCCACCGACTCGGCTCGCGCGGCGAACGCCGCCGCGACGACGACGAGCGCAGCGAGGATCTTCCGCGTTTCCATCATCGTCCCTCGTCGTGAACCTGCCGGAGCAGCAGGTAGCCGCGGTCGATCGGCGAGAACCGCATGAAGTCCGTCCCTGTCGCCGTGCGCTAGTCCACCGACGACGCGGGCGACATCACGTCGTTGCCGATCGCGTTCAGGTGCCACGGCGTGTTCGGGAGCGACGCCGTCGCCTCCGTGAACGTGTTCGAGCGCGGCGCGTTGCCGAAGAGGCCCGTCTTCGGGCCGCCGTCGGGAACGAGGCCGAGCGCGTGGCCGATCTCGTGCGCCACGATGCTCGACACGCTGAGCGCCGAGTCCTCGATCGCCGTCATGATCGCGTCGTAGCGGTCGTTCATCGCCTGCGTGTTGCCCGCCGCCGTGCGGTCGAAGGTGCCCGCGAGCACGTCGTCGTCGAGCGAGCCCTCGCCGATCGGCGTGCCGCTCTTCGCCGTCTGGAAGTTCTTCAGCACGCGACTGCCCCACGTCGTCCCGGTGGTCGAGAGGTTCATCACGCTCTTCGAGATGTTGATCCCGAAGATCCCGTTGTTGCTCCCCGCCGCGAGACCGTCGTTCATGTCGGCTTCGCGGCTGCGGTTGCGCTGGTCGATGTACGAGTAGCCGATCGCGGAGTAGGTGCCCGTCGGGCTGGTGTTCGGGCCGGTGTCGCCGCCGATGTCCATCTCGCTGTAGGCGTGGCTGCTCGACCCGCTCGACGTCGTCGACCAGACCGGCAGCCCGGTGAGCGATCCCTGCTCGCCAGGCAGCAGGAACTCGATGTCCGCTGCGTCGGCGCCACGCGAACCGTCCTCGCCGATGCCGAAGCGCGCCCGGAGCGTGGCGCGGATGCGCTCCTGGATGAGGCGTGCGACGATCGCGTTCGTGCCGACCGAGGAACCGTTGACGGTGCTCGCGGCCGGCGTCGTCATGTTCGCGGTCGAGAGTCCGCTGATCCGCATCGCCTCCTCGAAGTCGGTGATCCCGTTCGCCGCGGCCGTCGTCGCGCACTGCTGATTCGTGCCGTTCGTGGAGAGGAGGGCCGTGTAGACGTCGCGGTCGAAGCGGAGCACCCACGTCTCGCGCGAGTCGAGCGGCGCCAGGTTGCCGCCGCCCGAACCGGCGGCGGTCGCGGTGATGTCCACGACGTCGAAGGTCACCACCTTGGCCGACGACGTGTTGCCCGACTTGTCCGTCACGAGGAACGTCAGCGTCACGTCGTCGCCCGCGGTGAGGGCGTCGGCCGACGCAACCGTCCACGTGGCGCTCGTGCTCGTGACGTCGAACTTCAGCGCGAGCTCGGTGTTCGCGCCGGTCGCGCCGGACGCGACGCTCGCCTTCGCGGAGAACGTCGCCTCGTCCACGCCGGAGCCGCCGGTGTCGGAGTAGGCCGCCGTCACGCGCCACGAGTGCCGGGGCAGGTAGAGGTCGAACGCCTGCGCCGCGTTGGCGACGAAGTTCGGCGTGTCCGTTCCGGCTGCGTAGGTCCCGGCGCCGTCCATGTCGGCGGGGATCTGCTCGAAGACGACCGAGTCGACCGTCGGCGCCGTTCCGTCCGTGCCGGAGCCCGTCGTGAACGTGCGCGTCGACTGCGAGAACGCGTTGCCGCAGAGATCGGCCACGGCGCTCGTCACGGTGATCGTGTACGTCGTGCTCGTCCCGAGCTCCGCGTACGGCGTCAGCGTGACGGTCCGGATGTCGTTCGCGAGAGACACCGCGCACGCGACGGGCGTGGAGTTCAGCGTCAGCGTGATCGACGTCGCCGTGATCGTGAGCGGGTCGATGTCCTCGCTGAAGACGAGCGACACCGCCGTGTTCGTGGACACCGCGGTCGCGTTGCTCGCGGGCGTGGACGACGAGAGCGTCGGTGCAGCGTTGTCGACTGTCGTGTTCGTGATCCTGAAGAGCCACTGATCGTACGTCAGAGACTGCGCCAACTTCGCCGGCACGAGCGCCGCGCCTGCGGCGGACTTCACCGAGGTCGACGTGTGAAGAACGTACTGGCCCGGGGTCGTGAGCGTCCCCGTGTACACGAGGTTTCCCCCGCCGGTCCGAGAGAAGACGAGGAACCGCCGGTCCGCGCCGAACCCCACGGTCTGGTTGGCGACGAACGACGCCCCGGACTCGAACCAGGCGCAGTCGGTCCGGGTCGGGAACGTCGGACTCGCGACCGACGTGCCCGCGATGGGCGTCGCGGTGTTCGCGTAATCCGAAAGCCGGACCACCGCGCTTCGCAGGTTCCAAGGAACGCCGGTCGCGCCGTCGGCGGGGTAGCTCTGCTGGATGCGGAAGACCTGGGCGTTCGCAAGGTAGCCGTAGCCGTTCGTCAGCACGGCGCTCGCGGTGTTCTGGAGCCCCGGATAGTTCGTCACGGTCACGTTCACGAACGTCGTCGCCGTCCGCGAGATCGAGGAGGCCGACGCGCTCGACGGATTCGCCGGCGGCGGCACCGTGCAGACGAGCGTGTTCTGGTCGATGAACTGCGCGCCCGGTGCCTTCTGCGTGCCGAAGTCGACCTCGCAGCCGCGGACGAACCCGGAGCCGTAGACGGTGACGCGTTCGCCGCCCTGGGCGCTCCCGGTCGGGGCGATGACGCGGTTCACGGCGAGCGTCGTCTCGGAGACGACTTGCAGCGCCGCGTTCCCGCTCGTGCCCGAGTTGCCGAGCGTTCCGGGGTTCGTGACCGTGACGTTCCAGGTCCCGACGGTCGCGTTGCCGTTCACGTCGAGGTCGAAGACGAGCTTCGTGTCGGAGACGACGACTTCCGTGTTTGCGGCGACCGCGACGCCGACGCCGCCCGAGCGCGCGACCGCGGCCGTGGCGCCGCTGCAGAAGTTCGTCCCCGTGACGGTGACGGGCACGCGCCGTTTCGCGCCGCCAGTCCCGGTGCGCCCGACGTTCGACGGACTGCACGATGTGACGGTCGGCACCGCACCCGTCACGCGGAAGGCGGCGGCGAGCCGGCCGCTGCGTCCGCCGACGCTCGACGCGTGCGACACCAAGAGGTCGCGCACGGAGATCGTCGCGCCCGCGTCCACCGCGACGCTCGCCGTGATCCGCTCGGCCGACGTCACGGAGACGTTCGATAACGTCACGCCCGTGCCCGAGGCCGAGAGCGTGTCGCCGCTCCTGAAGTTCGAGCCGCGCACCTCGACGGACGCGCCCGAGAGCCCGCGGGAGAGCGACGCCGCGCTGAACGACGCGACCGCGGGATCGCGCGGCGCGAGGACGAGCAGTCCGGTGAAGGTGCGCGCGAGGTCGTTCGGATTCTGCAGCACGAGGTCGTAGAGCGCGGGCTGCGCGTTCGACGCTGCGGTGAGCTGGAGCGAGACCGACGTCGCACTCTGGCGCGAGGACGAGTGCGTGAAGTTCCCGCCCGATCCGGTGAAGACGACCGAGATCCCCGCGGCGAAGTTCGTCCCGGTGATCGTCCCCGCCGCGTTCTGGTCGCCGGGCAGGAAGTACGCGGGGACGAGACTGGTCACCGTCGGATCGGCGGGACCGATCTTCAGGGCGCCAGTGAGCGTTGCGGTCTGACCGCCGGCCGCGGCGGACTGCACGACCGTCACGTCGAGACGCGCCTTCTGCGCGGTGCTCTGCACGGTGACGGTGCCGGTCAGCGTCGTCGAGTTGACGACGACGACGTTCGAGAGCACGACGCCCGCGTGGGTCGTGAGCGTGAACGTGTCGCCCGACGCGAAGCCGGTGCCCGTCACGGTGAGCGTCGGGGCGACGCTGCCCGCGCCCGGCACGTCGATGTTCGGGGGCGAGACCGAGGCGATCGCCGGCGTCGCGCCGAACACGGTGACGGCGCCCGTCTTCGTCGCGGAGCCGGAGAGCGTCGTGTACGTGAGGTTGCGTGCGCCGGTCGTGGCACCCGCCGTCACGCTGACGGGAACCGTCGCCTGCGTCCCGCCCGGGTTGACCGTCGGCGCCGCGTCCGCCGTCACGCCCGTGCCGCTGAACGTCACCGAGAGGCCGGGCCCGTCGAGGTTCTGTCCGTTGATCGTGACGACGTTTCCCGACGTGCCGCGCTGGAGCGGCGACGCGACGACCGTCGAGATCGTCGGCGGATCCGAGAGCACGTTGAACGTCGCAGTGTCCGAGAGGCCCGAGATCGGGCGCGCGGCGGTGACCCCGGCGCCGCCCTTCGACACCGCGTGAACGCGCCCCGTCGCGTTCACCGTGGCCTTCGCCGGATCGAGGTGGTTCCACACCGACGCCGCGGCCCGGTCGGCAAAGGAACCGTCGCTCGACGCGACCTGCGCGGCGAGTTGCACGTCGGCACCGGCGATCGCCCGTGCGGACTGCGGGAAGATGACGAGCGAGCGCTCGGCCGCGGCGCCGGGCGCGACGGACTGCGGGACCGCAGTCGTCGCTGCGACGACCGCGACGACGTCGGACGCGCCGATCCGCCGCGCGGCGACGACGCCTGTCGCGCCGACCGGGAGTGCCAGCGGGTCCGCGGAGGACCACGACGCCGCGAGTCCGACGGACGCCGCGGGGTCGCCGCCGGCGCTCGGCGCGAAGGACGCGAACGCCGTCGCCTCGCCGGAGTCGCCGAGAGCGATCGTCGCGGGCGGCACGACCGCGAGGCCGGTGAGTCGGCCCGTCCCCGCGAGCACGACCGCGTGCGCGGTCAGCGAGTCGATCGACGCCGCGAGCGACGCGCCGCCGTTGGCAACGCCGGTGACGTCTCCGGCGGCCACGGTCGCGACTGCCGGGTTCGACGACGTCCACGTCGCGAGCGCCGACACGTCCTCGAACGAGCCGTCGCTGAGACGGGCGAACGCGCGGTACGGCACGGTCCCGCTCACGGCGACCGACGTGATCCGGGGGACGACGACGAGCGACGTCCGCTCGGCGGGCGCGGCGGTCGTGGCGGCCTGACCAGCGCGCGATCCAGCGCCGGTGACGACCGTGGCGGTGATCGTCGCAGCGCCCGTCGCCGCAACTCCGGTCGCGCGTCCGCGTGTTCCGGCCGTCGTCGAAATCGTCACGACGCCCGGCGCGCCGGTCGTCCAGGCCGCCGCCTCGGTGACGTCCCGCGTGCCGCCGTCGGCGAACGCGCCGAGTGCGATGAAGTCGCGCGTCGCGCCGTGCGGTGCCGTCGCGCTCCCCGAGACCGCGACCGACTGGAGAGCGACCGGCCCGCAGTTCAGCACGGCCGGCCGGCTCGTCACTCCGTCGAGCGTCGCGCGGATGCCCGCGGTGCCAGCAGCGACGACCGTGGCCGTCGCGCCGGATGTCGTCGCCGCGGCGGCATTGTCGCTCGCCCAAGCCGCAGTCGCGGTGACGTCGCCGGTCGTGCCGTCGCTGAACGTGGCCGTGGCGGTGAACGACCGCGCGCCGGAGGCGGCCTCGACATACGCGGGCAGCACGACGATCCGCTCGACGCGGCGCGACGTGATCGTCAGGTCGTGCGGTGCGCTCGTCACCCCGCCGACGGACGCTGTCGCCTGCGAGGCACCGGACGTTCCGCCCGCCGTCGCGCGCGAACCGGCTAACGTCACCGCCACGCCGCCCGCGGATTCCAAGAGCGCCGCGTTCGTCACGTCGGCGTCGAGGCCCGCGGAGAACGACGCCCGCGCGGAGAGCGTGGCCGTGTCGCCGGGCGCGAGGGTCGTCGCAGAGGGGACGACGACGACGGACGTGACCGTGGCGCCGACGAGAGCCAGTGCCTCGCGACCCTCCACGGCGCCGGCCCACGCCTGGATCGTCGTGCCGCCCGCGGCGACCGCCGTCGCAATGCCGCACGACGTTCCGTTCGTCACGGTCGCGACGCCGCGGTCGCGCGTTCCCCACGTCACGGCACGCGTCCCGTCGCGGACGCGGCCGTCGGCGTAGGTCGCCCTCGCGAGGAACTGCCTCTTCGCGCCGGGCACGAGCGTCACGACGCCGGGCACGACCTCGATCGCGGTGACGGCGCCCGCGCCGGACTCGCCGCCGCTCGCGCCGCGGAAGTCGAGCCTCGTCTTGACGAGTTTTGGCGCCTTCACGGCGAGCGACAGCGTGTACGCACCGGTCGAGATCCCGCTGCCCTGCACGCGCACGACGTGGCGGCCGAAGAGCGGGAGCGCCACGCCCTTCAGCGACTCGGACGTGTCCTTCGACTTGCGCTTCGCCCCATCGAGCGAGACCGGCGCCGAGTCCGGCCCGACGACGGACTCGATCCGCGGGACGAGATCGGAGCCCTTGCCCGACTTCAGCGTGAGCGTCAGCACGGCGCCCACCGGCGCGTCGAACGGGACTTCGTCGATCTCGCCGCCCGCGTCGATCGAACCCGCGACGGGCTTCAGTGCGGGCGCCGCTTTCGCCTTCGTCGTGAGGTCGTAGAGGCCCGTCGGCCCCGCCGTCGTGCCGCGAATGCCGAGGAGATACGTGCCCGTCGCAGGGACGACCCAGTTCTTGATGGTGGACGACGTCGGCTTCGCGACGCGGAGCGCCGCATCGACGACGGCGGGAACGCCCGCGGCGTCGTAGAGATCGCTCGCGGGGCGCAGCGCGCTCTTCCTCGACGACTTCGCGGTGAAGCTCAGCTTCTGCCCGGCGAGGAGGTCGACCGCGACGCGGTCCTCCTCACCGTCGAATGCGATCTCGCCCTGCGCAGGCTGACCGGGTGCCAGCCGGAGATCCGGCAGAGCCTGCGACGCCAGCGCGGCGCTCGCGACGAGGAATGACGCAAAGACGCCGAGCGGGGGACGTGGCATGGGAGGAGGCTACCATTCCTGGCAACCCCTGCGCCGACGGGCCCAACCTGAAGTGCGACCGCTACCGGACGCGGCTACCGGGCGAGGCGGAGCAGCATTCCCGCGAGAACGGGCGCCTCCTCGCGACGGCCGCCGAAGAGCTTGTCGAGCGCGGGCATGGGGTTCGGGAAGACCTCGCCGTCGTCGCGCAGCTTCTCGGACCCTTCGGGGTCGAGCATGTAGGCCGCGAGACGCTCCCTCGCAGACTCCGCCGAGCCGAACTTCCGGAGATAGAGCGGGATCACCTTCGTGAGGTCCGGACCGAGCGGCCCGCCGCGCGCCTCGCCGCCGTGGCAGGTGACGCAACCGCGCGCGTTCCAGAGCTTGAGCTCG
>JANNHP010000145.1:0-20720 GCA_031404455.1 Planctomycetia bacterium | reverse complement strand
GGCACCGCGTCGTCCCCGACTTCGTCATCCAGGGCGGTTGCCCGCGCGGCGACGGCTCGGGCAACGCCGGCGTCACGCTGCCGCTCGAACCGACGCGCATCCCGTTCGAGCGCGGGACGCTCGGCATGCCGCGCTCGAACCATCCCGACACGGGCGGCTGTCAGCTCTTCATCTGCCACTCGCGCGCGCCGCACCTCGACGTCCACTACACCGCGTTCGGCAGAGTGGTCGAGGGCCTCGATGTCATCGACAAGATCGACGTCGATTCGAAGATCGTCCGCGTCACCGTCGAGGGCGAGCGTTGACGGAGCCCGCCGCGGGGACGGTCGCGGGCGAGACTTCGAAGGCCGAGTCGAAGCGCGCGAAGCGCCACGCCCGCCACGCCGAGCGGCGCAAGCGCAAGCGGGCGCGCGCCGCTTTCTGGCTGAGGTCCGTGCGGTCGGGCGTCCGGTGGATGCCGATGCCGATGGCGTGCGCGCTGGGCCACGCGCTCGGGACGCTCGGCTGGTTCCTCGGCGGTCGCGTGCGGCGCCAGGCGCTCGAACACCTCGCGTTCGCGATGCCCGAGAAGTCCGAGAGCGAGCGGCGGCGGATCGGACGGCGAAGCTGCGCGCTCATCGGCCGCGGCATGCTCGCGTTCGTCGTCGCGCACCGCATGGGTCCGGACCGGGCGCTCGCGCGGTTGGCGGTCACCGGCGACGAGCCCGTCCGCGCAGCGATCGCGGAAGGCAACGGCGTACTGATCGTCACGTTCCACTTCGGCTGCTTCGAGATGCTCGCCGCCTGGATGGGGAAGAACCTCGGCGGACGCGCCGTCGGCCGCGAGAGCGACGAGGACGGCCCGACCGCGATGCTCATCGACATGCGACGCGACCTCGGCTGCGACACGATCCAGCGCGGCGAACCGCGGGAGATCCTGCGGGCGCTGCGCGCGGCGAAGCCGGTGGCGATGCTCATCGACCAGGACACGAGCGACGTCAGCGGTGCGTTCGTGCCGTTCTTCGGCCGTCTGGCGCACACGCCGCTCGGCCCGGCGGCGCTCGCCGTGCGCACGGGCGCGGCCGTGGTCATGGGGTTCGTCACCTGGGACGGCCTCTCGCGACATCGCGCGTTCGGGCTGCCGCCGATGTACGCGCGCACCGATCTTCCCGCCGCGGACGCGGCGCTCGAGCTGACCGCGCGCATGACGGCCGCCGGCGAGGCCGAGATCCGCAAGCGCCCGGACCATTGGGTCTGGATGCACCGCCGGTGGAACACGCGGCCCGAGGACCACCCCGACTACCCCGTCTTCGCGGAGGTGCCCCGATGAAGTCCGTGGGACTCGATGCGATCGAGATCGAACGCGTGAAGGAGGCGATCGAGCGTCACGGGGAGCGGTTCCTCGACCGCGTCTTCACGCCGGAGGAGCGGCGCCTCGCCGCCTCGTCCGGCGAGGCCATCCACCAGTTCTACGCCGGCCGCTTCGCCGCGAAGGAGGCGGTGCTGAAGGCCCTCGGCACCGGATACGCGAAGGGCCTCGCCTTCCACCAGGTCGAGGTCCTGCGCAACCCGAACGGCGCCCCGCGCCTCGTGCTGCACGACGCCGCGCGCGAACGCGCCGTCGACCTCGGCATCTCGAAGATCCTCATCAGCATCACGCACACCCGCCGCGACGCGCATGCCGTCGCGGTGGGGGAGTAGCTCAGGGACGGTCCTTGCCGTTGACTTCCCGGCGACTGAGGCTCGGGGACGGTCCTGACTTTCAGTACTTTCGAGGCTGGCGACTCCGCGCGATCGAAAGTACCGGAAGTATCGAAAGTCAGGACCGTCCCCGAACTCGCGCAGCGGGATTCTGAAAAGTTGATGTCCCGTGACCGCCCGCGTCGTCCAATCGCGGCATGAGAGCGCTGCTCGGCCACGTCGACCGGCTGTTGCGGGGACACTCCACGCGGCGCGAGGACCTGCTCGAGGGACGCGTCGGCGGGGCGTCCTCGACGTTCGCGACGGCCGGGCTCGTGCTCGGCGCGATCTACGGTGCCTTCATGGGCGTCTTCGCGGCAATGCGGGCCACGAACCCGAGCTGGGCCCAACTCGGCGCGACGATGGTGAAGGTGCCGCTCCTCTTCCTGCTCACGCTCGTGGTGACGTTTCCGTCGCTCTACGTCTTCTCCGCCCTCTCGAACTCGCGCCTGCGCGGCCCCGACACGCTGCGGCTGCTGCTCGCCGCGGTGACGGTGAACCTCGCCCTCCTCGCCTCCTTCGGCCCGGTGACGGGTTTCTTCACGCTCTCGACCGACAGCTACCCATTCCTCGTGGCGCTGAACGTGGTCTTCTTCGCCATCTCCGGCTTCGCGGGCCTCGCCTTCCTGCGACGCGCGCTCGCCACGCTCTTCGAGGCGCCGCGCGAGCCGCCGCCGCGCGAGGCTCCGGTCCCCGATGCCGACGACGCGCCGCGTCTCGCGGGACTCGTCTCCCCGCCGCCGCCCTCGCTGCCGCCGATCCCGCCGCGCCGCGTCGCGCCGCCCGAGGACCCGGGCCGCCGCGTGTTCACCATCTGGACGGTCACGTACTGCATCGTCGGCGCGCAGATGGCCTGGATACTGCGGCCGTTCATCGGCACGCCGGGCCAGGAGTTCGCGTTCTTCCGTCCGCGCGGGTCGAACTTCTTCGAGGCCCTGTGGCACACGCTGCAACGCCTCGTTCACTGATCCGCGAGGCGAACGGCCTCCTGCGCGGAGAGGGACCGTACGCCGCCGGACGCGGCGACGTGCCGTGGGCGAAGCTCGCGCTGCTCGTCGCATGCGGCGGCTTCGTCTACGGCGCGGCGATGGGATCGTTCGGCGTCCGCGCGCTCCAGGCCCTCTTCTCGGCGACGAAGGTTCCGATCCTGCTCTCCGCGGCGACGCTCGTCTGCCTGCCGAACTTCTACGTCGTCAACACGCTCCTCGGCCTGCGCGACGACTTCGCGGCCGCGTGCCGCGGCATCTTCGCGGCGCAGGCGACGCTCGCCATCACGCTCGCGGCGCTGGCACCGGTCACGCTCCTCGTCTACGTGTCCTCCGACGACTACGACCTCGCGATCCTGAGCAACGGCGTCGCGTTCCTGATCGGCACCATCGCTGGACAGGTGACGCTGCAGCGCCACTACCGCGCGCTCATCGCCGCAAACCCGCGCCACCGCATCGGCCGGTTCGCGTGGGTCGTGCTCTACGTGTTCGTCGCCATCCAGCTCGCGTGGGTGCTGCGTCCCTTCGTCGGCTCGCTGAGCATCCCGACGCGCTTCTTCCGAGAGGACGCCTGGAGCAACGCCTACGTGGTCGTGATCGACGCCGTGGGCCGCGCGCTCGGCGGGTCGTACTACGGACGGTGACGCGCGACGGGAAGCGGCGGACCCCGGCGCGCGTTCGAGTCTGATCGCATGTCCAACTCATCCTCGCGGGGCCGTGGTTGCGGGGGCATGGGCCTGCGGCTCGTGTTCGCGCTCGTTCTCGCACTCGGTTCGCTCGTCGTCTACTGGTCGCGCTCCGACGAGAACGACGTCACTGGCGAGAAGCAGTACGTCGCGATGTCCGAGAAGGACGAGATCGTGCTCGGCCTCGCGGCAGCGCCCGAGCTGGTGCAGGAGTACGGCGGGCTCCATCCCGATCCCGCGGCGCAGGCGAGGGTCGAGCGCATCGGACGGCGCCTGCTCGCGTCGCTCGACGCATCGCTCGCGGCCGCGGGCCGCCGCAATCCGTATCCCTTTCGCTTCCACCTCCTGCGCGATCCGAAGACGGTGAACGCGTTCGCGCTCCCGGGCGGCCAGGTGTTCATCACGTTCGCCCTCTACTCCCAGCTCGAGACGGAGGGGCAGGTGGCCGGCGTGCTCGGCCACGAGGTGGGGCACGCGCTCTCCCGTCACGGCGCGCAGCAGATGGCGAAGCGCGAGCGGGACCAGGGCCTCGCCGGCGCCGCGGGCGTTGCGGGCGGCACGCGCGATTCGGCGCGGCTCGCCCAGGAGATGGCCCAGTTCGCCGGCCTCAGCTACTCGCGCGCGCACGAACTCGAGGCCGACCGTTGGGGCGTGCGGCTCTCGGCGTCCGCGGGCTACGACCCGCGCGCCATGCTCGGCGTCATCAAGGTCCTCGACCGGCTCTCCTCGGGCGGCCCGCCCGAGATGCTCTCCACGCACCCGAAGCCCGCGAACCGCGCGGCGTACGTCGAGGAGGTCCTCGCGGCGGAGTTCCCCGCGGGGGTGCCGGCGGGGCTCGAGCCGTGAGGACCGTCCGCGAGGAGTCGCCAAGGACCGTCCCCGAACGCGAGAAGTCGCCAAGGACCGTCCCCGAAAGTTGCGAAAGGTTCGAAAGTCAGGTCCGTCCCCGAACGGAACTTCCCCGACGCCGGCCATCGTCCTAGGAGGCGACAGACGGCTGTGGGCTCCCAGCGATCCGGAGGTGATCCGTGCGAACGAGACAGGCGGCGGCGATCGGTGCGGCGGTGCTCGGGCTCTGCGCGGCCGTCCGCGCAGACGACATCGCGCGCGCTGTCCCGGACGGTTCCGCGGTCCGGCCCGTCACGGCCCGTCCGCGGATGACGGTGTCGCAGGCGATCGACGCCATCTACGACGCCCGCGATCCGTCCTCGACGGTCGAGGCATACTCCCGCGCCCGGGCGATCACGACGACCCGCGGCGTCGCCGTCGCGCAGGCCTACGTCCGCCGCATGACCGATTTCGGCCTCCCCGAGATGGCCGAGGCGCAGGCGAAGTACGTCCTCGACGTCGAGCTCACGGACCCGGTCGCGAAGGCCGTGGTCGCGGCGATGCGCGCGAAGCGCGGCGAGACCGAGGACGCGATCCGGAGCATCGCGACCGCGGTGATGTTCGGCGCGGACGAGCCCTACGTCCGCCGCACGGCGGGGCAGATCCTCGCGTGGCACGACACGCGCACCGGGACGATGGCCGAGGACATCGAGTCGTCGATCGCGACGATGCGCCGTTCGGTCGAGTCGTCGCCCGAGTTCAAGGAGGCCTACGACAAGGCCCGCGCCGTCTACCTCGCGTCGCACGCCGCGGCGTTCGCGGCTCCGAAGGCCGACGCGACGCTCGTCGCCGACAGCGTGGAGGCCGACTTCGAGTACGAGGAGGACGAGGCCATCATCTACACGTCCGCGCTCGCCTCCTGCGGCACGGCGCGGACCTTCTGGAGCCCGACGTACTGGAGCGGATGGTGCTCGTCGGTCCTCAGGGCGCGCGACGTGTGCGCGTTCGGCGGCGCCCGGTTCGACACGCGCTTCGCGACACGGCGCACCTGGTTCGGCCGCTACGGATACGACTACGGGTACGGCAACGGCCACGGCTGGTACGGCCGCTCGTACGCCACCTACTCCACGCCGCTCGGCATGTACTCGCGCTCCGTCCCCCACGGCGGGGGCTACTCCGGCTTCCGCTCGACGTGCGCGCCCGTGCAGGACTGCGGGACGCCGCGGCGGTCGGGACGGGGGTACGGGCGCGGGTGGCGGTAGGGGTCCGGTCGCGGCGCGGCGGCGTTCCATGCTTGCACTCCGGGAGCGCCGGGTGCATGTCGCGAAGACAGGGACCACCGTCGCAGCACCTGGTTAGGAATTCGGCGGATTGCTCCTGCCGCTGCGGCGCGATACTGAAGCGGAGGCAGGTGGCTCGACATGGTCCGTTCGCAAGGTGACGTCGCGGTTGAAGTGATAGCCGGCGACAGCCGACTCCGGGACCGCTTGGCGGATGATCTGTCGCGCGCGCGGCGGGCCTCCATCGCCGTCGCTTTCGCCAAGACGAGCGGACTCGGTGCGCTCGACCTCGAGCAGTGGTGTGATGGGAAACGCGAGCTGAGGCTGCTCGCGGGCACCGACTTCTACGTCACCGAGCTCGCGGTGCTCCGGCGCCTGGAGTCCCGACCCGGCGCGGCCTGTCGTGTCTTTCACTCGCTGGAAGTGCGCGCGTTCCACCCCAAGGTCTACGTGCTAGAGCGGGACGACTCCGTCGTCGCGTACGTCGGATCATCGAACCTCACGGCTGGCGGGCTTCGAGACAACGTGGAAGCCAACGTCCGGCTCGAGGGTCCGCGGTCCGAACTGCCGATCTCCACCCCCCTATCCTTCTTCGACGGGCTCTTCTCCGGCGAGTTCGCCACCGCCTTGACCCCCGAGTTCGAACGCCGCTACGACGAACTTCAGAAACTGCGGCAGTCCTCAGACCGCTGGCAGCGCGAGGGCGACGGTGCGGACCAGTTCCGCGTCGCGGAGCGGATGCTCGTCGGCGACTACCGAGGTCGGCACGCTGTGAAGCGATGGCTTCTCGTCGTCACGCCGGAGAACTTCGAGATCTGCATGAGGACGGGGACGTGGGGCCGGCAGCACGAGCACGAGATCGCGGCGTACGCCCCTGGCGATGTGTTCTTCTTCCACGTCACCGGCCGCGGGCGGATCGCCGCGCTCGGGATGTTCACGGGGCAGCCCTACCGCGACGACGACGAGCTGTGGCGCGACATGGGGAAGGGCTCCTTCCCGTGGAGGATACGGCTGGTGCCGCTCGGCACGCTCCTCAACGGCATCCCCACGCGAAGCGTGCTCGAGCCCCTTCGTCCCGGCGCGCCCGCGCGTTGGTTCAACGGGTTCATCCAGGCGAGCCACTCGCTGGAGCCGACGGACTTCGAGGCGCTGCGCACGGCGTTCGAGCAGGCGCTGCGGCTGGAGCGCAGGCTGGCCAGCGCGTAGGTGGCTGAGTCGCTGTCTGGGTGGCTTGGAATCCGCCCCGAGTAGCGGCCGCTCAGGTCACGCGGCTACGTCGGCGGCAGTTGCTCGGGGGTGCTCGCGTTGATCGATCGTGTCCGCACTGAGCGGGCGCAGCGACATCGCGTCCGTCGCTCGGCAGCGAACGCTGCGATCGTAGCAAGCGGTTGCCATGTAGCTTTGGCACCGTGGGAAACGATCCAGATCAACTGCGCGATGGCGTCTACGAGCGACTGATCACAGCCGCGCTGGACGCCCGGCTGCGCCTCGATTCCGCGAGCGGTCGCCACATCGAGCGCGAACGCGTCGACCCGGCCGAAGCCCCGTCAGTCCTCGCTCAGTACCTCGGGGGCCTTGTGCGTGCCCAGCTCGAGGGCCTTGCGGGCGAGGACGGCGCTTCACGTCGGGTCGCTCTTGCGAATGAGATCCTTCGCGTCCTCGCC
The DNA here is from genome assembly GCA_031404455.1 of Planctomycetia bacterium. Lineage (GTDB taxonomy): Bacteria > Planctomycetota > JAJSAM01 > JAJSAM01 > JAJVHW01 > JANNHP01. Next base: position 13,557 of record JANNHP010000145.1, on the reverse strand, counting down.
GCGACGAGAGCGGGCGACGACGCAGAAGGCGATGGGGCACTCGTCGCGGGCCCGGAGCAGCTTCTTGAGATGGTGGCTGCGGCGAGCGACCTGGGTGCGCGAACGCCGACGCCGCGTCCCGCGATCGCGCTCGGCGCATCCGACGTGCTGCTCGGCGACCGCGGAGAGCACTCGACGGCGCACGTGATCGCTCGGGAGTTCCCGAGCGCCGAGCGCGTCGACCTCCTCTGTTCGTTCCTCAAGTGGAGCGGTTATCGACTGCTGCGCGACGCCATCCGCGAACACGTTCGCGAGCGTGGTCGCAGCCTCCGCGTCCTGACTACCACGTACGTTGGGGTGACCGAGCGTCGCGTCCTTGACGACCTGCGCGCGCTCGGGGCCGAGGTGCGCGTGTCCTACGAGCACCAACGCACGCGCCTGCACGCGAAGGCGTGGATCTTCCACCGACACGACGCGCTCTCGACCGCCGTGATCGGCTCTTCGAACCTAACGCACGCGGCGCTCGTCGACGGCCTTGAGTGGAACGTGCGGCTCTCGGAGCGCGTCACGCCAGATGCGATCCGGAAGCTCGCCGCGACGTTCGACGCCTACTGGGACGGCGACGAGTTCGAGCCGTACGACACGCAGCGCGATGCCGAGCACTTCGACCTCGCCATCAGGGCGGCGCGCGGACAGGGCAGCTCGGCGCTGCGGCTCGTCGTCGAACTGCGACCGCACAGCTTCCAGCAAGAGATGCTCGATCGACTCGACGCCGCGCGCCGCATCCAGGACCAGCACCGGAACCTGGTGGTCGCCGCCACCGGCACGGGCAAGACGGTGGTCGCGGCACTCGACTTCGCACGCCAACGTCGAGAGCACCCGAACTGGCGCTTGCTCTTCGTCGCGCATCGCCGCGAAATCTTGGAGCAGGCGCGCGACACATACCGCCACGCGCTTGGCGATCCAGGCTTCGGCGACCTACTCGGCGAGGGCGAGGTCCCGCGCCATGGAGCGTCCGTCTTCGCCATGATCCAGTCTCTCCACGGGGATCGACTCCGTGGGAGCGATCGGGGCGCGTACGACGTCCTCGTTGTCGACGAGTTCCATCACGCCTCTGCAAGCTCCTATCGCGCGTTGCTCGGCCACTTCGAGCCGCAGGAACTCCTCGGCCTCACGGCGACTCCCGAGCGCGCGGACGGCGTGCGCATCCAGGACGAGTTCTTCGGCGGGCGCATCGCCGCGGAGCTGCGACTCTGGGATGCGCTCGACCGCGGGCTCCTGGTGCCGTTCCACTACTTCGGCGTGGCTGACGGCACCGACCTCCGCGCGCTTCGTTGGTCCGGCGGCTACGACACAGCCCAACTCGCCAACGTCTACACTGGCAACGATGTGCGTCTCCGTGCCGTCCTGCGCGCGGTGAAGGACTACGTGCCGGACCCGTCGCGCATGCGCGCCCTTGGTTTCTGCGCCGGAGTTGCCCACGCACAGTGGATGGCCGCGCAGTTCGAAGCGCAGGGACTTCACGCTGTGGCGCTTTCGGGCGAGTCGACGCAGGAGGAACGCGAGCGGGCGATCGCCGCCCTCCGCACGCGGGACGGTGACGTTCGGGCGATCTTCACTGCTGACCTATTCAACGAAGGCGTGGACTTGCCAGAGGTGGATGTGCTCCTGCTGCTCCGGCCAACGGACAGCCACGTGCTGTTCCAGCAGCAGCTCGGCCGCGGTCTCCGTCGCGCGGAGTCGGCCGGGAAGAGCTGCCTCACCGTCCTCGACTTCGTAGGCCAGCACCATCGGCGCTTCCAGATGCACCGACGACTTGCCGCTCTGTGCGGCGGTGCCGCACGGCTGGACGTGGTAGCGGCGGTCGAGTCCGACTTCTCCACGCTGCCGCCAGGTTGCGCCATGCACCTCGAGCGCCAGGCGCGGGAACTCATCCTCGAGAACCTCCGTCATGCGTCGGGTGCCGACGTGCGCGGCTTGGAGCGGGACCTGAGGGAGCTTGGACCGGCGACGACGCTCAGCGAGTTCCTGGCGCGGACCGGAGCGGAAGTCGGCGATGTGTATCGCTCAGGTCGGTGCTGGAGCGAACTGCGTCGCCGAGCCGGATACGAGTTGCGCCCCACGATGCCGGCCGAGGAGAGGCTTGCCGCAGGTCTCGGCCGTTTGCTTCACATCGACGATGCGGGCCGGCTCAAGTTCGTCCTCTCCGCGGTCCAGCCGGCGAGCGCCGTCGCCGAGCCGGACCTCGCCGCGGAGAGACGCTGGGAGATGCTGGAGGTGCTGTTGACCGGAGCGGCTGCGCGTGGGACTGCGGGCGTCTCCGAACTGCGCACGGCGCTCACGAGCTCGGCGGTGCTCCAGGACGAAATCCGCGACCTCGCAGCCGTGCTTCTCGACCGCCTTCAGCGGCCGACGTTCGCGATCGCGGAACGCCCGGGCGTGCCCCTTCAGACCCATGCGTCCTACAGCACCCGCGAGGCGCTCGCAGCGCTCGGCGAGGCACACCGTGCACGCGTCGACCAAGGCGTGTTCCACCTCCCCGCACTCGACGCCGACGTGTTCTTCGTCACACTCGTCAAGACTGAGAAGGACTACAGCCCGACCACGCTGTATCGCGACCACGCGGTGAGCCCGGTCCTCTTCCACTGGCAGTCGCAGAGCACGACGTCCGCCACGAGCTCGACAGCGCGTCGGTACTTTGAACACCAGCAGTGCGGCCATCAGATTCTCCTCTTCGTGCGGGAGAGACGGGACGTGCGCGGCGTCACTCAGCCCTACGTATTCCTCGGAGCGGCCGACTACGTGTCGCACGAGGGCAGCCGCCCGGTGTCGATCCTCTGGCATCTGCGACGCCCAATGCCGCCCGCTGTCTACCGGCAGGCGGCGCTCGTCCGCGCGACGGCGTGAGTGATGCCCCGCGCCGCGAGTGCCGGACGACGTCGGCTCAGCCGGCTACAACTTCGATGATGACGTGCACGACCGGACGTTCGTTGGGGCGAAGCGGCAATGCGCACTTGGCCGCGGACATGTTCCGCCGCCTGGCGACCGATCGCGGCTTCGGCCCTGGAGAAGCGTGGCAGGGAATCGCGCGGCTGCTTCTCACGTGCGAAGTCTGGAACCAACGATGGACTTGCCGGGGCGGCGTGGTCGCGTATCGGGAGTCGAGTGAGCTCGGACTCGGCGCGAGGGGATCGAGTGCGGCGCGGATACGAGCCGAGTCTCTCTCTCGGCACTTGGCCGAGTCGCTCGGATGTTCACGTGCAGAACTGCGCGGGGAGATCGGCTCGTACTGGCGTCAACCCGCAGTTCGACGAGTGCAACCGAACAACCTCGTCCACCATGCGTTCCGATCGGTGCTCGTGGAGGCGCTCCGGATGTTCGGTCAGGTCGACTTGCGGTACGAGGAGGAGGTCGACCTGTCGAGTCGCTGGCCGGGAGTGGCCTGTCCCGCGAGTCGGAGTCGACCGGTGATCGACGTCGTCGTACTCAATGGCGATCGAGTCGTCGCGCTGCTCTCTGTGTGCTGGCGCTTCCGGAGCAATCGCATCCAGATGCTGAACGAGGCGGACGCGTTCCTGCCGTACCTGCGCCGGGCGAATCCATCCGCCCGCTTCTACGGTGTCACCGGCGAGTTCTCCGCCGCGCGACTCGAGAAGATCCTGAAGAACTGCGCCCCGGCGCACGCGAACCCGGCGATCACCGCGACGGTCCACTTCAACCCCGAACTCGTTCGCAAGGGCCTCGGAGAGAACGGGCGGATCGCGCACCTGAAGAGCCTGGAGTGGCTGATCGCGGAGACGCACAAGTGGTGAGCGCGCGGCTGGTGTAGCCATCCCCGCAATTCCGTCCCCGTCTCCGCGACAATGCCCCGCACGTGTCCTCCCTCTTCGACCGTGAGCCTGCGCCTGCCGCCGGGCCCGACCCGCTCGCGGACCTGACGCCCGCACAGCGGGAGGCGACGCTCCACGAGACGGGGCCGATGCTGGTCGTCGCGGGGCCGGGGTCGGGCAAGACGCGGGTGATCACGCGGCGGATCGCGCACCTCATTGGGCGCGGGGTGCGGCCGGAGGCGATCCTCGCGATCACGTTCACGAACAAGGCCGCCGAGGAGATGTCGCGGCGAGTGCAGTCGATGTGCGACGCGAAGGGCGCGTGGGTCCGCACGTTTCACTCGATGTGCGCGGCGATCCTGCGCCGATGGCCGAAGAGCGCGGGGCTCGAAGCGGGCTTCTCGATCTACGACACGAGCGACCAGTCGAAGGTCGTGCGACAGGTGATCAAGGCGCTCGGCGCCGAGTCGGGTGCGGTGAAGCCCGCGGCGGCGCTGTCGGCGATCTCGGCGTGGAAGGCCGACGGCGCCGGGCCCGACGAGGCCCTGAAGAGCGCGTGGAACCCCGAGCGGCGCGCGAAGGCGCTCATCTACGAGGGATACGCGAAGTCGCTCGGCGAGAGCAACGCGGTCGACTTCGACGACCTCTTGACGAAGTGCGTCGCAGCGCTCGAGCGGGACGCTTCGCTCCGCGCGTACCTGCAGCAGCGGTTCGAGCACGTGATGATCGACGAGTACCAGGACACGAGCCCCGTCCAGTTGAAGATCGCGCGACTCATGGCGGCGCCGCAGCAGAACCTCTTCGTCGTCGGCGACCCGGACCAGTCGATCTACGCCTTCAGGAAGGCCGACCTCCGCAACATCCTCGACTTCGAGGAGCACTTCCCGAACGCGAAGGTCGTGCGCCTCGAGCACAACTTCCGCAGCGTGAAGAACGTGCTGCGCTGCGCCGACGCGCTCATCGCCAACAACAAGAGCCGCCGCGCGAAGAAGCTCATCTCCTCCGCCGAGGACGGTCCGCCCGTGCGCGTCATCTCCGCGTGGACCGAGCGCGAGGAGGGTCTCGCCGTCGCGGACCACATCCTCGCTGCCTACGGACGCGGCACGCCGTACCGCGACATGGCCGTGTTCTATCGAGTCAACGCGCAGAGCCGCGCGCTCGAGGCGGGACTGCGCAGCCGCGGCATCCCGTACGTGATCGTCAAGGGCACGGAGTTCTACCAGCGCGCCGAGATCAAGGACCTGCTCGCGTATCTGAAGATCCTCGCGATCCCGGCGGACAAGGAGAGCGCCGAGCGGGTCATGTCCACGCCCGCGCGCGGCGTCGGCAAGGTGACGACCGACCGCGTGCGCGAACTCGCCCGCGAGCACGGCTGGAACGCGCGGACGGCCATCAGGAAGGCGGCGGACCTCGTGCCCGCGCGGGCGGGCGCGGGGCTTCGCGCGACGGCGGAGGTGCTCGACACCGTGGAGCGCGCGGCGGCGGGTTCGGTCGCGGGCCTCTTGCGCGACGTCATCCGCCTGACGAGCTTCGAGGCGTATCTGCGCGAGGCCTACGACGAGGAGGCCGACGACCGGATCGCGAACGTGGCGGAACTCGTCGGCGCCGCGGCCGAGTACGACACGGAGGCCGGCGCCGACTCGTCGCTGCCCGACTTCCTCACGCGCGTCGGTCTCGTCTCCGACGTGGACAAGTACGACCCCGACGCGCCGCGCGTGGCGCTCATGACGCTGCACTCGGCCAAGGGCCTCGAGTTCAGCGAGGTGATCATCACGGGCATCGAGGAGGGACTCCTCCCGCACTCGCGCAGCGCGGACGACAAGGACGCGCTGGAAGAGGAGCGGCGGCTCTTCTTCGTCGGCATCACGCGGGCGAAGAAGCGGCTGACGCTCACGTACGCCACGTCGCGGACCGCGCGCATCGCGGGGCCGGGCTTCCACTCCGGCGAGAGCCGCTTTCTCGCGGAACTTCCCGCCGAGGCGCTCGACGTCGACCGCGGCACGGGACCTGCTTCGGTGCCGACCGGACTCGGCGGCTCGTGGCGGACGCACGAGGAGCCCACCGCGCCGCCGCCCGCGCGCTCGCGATCCGCGCCGGCCGACTTCGAGGCCGACCCGCTCCCCGACTACGGCGCGGACGAGGACTCGTCGGCCGCGCTGCGCGTCGGGCTCGCCGTCCAGCACGCGGTCTTCGGGCGCGGCAAGGTCCGCCGTCTGATGGGGCGCGGCCCCGGCGCGCGCGCCGTCGTCTTCTTCGAGCGCGTCGGCGAGAAGACGCTGGCGCTCTCGCACGCGAAGCTGTCGCCGCTCGAGGAGTGAGTCCCTCGCGGCGACGAAGGCGGGCCGACACGGGGGTCGGCCCCTACCGAGGCCGTTCGTCTGGCGGATGTGGGGATCGGGGCGTAACGAGAGACACGCCTTCCGGCCGGATCTGCCATTAGGATGCTCGCCGGTTGGTCCGGGCCGTTCAGGAGAGGAGCTCCCGAAGTTGCGCCGACTCGTCCTCGCAGCGCTTGCGACCGCCGTCGCGATCGAACTCGCAGCCTGCCGCCCCGCCTCCGATCTGCCCGAGCCCGTGCGCATCCCCGACGAGGCGTTCGCCCCGATGGAGTGGGAGACGTCGTGGTCGAAGGACGAACTCGCGACCTGGCGCGAGGGCACGGTGTTCCATCTCGCACCACGTGCCGATCCGCGAACGGAACTGGGCGAACCCGTCGAAGGCGCGGCCGTGGAGCTGATCGTCCCGCGACCCGAGGGCCGCGTGACGGCGGAGGACGTCGTGGCCACCGCAGTCACGGGACCGGACGGACGGTTCCGCGTCGGGCCGGGCCCCGCGCAGTCGTGGATCCTCAGGCTGTCCAAGCCCGGTTTCGCCCCGATCTGGCTGGCCGGGGGACGCGGACTCGAGCTCCGAGGCGTGGTGGAGCCGATCGGCGGCCCCGACATCCGGGCCGGACTCCGCCCTGGCGTCGAAGTCGCGGGCGAGGTCGTGGACGAGGCGAAGCGCCCGGTCGCCGGCGCCCGCATCGTGTCGGGATCGGTCGCCTACCGCGAGGAGGTCGTCAGCGACGATTCCGGGCGTTTCGTGATCCATCCGCCGCGCGCCGGCGCGGTCGTCGAACTCGACGATCCCCGGTTCGACGCGCGCCCGTTCCAGCTCGCGCTGGCCGCGGACGCGCCCCCTCAGAAGCCGGTGATCCGCGCGCGCGCGGCGACGCCCCTGCGGGGATGGGTCGTCTCGACCGAGGGGCGCAGGATCGCGGACGCGGTCGTCCTCTGCGTCGAGGACCCGTCGATCCGCACGCGATCCGGCGCGGACGGCCGGTTCGAGATCCGAGTGTCGAGGATGCACCACGTCGCGTCCTTCACCGGTGGATACGGGTGGCACTCCGCGGCGGTGCCGCGGGCGGGCGAGATGGAACTCATGCTCGAGGCGGTCCCGGGCGTCGCGGGGAAGGTCGTCGACGCGGAGGGGCGCCCGGTCGCGGACGCGCGCCTCACGGCGGTCGTCATGAACTACGAGGGGCTCTTCGAGCGCGTGCTCGGTCCGCGGACCGGGCCCGACGGTTCGTTCCGGTTCTCGTGGCTCCCGCTCGCGCCGCGCGGCGTGCCGACGCCGCCCCGGTTCCTCGCACTGAGGCGCGGCCTCGGCGAGAGCGCCGTCGCCGACTCGGACCCGCGCGCCGCGGCGGCCGGCGTGAAGCTCGTCCTGCTCGGCACGCGCGACGTCGCGGGCCGGGTCACGCGCGACGACGGTTCGCCCGTGGGCGGGGCGTTCGTCCTCGCGAAATGGGGCCACTGGGACGGCGGGATCACCGAGCCCGAGGCCGCGGCGCTCGGCCTCCCGGAGAGCGCGATCGCGCACTCAGGAGCGGACGGTCTCTGGACCATCGACGACGTGCCGCTCGGACTCCACGCGAAGGTGCAGTGCGCCTCGGAAGGCGTCGTCCAGGAGCGCTTCCTCGAGGGCGCGCAGGCGGCGAAATCGTTCGACTTCGTCTTCGAAGACGGACTCCCGCTCGCCGGACGCGTCGTCGGTTCGGACGGCAAACCCGCCGAGGGCGCGGTGCGCGTGACGGTCCATCTCCTGAACTCGGAGGGCGTCGCGACGCACCAGGGGACGACGACGGGACCGGACGGCGCCTTCCGTTTCGAGAAGCTCCCGCGCGGCGAGTACCAGATGCGCGCCGAGGGCGACCGCTACGACCTGCCCGGCGGCGGCCTCGCGAAGGCGGGGGACACGTCCGTCGTGGTGAAGCTGGAGCGCTCCGGGTCGCTGACCGTGCGCCTCGCGTTCGACGGCGGGCGCGCTCCCGACGTTCCGCTCGCCTTCTCGCTGCTGCCCGCAGAGGGCGGTTCGCAGCAGTTCCGCCAGACGATCCCCGCGGGCCGCGGCGGCGAGCCGATCCCGCTCGTGGGCATCTATCCCGGCGCGTGGAAGCTCGACATCTCGGGCGACGTGTGGCGCGGCGCGGTCGACGACCTCCGCATCGCGGACGGCGCGCGCATCGAGATCGACGTGCCCGTGCGCCGCACGCTGCGCGTCGCGGCCCGCCTCGTGGACGGCGACGGCAGGCCGCTCGCGCGGCAACTCGTCGTCGTCGCGCCGATCGTCCCCGGGTCGCGCCCGCCCCAGACGGCGACGAGCGGCGACGGCGGCACCCTCGACCTCACAGGCCTCGCCCCCGGCCGCTGGGTCGTCACGTGCGATCCTCCCGGAGCCCCGCCGCTGCGCGTCGAGTTCGACGTGACGGACGGCGTCAACCCGCCGCTCGAACTGCGCCTGCCCGCGCACGGGCGGCTCGTCGTGAACGTCGAGCGCGACAACGGATCGCCGCTCGCCGACGCGGCGATCGTGCTCACCGCGAAGGACGGCACGCCGGTCAACGCGTGGGGCGAGGGCTCGACGCTCCTCACGAACCGCTTCCGCACCGACGCGAAGGGGACCGCGACGATCCGCGGCGTCCGCGCGGGCGCCGTGCACGTCGAGGTCCGCAGCGGCACGGCGCTGATGAAGGCGTTCGACGTGGACGTCGTGGCGGGCGAGGAGAAGACCGTCGAGGTGCCCTGACCCGGACGCGATGCTCGCGCCGCCTCGGGGACGGTCCTGACTTTCGGACTTCTCGGGGACGGTCCTGACTTTCGGACTTTCGAACTTATGAGCCTGGCGAGCGCCGGATCGAGGCGGCCCGCCGGTCGCGAAACGTCCGAAAGTCAGAACCGTCCCGGGCCCGCGACGGCTTCGTCCTCTGCGGCACGATCCTTCTCCTCTCCAGGCGCCTCCCGTAGCCTCCCCGCGCGATGGCGGAACTCCAGGTCCTGACCCCGGACGGCGCGACGCGGACTTACGCGCTCGCCGGCAAGCCGGTCACGCTGGGCCGTGCCGAGGAGTGCGACCTCGTCCTCGCCGAGCAGAAGGCGAGCCGCAATCACTGCCGCGTGGAACCGCACCTCGGCGCGTGGCGCGTCGTCGACGAACGATCGTCGAACGGGACGTTCCTCGGCGGGAAACCCGTGCTCGCCGCGCGCCTGAAGCCCGGCGACGAGATCGAGATCGGCGACACGGTCATCACGTACGTGGACGAGACCGGTGGAATCGCGCGCGAGCCGAGGAAGCCGCGCGTGCGGAAGAAGGCGACGCCGTGGGGCGCCCTCGCCGTGCCGGTGATCGCCGCGATCGTGGCGTTCGGTCTCGCCTTCCAGCTCGGCAAGTCCGAGGGCGCCTCGTCCGCGGCGTCGCGCACGTCGTTCGCGAAGGCCGAGATCGAACGCGCGACGATGCAGAAGGACCCGGCGAAGCGCCTCGCCGCGTTGCAGAAGACGCGCACCGATCTCGAGCGGCAGCAGCACGTGGACGAGGCGTTGCAACTCGTCGATGCCGCGATCGCGGGACCGTCCGCTCCGGGCGGGGACGAGGTCGCGGGAGAGACGAAGCCCGGCGACGAGTGGCGCGCGGCGATCGCGCGACTCGACGACGACAGGACCGCACCCCCGTCCCAGCGGAAGACCGCACTCGCGGCGCTCCTCGAACGTCACGTGGAGGACGCCGAGGCCGTCGGCGTCCTCCGCGAGCGCATCCGCGCCGAGCTGACGTCCGCCGGGGAGCGCACGCGGCTCGCCCGGGAGCAGGTGTTCGCGCAGGCCGACCTCGCCGCCGCGGACGGCCGCTACGGCGACGCGCTCGACATGTGGACCCGCTGGATCCAGGACGTCCCGGCCGTCTCGCCCGAGGACGACGCCGCCGTCGCGGCGCGACTCGCCGATCTCATCGACAAGTCGCGGACCGCGGCGCAGCAGGCGGCGGCCGCCTTCGACAGCGCGCGGAAGGAAGGGCGAGGAGAGGCCGCGCAGTCGTTGCTCGCGGCGGCGATCGAGCGGCTCCATGGCACCGGCTTCGACGTGTGGCTCTCGGCGCGCGGCGGCGGACAGGTCGTCACGCGCCAGCCCGGTTCGAAGCCGGGTGCGGAGAAGACCGACGACGCCGCGACGCGAGAGCGCGCGAAGGCGATGCAGATCGCCGCGGCCGGCGAGTCGCTCGCGCGCGACCGTCAGTTCGAGGCGGCGGCGGTGAAGCTCGACGAGGCCGCGGCCGCAGTCTCCGACGCGGGGCTGAAGGGCGAGCTGACGCTCCGCGCGGGCGACCTCCGCGTCGTGGCGGCGTTCCTCCCGAAGCTCCTCGGCTGGGTCGCGGCCGACCCGAAGAAGTTCAGCCCGCTGAAGCTCGGCGACCGGACGGTGCGCGTCGAGGCGGCCACCGCGAACGACATCTCCGTCCTCGACAAGGACGGACGTCCCGAGCCGCGGCCGGTCGCGGACCTCCCGTCGCAGGCGTTCGCGCAACTCGTCGAGAAGGCGGCGCCCGAGCCCGCGGACCTCGTCGCCGCGGCGCTCTTCCTGCGCGACCTCGGCGAGCACGACGCCTACACGAGGTGGATGCGCGCGGCGCTCTCGGTGAACGAACTGCGCCTCGCCGCGTCCGAGGTCCACGCGCGCTCGATCGGACGTCCGAACCCGCTCGAAGGCTTCATGCCGCACCCGAAGGACGCGGCGGCGATCGTCACGTACGGCGAGTACAAGGCGATCATCAACGAGGCGAAGATCGCCGAGGTGAAGGGCGAGCTCCTGAAGCTCGTGGACAAGATCGAGAAGTCGAAGCAGGCGAAGTCGATCGAGACGGTGCGCCGCGCGTACATGAAGCTCGAGGCGGCCCGCAACACCGCGCTGGCGCTCATCTTCGACGAGGTGAAGTACTTCTATCCCTACGCCGGACGGGACCGCGAGTACGCGCCCGTTCAGCACGAGGTGAACGAGCTCGTCAAGGCCGTGCGCGAGGCGTGGGAGGACCCGACGAAGGCGGCCATCCGTGCGGACGCCGCGTTCGACAAGCTCCGCGCCGACGCCGACAAGCTCGTCGTCGAGATCCAGTACCTGAGCGGAGACCCGTCGCTGCTCGTCGAGCGCATCAAAGCGGTCACGATGTACGTGGGCCACGACATCAACGTGCAGACGTTCTTCGAGACAGAGCTCGACCTCGACCGGATGGCCTACAACGAGAAGGTCATGAAGCTGAACCCCTCCGTGAAGGGGCCGACCGAGCCGGAGAAGAAGCAGGTCGAGGTGACGAACGAGTACCGGCTCATGTTCGGCCACCGCCGGGCGTTGCGCATCCACCCGATGCTCGTGACTTCCGCGCGCGGCCACAGCGAGGACATGTCGAAGCTCGGCTTCTTCGACCACTTCAACAAGTTCAACCCCGAGAAGCACTCGCCCGACGACCGCATGAAGCTCGCCGGATACCAGCCGGCCGGCGACTCCGAGAACATCTACGCCGGCGGCAGTTCCCCCGAGAGCGCCCACCAGGGATGGATCCACTCGTCCGGCCACCACCGGAACATCCTGACCCCCGCGTGGGTCGAGATGGGAAGCGGCCTCTCCGGCAACCACTGGACGCAGAACTTCGGCTTCCGCATGGACGACGACTGGGAAGGCGGCGTGCCGAAGTAGCCGCGGAGCGGCCACTTCGGCGGGTTCTCGGTAGGGGCGGACCCCCGTGTCCGCCCTCGGTTGAAGCCGGGACGGCTCCCGCACCAGATCCGACGCTGGGCGGACACAGGGGTCCGCCCCTACCGAGATGATGGCCCCGAACAGGCCCCTATGGCGTGCGCCGGGACACGCCTGCACCCGTCTCGCCGTCCGCGGGATTCCGACGTTCGACCAATGATCCGCCTCCTCGCCTGCCTGCTCGCTGCGGCCGTCACCGCCATCGCCGCCAGCGTCGTCCTCGGCGGCGACTCCGCCGCGGACCGCAAGGTGATCGCGGGCGTCGTCGTCGACGAGTACGACCACCCTCTCGCGAACTGGAACGTGGCGCTCCTGCCCATCCCGGAGTGGATGCCGTCGGCGCCGCACGGCGTCACCGGCGCGGACGGCCGGTTCCGGCTCACCGTGAACCCGCGGATCGCCTACCGCGTCCAGGTCGCGCCGTCGGGCACCTGGCCCGGGCCGCCGATCACCGATCCGGTGCGCGCCGGGACGACGGATCTGAAGCTGGTCGTGAAGCCGGACCTGATGCGGCACGCGCGGATCCGCTGTCGCGTGGTGTCGCCCGAGGGCGCGAACCTCCCGTCCGCGAGCGTGTTCGTGTGGGGGCGGGGCGGCGGCGCGGCGACGTTCGAGTTGGACGCCGCGACGGGGGAGAGTGTGTCGGGTCGCGTGGAGCCGGGCATCTACTCCGTCTGCGCGAACGATCCCGCCTGCGGCTGGTACCAGTTCGGGCCGGTCGAAGTGAAGGACGCCGCCGACGTCGACGCCGGGACGCTGACGTTCCCGCGACTCGGCGTCGCGCGAATCGTTCCCGTGCTGCCGGACGTCCCGGAGCGCGGGAAAGTCCTCTATCACGTCCTCGGCATCTTCCCGGAGATGCAGCGCCGCTGGTACGGCGGCGCGAGCACTTACGGCATGGGAAAGTCGGGCGAGTTCGCGGACGGGTCCGCAGTCGACTGCCCGGTCACGCCCGGGAAGTACCTCGTCCGCGTCGACGGCATCGGTGTCCAGACGATCGAGCGCACGATCGAGGTCCGCTCGGGCGAGACGACGACCGTGCCTCTCACCGTGAGCGCGCCGCCGATGCGTGCCGTGCGCCTCCGGTTCCCCGGTGTGCTCCCGGCGATGTACCGCTTGCAGATCCTCGAACCGTCGGGCGACGCGACGTGGACTTCGGTGATGGACGAGGGCGCCGTCGCGCACGTGCGGCTCGCACCGGCGAAGTACCGGCTCGACGTCGAGACCGACGACCTGCGGCGGTTCACCGCGGACCTCGTCGTCCCCGACGACCCGACTGAGCGCCTCGACGTCAAGCTGACGCCCGCGCCCGCCGATCCCGCGCGACCGCGGTAGCCTTGTCCTCGCGCCTGCACCCGTTCCGCCGTCCGCGGGATTCCGGCGTGTGACCGATGGACTCCGCGCCGATCTCCCGTGAGACGCTGCTCGCGCACCGCGAGTGGGTGCGCGCCGTCGCGCGCGCGGTCGTCCGCGATCCGAACGCCGCCGACGACGTGGAGCAGGAGACGTGGCTCGCGGCGCTGCGGAAACCGCCGCGGGACGCGTCGTCGCTGCGCGGATGGTTCGGCGCGGTCACGCGAAGTCGCGCGCGGCGGATCGGACGGACGGACTCGCGGCGCGAGGCGCGTGAGTCCGTCGTCGCGCGACGCGAGGCGACGCCGTCGGCCGCGGAACTCGCCGAACTCGCC
>JANNHP010000144.1:0-25095 GCA_031404455.1 Planctomycetia bacterium | reverse complement strand
AGGCGCTGCCGGTGGAGGCGGCGGGCGCGGTCTGGTCCGGCGCGAGGACCCGAACGGTGCGATCGACGCTGACGAGGTCGTCATCCCGGACGCGGCGTCGGGCCAGTTCAACCCCGACCCCAACGCCCCCGCGAACGCGCCCTCCGGCGCCACCGGCGGGACATCGATCGGTGTCGGAGGCAAGCCCTCGGGCTTCGCCAGCCGGCGCGGAGGCGGCGGCGGCGCGGGCGGCGGTGGACTCGGGCAGCCCGTCGCTCCGCCGAGGCGCATCCAGCCAGCCGAGCCGAAGGCGCCTCCGGGATTGCTCGGTCCAGCGACGCCGGGCGGCGGCGGTCCGGGCGCGGAGCTGGTGGAGCGCGCGAGGCTGGCGTCCCTCGGCTACATCAGCGGCGACCGCTCCGACTCGACCGCAGCGTACGCCCACATCGACGACAACCCGTTCCGCCTCGTGAAGGACGCGCCGCTCTCGACGTTCGGCGTGGACGTGGACACCGCGTCGTACTCGAACGTCCGGCGCTTCCTCACGCAGGGACAGTTGCCTCCCCCCGGCGCCGTCCGCATCGAAGAGATGCTCAACTACTTCCCCTACGACTACGCGCCGCCGACCGACGGCCGCCCGTTCGCGGTGCGCGTCGACGTGGCCGGCTGCCCGTGGAAGACGGACCACCGTCTCGTCCGCGTCGGCATCAAGGGCAAGGTCGTCGAGGCCGCCGCGCGGCCCGCGTCGAACCTCGTCTTCCTCATCGACGTGTCGGGATCGATGAACTCGCCCGACAAGCTGCCGCTCCTCGTCCAGTCGATGAAGCTGATGGTCGAGAAGCTCGAGTCGCGCGACCGCGTGGCGATGGTCGTCTACGCCGGGAGCTCGGGGCTCGTGCTGCCGTCCACGTCGTGCAGCGAGAAGGCGACGATCCTCGCGGCACTCGAACGGCTCCAGGCCGGCGGCTCCACGAACGGCGCCGCGGGCATCCAGCTCGCCTACGACACCGCCGTCGCGAACAAGATCGACGGCGGCATCAACCGCGTGGTCCTCGCGACCGACGGCGACTTCAACGTCGGCGTCACCGACGAGTCGTCGCTCGTGAAGATGATCGAAGAGAAGGCGAAGAGCGGCGTCTTCCTGTCGGTGCTCGGCTTCGGCACGGGCAACTACAAGGACTCGCAGATGGAGAAGCTCGCCGACCGCGGCAACGGCAACTACGCGTACGTGGACACGCTGAAGGAAGGCAGGAAGGCGCTCGTCGACCAGATGAGCGGAACGCTCGTCACCATCGCGAAGGACGTGAAGCTCCAGATCGAGTTCAACCCCTCGCAGGTCGGCGCCTACCGGCTCATCGGCTACGAGAACCGCGTCCTCGCCGCCGAGGACTTCAAGGACGACAAGAAGGACGCCGGCGAGATCGGCGCGGGCCACACGGTGACGGCGCTCTACGAGATCGTCCCGCCCGGGGTCCTCGCCACGGAGACGGTCGGCGTCGATCCCCTCAAGTACCAGACGCCGCCCGCGACGACCGGTTCCGCGAGCCGCGAACTCCTCACCGTCAAGCTCCGCTGGAAGGAGCCGAACTCCGACGTCTCGACGCCGATGGAGGTGCCCGTCGTCGACGAGGGCCTCAGCTACTCCGCCGCGTCGCCCGACTTCAAGTTCGCGGCCTCCGTCGCGGCCTTCGGCATGTGTCTGCGACAGTCGCCGCACAAGGGCCAGGCGAACCTCGATGCCATCCTCGAACTCGCGATGGAAGGCACCGCGAACGACCCGGGCGGGTATCGCGAGGAGTTCGTCGAGTTGGTGTCGGCGGCGAAGAAGCTGGGGGCGAAGTAGGGGAACCGACCGGCGGCGACCGCGACCCGCTACCTCGGGCCCCAGACCTCGGGATCGATCCCCTGGTTGATCTCCTCCTGCTGTCTCCGCTGCCACTCCGGGGTCTCTTTCACCGGGACGAGATCGACGCCGAGCTCGTCCCGCCTCACGAACTGCGCGTCCCACCCCTCGTACACGCAGACGATCACGTCGTTCGCGCGCGGGGCGGGCGGCGTCTCGGTTCGCGCCACAGGCGGCGTCTCCGCCAGCGCGGCAGGCGGCGCTTCCGGCGGTCGCTCGACGGGTGCGGTCGCGCACGCGGCGGCGGCGAACACCGCGACGACGACTGCGGCACGCAGGGCTCGGCCGCTCTGCCCGAATGGACGCCTCTTCCAGAACTCGTCGTGTCCGGTCTCGCCGGACTCGCGCAGCGCCTCCATACCGTCGAGCGCGTCGATCCGATCCTCGATCGCGTCGCTGACCATCCGCTCGACGAGAGGGCGAAACGTCTTCTCGAACTTCCGCTGCGCCGCGTCGGCCGGCTTCGGCGTCTTGCGCCGAGGCTTCGGACTCTTGCGGGGCTTTCGAGCACTCGCGGCCGGCATCACTTGGCTCCTCTGCGTTGTCGCGGGGTGGAAGCATACCCGACGGCGCGGCACGTGTGCCGCGCGGCCCGCCGCCAACGTCGCGCCGCGGCGCGCGGTCCCGTAGATTCCCCCGCCGACTCGCGCACGGCCCCACGACGGGGGCCGCGGCGGGTCCCGGTCGGGAGGGACCTCGATGCCGAGCCAGCGCACGATGCTGACGTTGCCGGGACTCGGACTCGTCGCGGCGATGTTCCTCGTCGCCGCGTGCCGGGGTTCGGAGCGAAAGCCCGAGGAGACGCCCGCCGAGAAGTCGCAGGACCAGCCGATCGCCACGGTGCCGGTCGCGGCCGAGGAGAGCCGGTCCGCGACGCCCGGTCCGTCGTTCCACGACATGGACCACGAGGCGCGCGAGCAGTTCATGAAGGACGTGGTGATGCCGAAGATGCGCGCCGCCTTCACGGCGTGGGAGCCCGACGAGTTCCGCGAGATGAAGTGCGGCGCGTGCCACGGCGCGGGCGCCAAGGACAAGACCTTCAAGATGCCGAACCCGAAGCTCCCGCGCCTGCCGACCGACGAGGCCGGCTGGGCGGCGCTCGCGGCCGAGGAGCCAGAGGCGCTGAAGTTCATGAAGGAGGTCGTCGTCCCCGAGATGGCGAGACTCCTCGGCGAGGCGCCCTACGACCCCGTGACGCGGAAGGGCTTCGGCTGCTTCGAGTGCCACACCGCGAAGAAGTAGGGCGCCGCGCGGGCCAATCGAGACGCAACAAGTCGAATGCAATCTCTCGGTAGGGGCGGATCCCTGTGTCCGCCCAACGCGGAATCGGCGCGGGCATCGTTCCCTGCTGACCTGGGCGGACACGGGGGTCCGCCCCTACCGAGACCTCCCACCTGTTGCCGCTTGATGGCCCGCGGCGCAGCTACTGGACCTTCGCGCGGAGCACGAGTCCGCCCGAGGTGCCCTCGCGCGGCAGGAGTTCGACGACCCACGATCCGGTTTCGTCGGCGTCCACCGTGACCGACGCGCCCGACGGCGTGCGTGCGTCGCCGAACGTCGCGAGCACGCGGCCCGTCGGCGAGACGACGCGCACGTCGGCGACGGTGCCGAACTGCGACGACTTCGCGGTGAACTTCAGCCGCGCGCCGCGCCTCGCCCTGGCTTCGCCTACGTTGATGCGATAGATCGCGCGCGCGTCGCCGTCGAGCGCGAGGAAGCGCGCGCGTCCGGAGCGGAGCGCGACGAGCGACGTCTCCACCACGTTCAGGGCGTACGTCGCAGGCGACGCGGAGGCGCTCTGGTCGAAGACGCGCAGGAGCAGCGTCGCGCCGTCGGGCCCCGCCGCGGCGTCGAGTCCGGCAGTGCCGTCGGCGGCGGACGATCGCGCGACGAGCGAGCCGGACGCCGTCCGCACTTCGGCGAAGGCGCCGGGGCGGCTCGCGTCGAGGAGAGCCGTCACGCGCAGTCGCCGGTTCGGCGGCACGGTGACCGCGTACCAGTCTTCGTCCGCGAGCACGAGGCCCGTGCTGAGCCCCGCCGCGACCGGCGCCGCGTGCGCGGCGTCGTCGTTCTGCTCGAAGGAGTCGTCGGGAACTCCGGGACCGCCCGGCGGCGTGTAGCGGAGACCGCGCGCGTCGAGGAGCGAGCGGATCGCGTCGGCGTCGGCTCCCTGCCGCAGCGACTCGTTCGCGGCGAGGACCGCGTTCGCGCCCTGGAAGAACCCGGCCGAGGGCGAGAGCAGGAAGTGCGACTCGACGACGACCTTCAGCGATTCGTCGTTGCCGATGAGGCCGCGCAGGTCCCAGAGGAAACGCGACCAGATCTCGCCGTCGGCGTGGACCTGGCCTTCGAAGTCGGCGGGAAACCGCTTCTCGGTGTCCACGCGGCGCAGCACCGGCGGATCGCCTGCGGTCGAGAAGGAGATCGCGTCCCACGAACCGAACGCCGCGTCGTACTGCGCGTCGCCGCGGACGTGCGTCGAGACCGCGTGGAAGTCGCCGAAGCCCTCGCCCATGGCGCCGCCCTCGTCGGTCATGCCGAAGCCGGTGACCTGGTCCTCCTGCATCGCGTGGCCGTACTCGTGGAGCACGACGTCCGCGTCCTCCGCGTCGTCCACGCCGCCGTCGCCGAAGTGGAGCGCCTTGTCGAAGGTGTCGAAGTACGAGTTGTCGTCGCGGAACGCGTGGGCGTCGACCGAGATCGGCCGCGCGTGGACCCCCGCGATGCCGAGGTCCTGGAGGCGCTGCTGCGCGCCGTCGAGGTGGAAGTACGCCATCACCTCCTCGAACGCCGCGTTGGACCGCGTGACGGCGGTCCAGTCGAACAGCGCCGAGTAGGAAGGCTTGCGCGTGCGGGTCGTGTCGACCCACGTGCCGCGCAGATAGCCCGAGCCGTCGAGGCGGCGCAGCGTGACCGGGACGCGGGCCGACGTCAGCGCGGACGAATCGAAGTTCGCGTTGTCGCGCAGCGAAGGATTGCGCTGCGAGTAGATGGGGTTGGGCGCGAACACCTGCGCCGATCCCTCGGCCGCGCGGCGCAGATCGTCGACGCGCAGCGGACGGCCGTCGGTCGCGTCGATGAAGACGCGCGCGCTGTCGTCCGGCGTCCGCGCGTCGACGCGCCACGCGAGCCGTCCGCGCAATCCGTCGGCGAGGATGACGAGTTCCGGAGCCCGCGTCTCGACGTCCGCGTCGTCGTCCGCGAGGAGATCGATCGCCGCGGCGCGCGCCGATTCGGATGCGACCTCGGGCACCGTCTCCACTCCGAGGACGGGGAACACGTCCGCGGCGACGAGGAGCGGGCGACCGTCCTTCGCCACGTGCGCGCTCACCTCGCTGCCGAACACGGGTACGCCGCCGCCGACTCGCTGCTCGAAGCGGAGGTGCCATCCCGAGAGGCTCTCGAACTCGCGCTCGACGACGAGTTCGCCCGGCATCGTCGCGAGGCCGAGTTCGTCGCGGTGCTCGGCGAGCAGCGCGCGCGCGATCCCGGGGAGCGAGCCCGGACGCGGCGCGGCGCCGGCGAGCAGGACCTGCCGCCGCGGCGCGGGAGCGCGCGGCACCCTCGCGACGACGGCCGCCGCCGGGGCGGACACGTCGAGCGGTCGCGTCCCCTCGGTCGGTGCGGGCTCGCGGGCGCGCGGCGCTTCGGCGGCCGGACGGACTCGTTCGCGGCGCGGCGCGTGGCCCGTTTCGTCGAAGCTTGGGCCGTCGAAGCCCGTTCCGTCGAACGCGAGGCTCGCGACGACCGCGCCCGCGATCGCCGCGGCGACGGCGGCTGACACGAGCCGGATGGATCGGTTGCGGCGCGGCGAGCGCATGGGCGAAGACTAACCCAGGGCGCTCGGCCGTGGCGTTACGCCGGGCTTGCGCCGAGCCTGCGCCGGCGCGCGAGCCGGGGCCGCCGCTGCGTCGGACGACACGCCCCGCCGCGTTCTCGAAACTCCACGCGCGTCCGGTTCGGAGCACCACGGCCCGCAGGTCCCCTCCGGGGCGCGCCAGGGCGCGGCGTCCGCCCCGTCCCACCCCCGGCGGCAGAATGTGCCGGGCGTGTGTCGACGTTGCATGTCCGGCGGTCCGGGAGGCAGCGGGGCCGCGCGCCCCGAACGACTCCGACGGCAGCCCCTAACCCGGATCATTCACGAGAGCTTCGCGCCTGGCCGGTCTTTCGGTCCGCTGGCGGCGCCTGGCCCTTGCACCGACCTGCCAAGGTCGCTGCTGCGGTCCAGTCTTGCCATCGGCGCCGAAATCCTCGGCCAGGACAGTGTGTCGGAGCTCGAACGGGCTGTTTGCCGCCGGGAGGTCCAGGTGTTTCCCGCACTTCGCGCCGATGAGCGCGAACCCCTCGTGAATGATCCGGGCTAAGACGTTTCTGCAGGACGACTTGCAATCCGCGGGTGAGCCTGCCGACATCGCCTGTTGCGTCGCGGCCGGACGCGAGCGAAATTCGTCGCGACATGGACGCTCGACCCGCCCGATGCCGAGCCTTCCTCCGGCGTGCGCCCCGGTCCGCGAGTTGCTCCTGCGAACGACCGATGGGCACCGATCGAACCACGTGGGCCGGGATCGCAGTCCGAGCGCGGCTCGGAGAGCTGATTCGACCTGCGGGCCGGGCATGAAGCTCCTCTCCCTCGAGTTCGCCGGACTCGCCCTCGCCGCGTGCGTGCTGCTGCCGGTTCTGAAGGGACCGCTGCGCGGCGTCGTGTTCCTCGTCCTGAACGCGGCGTTCGCGGCGTCGTTCCTCACGCCCGTGGGCCAGGTCTCGACGGGGGCGTTCCTCCTCCTCGGCTACGGGGTCGCGCGCGGCGTCCGCGGCGGCGGGACGCGCCGCGTCGTCGCCGGGGTCGCGCTCCTCACGGCGACGTTCGTCTATCTGCGCGGCTACGACCTCGTGCGCCTCGCCCTGCCCGCGGGCTTCGTGCACGACGTCCTCGCGACGGCGGGCCTCTCGTTCCTCTTCTTCAAGATCCTCCACGTGGTGCTCGACAACGCCGCGGGCACGCTCGGCGAACTGCGCCCGGGGATCTACGTCAACTACTGCCTGAACTTCACGACGTTCCTCATGGGGCCGATCCAGCGCTACCAGGACTTCCACGAGCAGTGGACGGGCAGGAGGGGCTCCATCGAGCCCGGCTTCGAGGGGCACCTCGGCGCGGTCGCGCGGATCGCGCGCGGTCTGGTGAAGAAATACGTGCTCGCCGAGTTCCTCGCCTACGAGACGCTCTACCCGGGCATGGACTTCGGAGCGTTCACCGTGCCGCAGCTCGTCGTGAAGATGTACGTCTTCTACGCGTACCTCTACTGCGACTTCTCCGGCTACTGCGATGTCGTCATCGGGACCGGGAGCCTCATGGGGATCCGCCCGCCCGAGAACTTCCGCTTCCCGTTCCTCTCGCGAAACGTCGCCGAGTACTGGCTCCGGGTCCACCGCACGCTGACCGCGTGGCTCACCGACTACGTCTTCAACCCGGTTTACGCGGCGCTCCTGCGCACCGGCTGGGCACGGGGGCGCACGCTCGCGCCGCTGGCGATCGCGCTCGTCCTCACCATGCTCGTCTCGGGCGTCTGGCACGGCACGACCCTCGCGTTCGTGTGCTTCGGACTCCTCCACGCGGTCTTCCTCGTGAGCCACCGCGCCTACGAGCACCTGATGAAGGGAGCGATGGGAGTGAAGCGGTTCCGCGCGTTCAGCGCGAACCGCGCCGTCCACGCGGCGGCGGTGCTCGTCACGTGGAACGTCACTTCGGTCGCGTACGTCTTCTTCGTCCTCGGCATGGACGACGTGGCGCGCCTGACGCGGAGGATCGTCGGCGCATGACGGCCGAACCCCAGCCCCCGCCGCCCCGCCGCGTCCCCGGCCGATCGCCGCCGCGCCCGAGGGAGGGCTAGCATGCCCGAGCCGATGGACCCGTCGCCCCGCCTGCGCCTCATCGCGAAGCTCTGCTGGCTGGCCTTCCTCGTGGCCGTGCTGGTGATCTTCGCCAAGGACGAGCATGACTTCGTCTACCGCATCTTCTAGTCCGCGCCCCCCGATGACGCTCGCCGCGGCGGCGAGCGTGCTCGCGTTCGCGGCGGCGACGCACGCGGTCATGGAGCCCCTCGCGTCGCACGTCGAGTCGGAGGAGCGCGCCTACCTCTGGAAGGACGAGGAGTGGCTGCAGGTCTTCACCCGCGACCGCTACGTCGACCGGGGCGCGCGACGGGTGCTCGTGTACGGACCGTCCGAGACGCGCGAAGCGCTGCTCACCCCGGCCCTCGAAGCGGCTCTCCCCGGCCTCGAGTGCCTCCAGAACGCGCAGAGCATGGGGACGATCGAGGACGGACTCGTCCTCCTCGAGTACATCGAACGCGAGTACGGACGCGGCGCCGTGCCGTCGGTCGTCGTCCTCGGCGTCTCGACCCGCTTCGTGTCGAACATCCGCTCGCACGAGTCGTACCTGCTGAGCTCGATCGACCGGTACGCGCCGCACCTGCGCGTGGACCGGGAGACGACGCCCGCGGGGCTCGCGGAGAAGACCGCCCTCGAGTCGTGGCTGTCGCGCCTGCGATTCGCGCTGAGGCAGCAGCGGCGCTACCAGGGGACGCTGAAAGTGCTGGCGCGGGACGCGCTCGGCGCCTTCGGATCGCCTCTCGCCGATCACCCGCGGTTGCTGCAGACGCTGTCGCCCGCCAAGTACCACGGCCTGAAGCCCATACCTGCTGCCGAGACCAAGGCGTGGCTCGCGTTCGAGGGCGGATTCTGGGGCGACGTCCACCGGTGGGATCCGCAGGCGGACCGGGAGCGCGTGCTCCGCGACATCCGCGCGTTTCGCGAGTTCTGCCGCTCCCGCGCAACGGAGCTGTACGTGGTGAACATGCCGGAGCTGTCGTGGAACCGCGACCTCTACGTCGCCGGGCGCTACGAGAGCTACCTCGCCCTCCTGCGCGAGGCGCTCCTTGACACCCCGTTCCTCGACCTCAGGACGCTCCTCGCGGACGACGAGTACTTCGACGCCTGCCACCCGACGAAGGCGGGCTGCAAACGCGTGTCCGCCGCGGTGGCCGAGTTCCTCGCCGGGAAGCGTGCGGCCCTGGTGCCGCCGCGATGAACGACGCCGGAACACCCGTCCCCGCCTCGCGCGGACGCTCTATCGCGTGCGCCGTCCTCGTCGCCGCGGCGGTGCTCGCGTGGTGGCTCCCCGTGGACCCGGACGTGGAGGAGCGGCTCTGGCGGACGTACCGGGTCACCGACGCGATCCGGGCGATCGCGGTCACGGCGATCGCGGCGGCCGGGCTCTACGTCGTGCTCGGCGGCGGCGAGACCAGACGTCGCGTCTTCCGCGTGATCCTCGCGACGCTCTCCATCGGTTTCTGCCTCTTGCTCGTCGAGATCCCGGCCGTCGTCCTGCGCCACGACTACGCGAAGACGTTCGGCACGAACCCCGCCGACACGTGGCTGCAGATCGCGTCGGGGATCAACCGCGCGGATCCGGAGCTCATCCACGTCCACAACCCGAACGACACGTTCGAGGGAGACGTCGCGGGGAACCTCACGTACCTCGGCATCCCCGGCGGGAAGCGTTATCGCGTTTCGCTCCGCTACGATCGCAACGGCTTCCGCAACGATCGCGACCTCGACCGCGCGGACGTCGTCGTCATCGGCGATTCGTTCGTCGAGGCGGCGATCGTGCCCGCCGCCGAGACGGCGAGCCGGCGGCTCGAGGAGAAGCTCGGCACGACGGTCGCGAACCTCGGGCAGGAGGCGTACGGCCTGCGGCAGGAGCTCGCGGTCCTGCGCCGATTCGGCCTCCCGCTCCGCCCGCGCGCGGTCGTCTGGTTCCTCTTCGGCGGCAACGACCTCCGCGACGTCCCCGACTACGAGGAGGCGCTCCGGTCCGCCCAGAAGGGCAGGCCGGCGAGGCCGCTCCGCGACCGCGCGTTCATCGGCAACGCGCTCCTCGCCCTCTCCAGCTTCACGACCCCCGCCCGCTCCGAGCCCTCGCGGGAGGCGCTCGCGAACTCGGGCACGTTCACGAGAGAGGACGGGACGCGCGAACGCGTCTACTTCGACGGCGGCGACGAGTACGACGCGCACTCGTGGCAGGTCGCCACCGAGACGCTCG
Source organism: Planctomycetia bacterium (assembly GCA_031404455.1). Classification (GTDB taxonomy): domain Bacteria; phylum Planctomycetota; class JAJSAM01; order JAJSAM01; family JAJVHW01; genus JANNHP01. The sequence goes on along the minus strand of JANNHP010000144.1, from coordinate 15,112 downwards.
CGGAGGCCGCGCGTCTCTGCCGCGAGGCGGACGCGAAGTTCGTCGTCGTGTACGTGACGCGCAAGCTCCGCGTCTACCGCGGGCACGTGGAGTTCGAACCGGGCAGCGAACTTCCCGCCTTGGACCCGGGCGACCTGCCGTCGCGCATGGCGCAGTGGACCGCGAGGCAGGGCATCGCGTTCGTCGACCTCTCCCCGGCGCTCGAACGCGAGGTCGCCGCGGGACGGCATCCCTTCCTCGTCGACGACGTGCACTGGAACGGGCGCGGACACGAGATCGCGGCGGAGGAAGTCGCCCTCGCGCTGAAGCGGCTCGGCTGGTCCGCCGCGGAGAAGAAGGAGCGATGACCGCGGCCGGATCTCCTCCGCCGGGCTGGCCCGGGATCTTCCGGGACCTCGAGGCGTGCCGCGACTTCGCGACGCTGCAGCGCCTCTGCCGCGCCTCGGCGCGTCTCGAGAAGACGTCGGGCCTGCCTTCGCCCTTCGTGCCCGCGCGGATCGCGCTCGTCGGCGGCGCGACGCTCGACCTCGTCGCCGGCGGACTGCGGCTCGCGCTCCTCGCGCGCGGCATCAGGCCGGAGATCCACGTCGGCGGCTACGACCAGTTCGTCCGCGAGATGACGGACGCGCAGGGCGCCCTCGCCGCGTTCCGGCCGAACGTCGTGGTGGTCGTGAACACACCGTTCAACATCGGATCGTGGCCCGCGATCGACGCCCCGCGCGAGGAGGTGGAAGCCCTCGTCCGGAGCGAGTGCGAATCGATGCTTCGGCCTTGCCGCGCGATTCACGAGACGACCGGCTGCGAAGTCGTCCTCAACACACTGCACACGATCCCGCAGACGTCGATCGGCAATCTCGGCGCGAAGCTGCCCGGCGACCGGAGGAACTTCGTGCGGCGCCTGAACTTGGCACTCGGCGACGCCGCGCCCCCGTTCGTCCACTTGAACGACGTCGCCGCGATGGCGGAGGAGCGCGGACTCGCGGCGTTCTTCGACCTGCGCTACTGGTACCACGCGAAGCAGCCGTTCGCGTTCGACGCGGTGCCCGACTACGTGCGCAACACCGCGGCCATCGCGGGCGCGCTCCTCGGCCGCACGAGGAAGTGCGTCGTCGTCGACCTCGACGACACGCTCTGGGGCGGCATCCTCGGCGACGAGGGCGTCGCCGGCGTCGACGTCGGCGCGGGCTCGCCGCGCGGCGAGGCGTTCAGCGCCTTCCAGCACTATCTGAAGCGACTGCGCGAGCGCGGCATCCTGCTCGCGGTCGCGAGCAAGAACGACGACGACCTCGCGCGGCGAGCCTTCACCGACCGCCCGGAAATGGTCCTGCGCCTCGACGACTTCGTCGCGTTCGAGGCCCGCTGGACGCCGAAGTCCGACAGCATCCGTGCCATCGCCGCGCAGGTCGGCATCGGCCTCGACTCGCTCGTCTTCGTCGACGACAACCCCGCCGAGCGCGCGCTCGTTCGGAAGGAACTGCCCGAGGTCGCCGTGCCGGAACTCGGCGACGAGCCCGCGGACTTCCCCGCGATCCTCGACGCCGGGCGCTACTTCGAGACGGGCTCGCTGACGTCGGAGGACCGCCGCCGCACCGAGACGTACAAGAGCCGCCAAGAGGCCTCCGACGCGCGCGCCGCGGCGACCGACATGCCGTCGTACCTGACCTCGCTCGAGATGAACGCGGTCGTGCGTCCGTTCGAGGAGGTCTCCCTTCCGCGCATCGCGCAGCTCACGAACAAGACGAACCAGTTCAACCTGACGACTCGCCGCGTCACGCCGTCGGAGGTCGACGCGATGGCGAAGGACCCAGCGTGGATCACGCGCAGTCTGCGCCTCGCCGACCGCATGGGCGACCACGGACTCGTCGCGGTTTTCTTCGCGCGGCGCGAGGGCCGCGCGCTCGTCGTCCTTGGCTGGCTCATGAGCTGCCGCGTGATCGCGCGCGGCGCCGAGTACGCGCTCTTCGAGGACGTCCTCGCAGCGGCGCGCGGGATGGGCGTCGACGAGATCGTCGGCATCTATCGCCCCACCGACCGCAACGCGATGGCGAAGGACCTCTACCGCGACCTCGGCTTCACGCTCGAGTCGGAGACGCCCGAGGAGACGAGGTGGCGCCTCGCGGTCGCCGGCGCCCGCGCGCCGCAGCACTACATCCGGGTGGACACCACCTCGAGACCGACGACGGAGGACCGGAAGTGACGAACGAGGAGATCCTGCGGTGCATCACGTCGGTTGTCGCGGAGGTGGTCGAGATCGACGACCTGCGTCTCGAAGCGACGACGCAGGCCACCGACGTCGAGGGCTGGGACTCGCTCGCGATGGTCCAGATCATGGTCGGCGTCGAGCGCGAGTTCGGCATCCGCTTCCGCACGGGCGAGATGGCCGGGATGGCGAACGTCGGCGAACTCGTCGGCCGCGTCGCCGAGCGCCTGCGCCCCGCGAAGTAGCGCGGCCGATCGCGGCGCCCCGCGAAATGCCCTTCAGTGTGCGACCGTACTAGCTCGATAGGACGGTCGACATGCGCATCGAAGTCGACCCGAAGGCCCCGTCGCCGCCGAGCGAGCAGATCGCGGATCAGGTCCGCTTCGCGATCGCGCAGGGGCTGGTGAGACCGGGCGACCGGCTGCCCTCGGTGCGCGGACTCGCGGAGACCGCGCTCGTCAACCCGAACACGGTGGCGAAGGCGTACCGCGACCTCGAGCGCGAGGGAACGGTCGAGACGCGGCCGGGCAGCGGCGTCTTCGTCGCTGCTCGTGCGGGCGCCCGGTGCGAAGCCATGCGGGACGCCAAGATCGGCGAACGCGTCGGCCGCGCGGTCACGGAGGCGCTCGCCTCCGGGCTCGCGGCGGAAGAGATCGAGGACATCGTCGCGCGCGCTCTCGAGCACGCGCGAGTGGAGGCAGAACGATGAAACCCTGCGTCGAGATCCGCGGACTCGCCATGAGCTTCGGGAAGAACCAGGTGCTGCGCGGCGTCAACCTGGACGTCGCGGAGGGCAGCGTCACGGCTCTGCTCGGCCGCAACGGCATCGGCAAGTCCACGCTGCTGCGCATCCTCGTCGGCTTCCATCCGCCGACCGCGGGCCGCACGTCGGTGCTCGGACTCGATCCGGCGAAGCGCGGGCCCGACGTGCGCCGCCTCGTCGGCTACGTGCCGGACCGGATGGAACTCCCGAAGTGGATGACCGTGGCGGAGCACTTCCGCTTCCTCGAACCCTTCTACCCTACGTGGGACAACGCCCTCGTCGCCGAGATGTGCGGCCGTCTCCAACTCGACGTCTCCGCGAAGCACGCGACGCTCTCGAAGGGCGAGCGCGCGAAGCACGCACTCGTCGCGGCGCTCGCGCACCGCCCGGACCTGCTCCTCCTCGACGAGCCGTTCTCGGGCCTCGACCCGATCGTCCGGCACGAGGTGCTGACCGCGGTGATGGGCCACCTCCGCGAGGACGGGCGCACGGTGATCGTCGTCTCGCACTCGATGGGTGACGTGGAGCGCATCGCGGACCGCCTCGTGATGCTCGACGACGGGCGCGTGCATCTCGACGCCGCGCTCGATGACGTGCAGCGGCGCGCGCGGCGCGTCGCGGTGACGCTCGAACCGGGCGCGGGCGCGTGGACGCCGCCCGGGAGCCCCGATGTCACGCGCACCGGCGACGACGTGGTCCTCGTCTACCTCGACTGGGAGGAACGCTACGACGAGGTGCTCCGCGACGACGTCGTCGTCCGCGACGTGCGCCAGTTGCCGCGCGACCTCGACGACGTGTTCCGCGTCGCCGCGAAGGCGGCGTCGAGCGCGTCGCCGACGAAGGAGATCCCGTGCGCGGCTTCGTAGCTCTCTTCCGCCGAGAATTCCGCGACGCGCGCTGGCACCTCGCGGCCTCGTTCGTCGTCGCGGCGGCGGCGCCGTGGGCCGTGCACGCGTGGATGACCGCCGGCGCCGACGACGAGGTCGTCGCGAAGATCGGCGGGCGCGGCGTCGTGCCGATCCTCTTCGCGCTCTTCGTCGCGTCGGCCGCGTCGGATCTCGTCGCCCGCGACGTGGCGACGCGCCGCATCGACGCGCTCGCGGTGCTGCCGGTACCCATCTCTACCGTCTGGAACGCGAAGGCCCTGTTCCTGCTCGCCTCGTCGCTCGCGATGCTCGTCTGGCTCGTCGCCGCGGAGTTCGCGGCTCTCGCGTTCGGCGTGTCGGGCAAGGCCGCGGCGTGGCTGCCGTCGATGCTCGTCGCCGCGGGACCGTCGATCGCGGGCGGTCTGGCGCTCGGCGCTGCGTCGCTCTTCTTCTCCACGCTCGTCGATCGCGGGATGACGGCGGCGCTCGGCGCCGTGGCGCTCATCGTCGGCATCGCGTGGGGCGTTCACTGGGCCGAGGTACCGGCCACCGCGGGACTCGTCACGCTGGTCGCCGCCTACGCCGTGCCGCTCGGACTCGCGGCGGCGTTCGCCCTCGCGTCGCGGACGTCGTTCGTCAGAGGACCGATCCATGGCCCCTCGAAGCCGCGACTCGCGCTCGCCGGACTCGTCACGCTCCTCGGGATCGTGCTGCCCGGCGGCGGCGTCGTCGCCTTCGGCATGGAGCGCGCGGCGCACCTCGATCCCGCCGACGGCGATCCGTCGCGACGCGAGGCGTACGTGTCGCCCGACGGGAAGTGGCTGGCTGTCGAGGACGGCGTCCGCGGACCCGGCTCGCGCAGCAGGACGTGGCTCTTCGGGCTCGGCGACGACTCGTGCCGCGAGATCGCACCGGGCAACACGTGGTTCGCGGGCGGCGGTGCCTGGACGCCCGGGTCGATGCTGCTCGTCCGCACGTCGTCCTTCTCCGTCGTGAGCGGACCTCGCCACGTCCGTCAGCTCGAAGTCGAGCCGAAGGGGCTCGGCGTCGCGGACTCGACGTGGATCCCGGCCGAGACCGTGGAGTCCGGTCCTCCCGGCTGGGCCTGGGTGCGGACAGAGCAGACGCTCGGACCGGGACGCCGGGTGTACGCGATCACCAGCCTCGGGACGTTCGGGTCGATGCGCTACACGGGGCGTCAGGTCCAACCGGGTCACAGAAGCGACACCGTGTTCGTCGTCTCCGAGTCCCGCGTGCTGTCGCGCATCACGCGCGGGAGCCCGCGCGACGAACGGACGAATGAGCTCGCCCGCGACGTGGACGCCGTGCTGCAGGTCTCCGCCGACGACCGGCACCTCCTCCTGGACGGCGACTCCGACGTCCGCGTCCTCGACGCGACAACCGGTGCGGTCCGTTTCGACGCGACGCGCGAGCGTGCGAAGTGGACCGAGGACGGCAGCCGCGTCCTCCTCTGGGACGAGGACGCGTCGCACTCGGTGACGCGCTTCGCCGTCCACGACCTGGACGCCGCGACGACGATCGACCTCGGCGCCCCGCTCGTTCGCGACCGCCTGCCGCGCGTGTCCGTGCTCCGCGACCGACGACTCGTCGTCTGCGACGGCGACGTCACGCTGCGCGCGGCCGACGGCAAGGTGATTCGCCGACTGTTCCCCCCGCCCGCCGCGGGGGAGAAGGGGAACTGAGATGACGCCCTCCGTGGCCCTCTTGTGGAAGGAGTGGCGCGACCACCGCGCCGCGATCCTCGTGTTCGCGGTGCTCGTGCCGCTCCTCTCGTGGCCGACGCAGCGCTACGTGTTCAAGTTCGCAGAGCCCGTGTGGACGTGGCAGTGGATCGTGCCGATGTGCGCGGGGCTCGCCGCCGCCTTCATCGCGGCGGACTCGTTCGCGATGGACCTCGCCACGCACCGCATGGCGTCGTTCGCCGCGCTGCCGATGCCGGTGCGGCGTCACTTCGCGGCCCGGACGTCGTTCCTCGTGCTCGTCGCCGTCGCGATCGCAGCGTGGGCGGCCCTCGTCAACGTCGCGATCGTCGGAGCCTGGGGCAAGGCCGGTGCCGCGGCGGAGATGCTCGCAACGGACGCCCCGTCGCCGACCGGATACGCGGTCTGCGCCGCGGTGACCGCGGCGGTGCTCGTCTTCTCCACGCTCGGCGTCGGCGGGTTCCGCGCGTTCCTCGGCGGCACGCTGCTCGCCGGCGGCGCATTCGTCGCGACGTCGTTCGCGTCCGACCTCCTGGTGCGCATTCCCGGGAACGGATCGCCGTCGCCGGAGCGGGTCATGAACGAGTGGGCGATCGCAACGCTCGTCCTCGGCATCGCTGCGTTCGGCGGCCTCGTGACGAGTCGTGCGCAACCGGCCCTGCGCAGGCAGGGCGTGATCTGCGCGGCAGCGATCCTCGTCCTCGCGTTCGGCACGCCGGGCGCGCTCGCCGGGTGGAAGGAGTACCGCGGGTGGATGGTGTCGCCGGAAGACCCGGAGCTTCACGTCGTGTCCGTGGACGTCTCGCCCGACGGAAGCCACGTCGCGGTCGTGGGCAGCAACGCGAGCGGGTCGAACCAGAACTACCGCTCGTGGGTCATCCGCATCGCGGACGGCGCGCTGTTCGACTGGCCCCGCCGCGGCGACTACATCGCCGGGTGGACGATCGACGGCCTCGCTTGGGTCGGGCGCATGGACTCGTATCAAAAGGGCAATCCGCCCGACTACGGACGGTTCGTTCGACCGGAGACGGGTGAGACGGAGTCGGTCGCCGGCGAGGACTTCGGTGCACGACTCGCGAGCGGCGGGTCCTCCCACCCGAACTGGGCCAACTGGCTCCGCTGGGAGTACGAGCCCTCGAAGGCATCGACGAAAGCGGTGCGGCTAGCCACATGGCGCCTGAGGGCGAAGGACACTGAACTCGAGCGCACGGTCGAAGCGCGCTCGATGCCCGCGCCGACGATGAAGGTCGGCGAGGTGCTGTACGTCACCGGCGACGGCAAGCTCGTGCTCGCCGATCTCGCGGGCGGAGAGCCCCGCGTCGTGATGGACGGCGCGAAGGACGTGCAGGGCTGGCTCGCGGGATCGCCGGACGGCCGGTACTTCGTCGTGGGCACCGACGACGGATCGGTCGTCGTCGACTCGACGAACTGGAAGCGCATCGCGGGGCCGTTCCCCGATCTGTACGCCAACTGGTGCGCGGGGAGCGGCGCGGTCCTGCAGTTGAACGAGAAGACCAACGGCTCCGTCGAGCGGCTGATCGACGTCGCGCGCGGCCGCGACGTCGCGGCCACGTACCAGGGGCTGCGGGGCGGGCACGGCAGCACCCAGTCGCTCCCTGACGGCCGCTTCGTCGGTCACGCCGGCCAGAAGGAGGTCGTCCTCCTCGACGCCGACGGGAAGTACGTCCGTCACCTCTTCCCGCCGGGCGAGTAGATCGATGCCGAAGGGCTGGACCCGCCGCGTCGTCGCGCCGCCGCCGTACGTGCCGCCGCTCGAGAAGCTGCCGGTCATCACGTTCGACGACGTCGAAGACGAGGAGTGGTTCCAGCGTCTTCCGTCCGCGGCGCAGCAGGACTATCGCGACCGCTGGACGAAGGCCGACGCGCGCCACGACGAGCGCCGTGCCTTCTCGAAGTCCACGCGCACGCGGTCGATGACGCAGGCGACGCTCGTCCTCCTCTTCACCGAGACGTGCTGCGCGATCCCGTCGTGGGGACACACGGCGGCCGCGATCCCCGCCGGTCTGGCACTCGGCGCCGTGTGGCACGCGATCGGCGCGGGCCGCTTCCGCTGCATGACGACGTCGATCGTGCCGTTCGTCGTCCTGCGCGTCGCGTTCGTCGGCGACCGTCAGGGCTTCTCGCTCGCCGCGTACTGCATCTTCTCTGTGCTCGGCTTCCTCATGCTCCTCGCGCTGACGGCCGGAGTCGGCTTCGTGCGGGAGAGGCGCCGCGCGGACGACATGGACTACTGACGGCCGGCTCCCGCCAGCCTGCTAGATTGCAAATTAGAAGTCGCGCTTCTAATATCCATCCGTGATCGAACGCCGGTACGAACCCGTCCTGCGACGCCTCTTGCGGAGCTTCCCGGTCGTCACGATCCTCGGCCCGCGCCAGTGCGGGAAGACCACGTTCGTGCGGAGTGCCCTGCCGGGATGGACCTACCTCGACCTCGAACGGCCGAGCGTCGCGGCCCCCTTCGAGAGCGACCCGGAAGCCCGCTTCGCGCAGCTCGGCGGACGGCTCGTCCTCGACGAGGCGCAGCGCTGTCCGTCGATCTTCCCCGTGCTCCGGAGTCTGGTGGACGAGCGGCGATCGCGGAGCGGGCGGTTCGTGCTGCTCGGCTCGGCGTCGCCCTCGCTCGTCCGCGGGATCTCGGAGTCGCTCGCCGGACGCACTGCGTTCCTCGATCTCGCCCCGCTGCGGCGCGACGAGACGGCACCGGTCGAGCCGGACCTCGGCGTGCACTGGTTCCGGGGCAGCTACCCGACTCCGTTCCTCGAGAAGGACGACGGCACGAGGTCCGAGTGGTTCGAGTCCTACACGAGGGCGTTCGTCGAGCGAGACCTTCCGGCGCTCGGCGTGGACGTGACGCCCGCCACGATGCGCAAGCTCTGGGCGATGATCGCTCACACGAACGGCGGCATGTGGAATGCGTCGCAGCTCGCGGCGTCGCTCGGCGTCAGCTACCACACCGTCGAACGCTACGTGGACATCCTGGAGCAGGCGTTCCTCGTGCGCCGCCTGCCGCCCTACTCGGCGAACCTCGGCAAGCGGCTCGTCCGGAGCCCCAAGATCTACCTCCGCGACACCGGGCTGCTCCACCACTTCCTCGGGATCGACCGGCGCTCGACGCTCGACGTCCACCCCGGCCGCGGCGCGAGCTTCGAGGCGTTCGTGATCGATCAGCTCGTCACGGCGATCGGCCGCACCACTCCCGGCGCCCGGTTCTCGTTCTTCCGCACCACGAAGGGCGTCGAGGCGGACCTCGTCATCGAGGCCGGCGGGAGCGCGATCCCGTTCGAGATCAAGGTGAAGTCCGCTCCGGAGCGCGAGGACGCTGCTGCGTTGCGCCGGGTGATGGCCGACCTCCGCGCGCCGCGCGGCTTCCTCGTCCACGCGGGCGCCGAGTCGTACTCGCTGCGCGACGGCGTCCAGGCGGTCTCGGCGGCCAGGCTCCTCGCGGATCCGCGGCGGGTGGCAGCGACGCTGCGGGCGTGACGGGCGAGCAGCCGCCGCGCCCGCCTACTTCGTCAGCCGAAGCCGCTGGAACCACGCGTCGCGCGACGCGAGCCACGCGTTCGTCTGCGCCTTCGCGACGTAGGCCGTCTCCCAGGCGAGCCACTCCTTCTCGAACGCGCGGAAGCGTTCCTCGGACTCGAGGCCCATCGACTTCCTGAAGTCCGACGCGGTGATCTGGTGCGTCTTGAGACCGCGCCCCTCCACGTTCGTCTGCTTCACGCGGAAGCTCTCCTTCATGAACGCGGCGAAGCGGTCGCGGTAGGCCGGGCGTCCCGAGGCGTCCGTCTGGTTCCACATGAAGAAGACGAGGCTCCAGGACTTCGCGTAGAAGACCGGCCGGAAGAGGTCCACCGCGAGCGCCGCGTCCGCGAGCTGCTTCTCGGTCGGCTGCTTGACCGGCTTCGGGAAGACGCGTCGCGTCGCCTGGTCGGCGACCTGGCGCTGGTCGACGATGGCGAGCATCTCGTCGAGGCTCCACATGGCCCAGCGCATCTTCTGGAACACCTGCCCGAACACCCAGAGCGACTCCATGCGGTTCGCGAGCGGCTGCGTCCAGAGGTACTTCCCGCCTTCGCGCCTGTGCGACGAGAAGAACTCCGCGAAGCCCGCGTCGAGCCAGAGCGGGCGCGTGTCGCACTCGGCCCAGGCGAGCTCGCGTCCCTCGGACTTGCGCGTCACGTCCCACGTGTAGAAGTGGAGGAGCTGGTGCGTCGCCTCGTGGCACTGCACCTGGTCGGTCTCGGAGGACAGCTCCTGCCCGCCCGGGTCGTACGACACGATGAACCGCGGCTCCTCGTTCTCGTAGTAGGCGCGGATGCCCTGCATGAACGGCAGGAAGCCCATGCGCTGGTGGTAGAGCTCCCACGTCGTCTCGTCCGCGAAGATGTTCGCCTTGAGGATCGTCTTCTCGTCGAGGTGCGGCTTCTCGAGCTTCACGAGTCCGAACGGCTTCCCGAACGCGTCGTGGAAGCCGTCGTAGAACTCGGCGAAGAGGCGCTTGTTCTGGTTGAGGACGCGCTGCGCGCGGTTGATCTCGACCTCGGGCACGCTCTCGATCGGCGTCCCCGCCGCAGCCTTCACCTGCACGAAGATGAGATACGGCCCCGACGTCCCCGTGATCGCGGGGTGGTCCTTCATCACCTCGATCCGCTTCTGGTAGATGGTCCACTTCGCCACGGCCCACTCGAACGGGTCCGCGAGCAGCTTCTCCTCGGTGCGGACCTGCGAGATGGCGGCGTCGAGCTCCTTCTGCTCCGCGGGATCGGCCCACCACGCGCCCTTCTCGGGCGGGTGCGCCTTGCGGAGACGCGCGATCTTCTGCACGCCCGGCGAGTCCGCCTCGTCGGCGCGCGGGCACTCGGCGAGGCAGCGCTCCACGCGCTCGAGCACCATCGCGTCGCCGCGCGCCTGGTGCGCCCAGCCGGTCGAGGGGTCGCGCGCGAGCTCCATCTCGGCGATCTTCCTCATCGCCTCGGTCTCGTTCCGCTCGCGCATGAACGAGAACGCGGACGAGAGGCGCTGTCCGTCGCGGCGGTCGAGCGCGACGAGGTAGTTGAGGGTGCGGGCGGCGCGCTCGTCAGAGGACAGCGCCTTCCACGCCTCCGGGTCCTTCTCGGGGTTCGACTTCGGCGCCGCGGGCGCCGCGACGACCGGCTTCGGCGTCCCGGCGGGCACGACCGCCCTCTCCGGCGGCTTGTCGGTGAAGAGCAGCACGCCCACGATCGTCGCAGCGAGGACCGCGACGCCCGCGCCGATCACGCCCCAGTTGATGCCCGACGGCGCCGCCTCGCGATGCCGCGGCGCGGCGTGGTGCCGTGGTGCGCGGTGAGGCGCGGCCCGCGGCGGCGGCGCGTGACGGACGGGTGCCGGCCGCGGGGGCGACGCGCGCATGGGAATGGGCGGCGGCTCGGACGGCGGTGGAGGCGGCGCAGGCACGGGCGCCCGAGTCTGCATCGGAGCCGCGGCGCGTGATGCCGCGGGCCCCGCGATCGGTACGACGATCGTCTGGTGGCACATCGCGCAGGCGAAGTGGTCGAACTTCTGGACGGCGGCCAGCGGGTAGACGCTGCCGCAGCCGGGACACGTCAGATTCGACATCGGGTCCAGCCCCTCCGGTTCAGGAGCGGCGCAATCTACCCGTACCGCGACCCGTGCCAGTCCCACTCTCCCAGCTCGCGCTGGATCTCGAGGTGGTCGAGGGGTTCGAGGTGCGAGAGGTCCACGCGCGAGCGGCGCCGGCCGAACTCGCGCAGCGCCGAGAGGGCCGCGACGTGGGGCAGCACGCTCGACGTGATCGGGCCTTCCGCGATGCGCGCGAGGTGCGGCGCCGCGGACTCGATCTCGAGGTGGCGCGCGAGGTGGATGGCGCCGAGCCAGAGTCCGTCGCGGTCGTCCTCCCGCGCGAGCTCGGCGACGATCACGCGCGCCGCCTCGGCCGGCCGCGCGAACTCCGCGACGACGGCGAGCGCGTCGTCCCCCGCGGTCGGGCGCATCACGGGATCGGCGAGCGTCTCGCGCGCGGGGACGAGGCCGCGCGGCTCGTCGAGCGAGCGCAGCCCCTCGAACGCCGCGCGGCGCACGACCGGCTCCACGTCGGCCGCGAGCGCCACGAGCTCGTCCACGGCGCCGACATCCGTCATGGCGATCGCGGCTCCCTGCCGGAGACTCCAATTGGGCGACTCGGCGCAGCGGCGCAGCAGATCGATCCCCGCGTCCCCCGCCTCCTCCCACGATCGGGACACGAGCATCCGGCGCTGCGCCGACGGCGGCGCGTCGTCATCGAAGAGCAGGGACTCCGCCTCGTCGAGATCCACGTCCTCGGGGCGCGGATCGGGGGCGTCGAGCGCCGATTCGAGCTCGTCGATGTCGAGGAGATCCGAACCAGGCTGGTCGAGGAGCCACGTCACCGGCTCGATCCACCGGCCGAGCCGCCGGAGCGCGCGCGGACTCGCCTCCGCCATCGACGCGCGCACTCGCGCGACGATCCCGTCGAACGCGAGGTGCGCCGCGAGTCCCGATTCCGTGGCGCCGCGTGCGTCGGCGAGGGCGAGCAGCACGGAGATCCGCGGGAAGTCCTCGAGCGCGTCGCACGCCGCGACGCGCACCGCCATCGACTCGTCCGAGAGCGCGCGGACGAGTTCGTGCGTGGCGTCGAGCGGTTCGTCGAAGAGCGCCACGCGGCACGCCGCCTCGCGGATGGTGGCGTCGTCGTCGGAGAGAGCGCGCCGCGCGGCGACGACGAGCGGACGCGTCCGGGTGATGGACGCCATCGCCCCGATCGCGGCGTAGCGCACGAGCGGCGCGGGGTCGCGCGCGGCCGCTGCCAGCGTCTCGCCGTCGGGGACGTCGAGGGAGCGGACGCCGAACGCGCGGATGACGACGTCGGGCGAACGCGCCCAGAGGAGCGCCTGCTCCCGCGTCGCGGCGTCGATCGGGATGCCGCCGTAGACCTCGAGCGCCAGGCTGCGGAGATCGACGCCGAGGTCGGTGTCGAGCACGGTGCGCAGCAGCGGTTCGGCGCAGCGCAGGTCCTCCAGCGTGCGCAGCGTGGCCGCGATCTCGGCGCGGCGGTCGTCGTCGGTCGCGGAATCGAGGAAGCGATCGAGGAGCGGCAGCGACGCGCGGCGGTCGCCCGTCTCGCGGACCTCTGCCAGGCGCGACGTCCAGTCCCGGGCGCTGCCCGCGGGGCGTTTCTTCCTCACCCGAACGATCCTAGCGACTGGCTCCGACCCGCCCGGCGAGCGCGAAGAGCCCCGCCGCCCCGAGCCGGGCCGCGGCCGACACGGCGAAGACCACGAGGAACGCCGTACGTCCCTCGCCGAACGACACGAGCAGGAGGCTCCCCGCGACCGCGCCCGCGACCGTCGCCGCGCCGTACCAGAACGTGTAGGTGGTGAGGATGCTCGTCCGCTCCTCGGGGCGGATCGTCTCGAACTGGAGGAGCAGGTTCGCGAGGTCGAACGCCGCGAACGCCACGCCCGCCACGGCCTGGACGAGCGCGATCCACATCCAGTGAGCGGACACGACCCAGAGCGCCGCGCCCGGGACGAGCGCCAGCGCCCCCACCCACATCAGCCGCCGCGCCCCGAGCCGGTGCGCGATCCGCCCGAGCCACGGCAGCGCCACGATGCGCGCGGCGTACGGCACCGCGAGCATCGCCGCGAACGCCGCGTACGGCATGCGCAGTTCGCCGCGCAGGTAGCTCGTCACGAAGGGCTGCGAGATCTGCGTCGCGAAGACAGCCGTGACGACGAACGCGATCAGGCGGCCGTCGGCGTCGCCGCGAGCGGCGCGGCGGGCGATCTCCATCATCGGGAGATGACGCTCGCCCGCGGGCTGCGGCACGGGCTCGCTCTGCGCGACGAGGCACTTCGCCGAAACGACCCGCGCGAGCCCCGCGAGCGTGAAGATCCCCGCGAACGCGAGGAACTGCCCGTCGTGCGTGCTGCCGAACTCGAGCGCCGCCCCGGCGAGTGCCAGCGCCGCGAGGAGCGCCACGTAGCACCAGACCGTGCGCCGCGCGAAGTAGCGCGACGTGATGCGCTTCGGCACGAGCGTGTCGATCCACGTCGTCCAGGCAGGTCCCGACGCGAGCCCCGCCGCGAAGTAGACGGCGACGACGGCGAAGAGCGCAACCGTGGGCATGCGCCCCGCGAGCGCCGCGGCGACGAGCGGCACGAAGCTCGCGGCCTGGACGATCGCGGTGAAGATCACCCACCGGCCGTTCGACCTGAGGCGCGAGACCGCCCACGGCGACACCATCTGCAACGCGGCCCCGACGAGCAGCGGCACCGTGGCGACGAGGCCTGCCGTCACCTTGTCGATGCCAAGCGCCAGCGCGAACGCCGCGAAGTACGTCTCACCCGCGCCGACCATCACGCTGAACCCGCACCCGTCCACGCACGAGGCGCGCAGATCGCGGCGGATCGGGCTGTCGGGGCGTTGCGCGGACACGGGCGGGGCATGTTCGGGCACGCGGGGGACGGGGCGTCAGGAAGGAGGGCGGAGTCTGATGACTCCGCACTCACGCGCTCACCGCGGCGCGAACGTGAACTTGAACCGGAATGTCCCGGTGGCCGGCGGCACACCATTGTCGTCCACGAAGTTGACGACGAGCTGGAGCGTCCCGGGCTGCGCGATGTCGATGCGTCCCATGCCCCGGAGCACGTCTTCACTCCCTTCAGGGCCGAACGTCACGCCGCTCTTCGGCCTATAGACCGAAGAACTGATGTCCGCGCCCGTCATCGAAGTCGCGTCTGTCTCGACGATCAGCACGCCTGCCGCGCCGAACGTCAGTTCGAGACACGCGTCGATGTCGATGTACTGCGTAGTCGGCACCAGGTCTGCGCTGAAGCCCGCGCTGACATCGACCGCCACGACCTTCGGGTCGGGCTGCGTCACGCTCATCTCGGTCCAGTCCCCCGCGCTGCGCTGGGCGCGAAGTTTGACGGGAACGTTCGCTGCGGCCGTTCCGTAGACGGGGAACGAGTTGCATGGCTGCACGCCGAGCAACGTCGTACTGACATAGTGGCAAATGTTGGGAAGGCCTGCTTCTGATCGAAGGTCGGCCCCCAACCTCACTTCGGTTCGGCCCTGCCCCCCCAAGATCGCGAACAGCGGAACCACCTTGACGGACATGGACCCCTCAGCGGCGCCCCCGGTGATCGTCACCGTCTTCGTGTAGCTCTGCCCCTCCACCACGGTCGCCGCGGTGATGTTCGCGGTGCTGTTGCCGGCCGGCGCGAGCCAGATGATCTCGGCGCGGCCGGCGGCGTTCGTCGGTGACGTCGCGGCGCTGAGTGCGCCGGCGCCGGCGAGGGTGAAGGTGACGTTCGCGCCCGGGATCGCCACGCCGGCGACGACGAGGTCCGCGGTCACGTTGCTCGTGCCGCCGGCGAGGGTGTCGAGCGCGTTGAGGTTCAGCGTCACGGCCCCGTCCACGACCAGCGTGAGACTTGCCGTGAGGTCGGCGGCGCCTGCCTTCGGGCCCTTCGAGGGCGGCGCGGGCGTGGTGGCGGTGACGTCCACGATGGCGTTGGTG
>JANNHP010000143.1:0-9240 GCA_031404455.1 Planctomycetia bacterium | reverse complement strand
GCGCCTGATCGCCGGCGACGCCGAGAAGGCCTACTACAAGATCAAGGACAAGGACCCCCGCGAGATCACGCTCGAGAAGAAGGCCGAACTCCTCAAGCTCGCGGACGAATACGAGGCGCTCAGGGCCGCCCACTCGGACGCTCGCGCCGCCGACTCGATCAAGCCCGCCCTCGAGCGCGCGAAGTCGATCCGCGACACGCTGAAGAGCATGGAGGACGACAAGACGGCGACCGAGACCGCCGCGCGCACATGGTGGGCGGACAGCAAGTCGAAGCTCGACGAGTTCGAGAAGTCGAAGCGCTGGCAAGACGCCATCCTGAGCGCCGAGGGCTGGCTGAAGAGCCCCGACGCGGCGAAGCACATGCAGATCGTGAAGGATGCGAAGGACGAGCTCCAGAAGGTCGAGGCGCGCGAGATCGATCTCGCCGAAAAGGACCTCCACGCGGTCGTCGTGGCGGGCGAGGAGCTTCGCAAGGCCGAGGAGTTCGAGAAGGCGATCGAGTCTCTGAAGAAGTGGGCGGACGACGTCGAGGCGACGGCGCCCACGAACGAGAAGCTGAAGTCTCTCGTCCAGGACGCCCGCAACAAGCGCGGCGACTGGCGCGAGGAGTACGTCACCACGCTCCTCTCGAAGATGGAGGCGGACAAACTCGCTTACGTCGCCGCGGTCCGCGCGCTGCGCACCGGCGGCTCCGGAGCGGGCGTGGTCTTCGACTACGACTTCGCGGCGGCGGCCGGCCAGCTCCAAGGCGCGACGACGGCGCTGAAGACGTATCCCTATCAGGACCGCGCCGCGAAGCACGTCTCCCGTCTCGCGGCGGCGCAGAACGCGTGGGCCGCGTGGATCCAGCTCCTCGGCGAGGGGAAGATCTTCGCCTCGGGCGACGAGCTGAAGGGTCTGCCGGGAGCGAGTCCCGGCGTGACGTACCGGCTGAACCTCGAGGAGAAGCCCACGGAATCGAAGTACACCGTGGACAACGTGCTCGCGGGCGGCGCCGGCAAGGGCAAGAAGGTGATGAGCTGGTCGGACCTCACGCGCGAGGAGATCGCCGCCAACTTCATCCTGGCGAAGGTCAACCAGGTGCCCGGCGACGTCGCGGTCGGCCTGGCCTGGATGTTCGTCGAGCTCGGACACCCCGCCGCCGCGCAGGCGCTCTTCGACCGCGCCGTGGCCGCCGGCGCCCAGATCCCGGGCGACGAGGAGACCGCGCTGCGCCGCGAGATCAACACGCTCGCGGGATACGACGACCTGCGCAAGAAGGCGGGCGGCGACCCGCACGAGGTCGTCCTCGCCGTGCAGGCGTGGCGGCAGTCGTTCGCCGGGACGGACTCGTACGTGCTCCTCGACGGCCGCGACGCGAAGGACGCGCAGATCCTGACGAACGAGCAGATCGACGACTACATGAAGAACCTCGGGAAGAAGCCGAGGTGATGTCCCTCACGGCGTCGCCCGACGGCAAGGCGACGCTGATCGACGTGAAGGTCGTCCCCGGCGCCTCGCGCTCGCGCATCGCGGGCCCCCACGGCGACGCGCTGAAAGTGCAGGTCGCAGCGGCGCCGGAGCGCGGCCGCGCCAACGATGCCGTGTGCGATCTCCTGTCCGAGAAGCTCGGCGTGCCGCGACGCAACGTCGTCGTCGTCCGCGGTACCACGAGTCCGCGGAAGTCGGTCCGGGTCGAAGGTCTCGCTCCGGCGGAGGTCGCGCGACGTCTCGCTTCTTGACCGTCGCGCCGCATCCATCGAACCTCGTCGCATGGCCTGGAAAGACACGCTGAACCTCCCCGACACGGCTTTCCCGATGAAAGCCAACCTCGTCGAGCGCGAACCCGCGATCCTGGCGCGCTGGAAGGCGATGGACCTCTACGCGAAGATCCGCGAGGCGCGGCGCGGCAAGCCCCTCTACGTCATGCACGACGGGCCTCCGTACGCGAACGGCGAGGGCCACGTCGGCCACTTCCGGAACAAGATCCTGAAGGACGCGATCGTCCGCTACCGGACGATGCGCGGGTTCGACGCTCCGATGGTGCCCGGCTGGGACTGCCACGGACTGCCGATCGAGCACAACGTCATGAAGGAGCTCGGCTCGAAGGCGTCGGCGACGCCCGCGACCGACGTGCGCCGGCTCTGCCGCGAGTACGCCGAGAAGTACGTGGCGGTCCAGCGCGACAACTTCGAGCGCTTCGGCGCGATCGCCGACTGGGACCGTCCGTACCTCACGATGTCGCCAGATTACGAGGCGGGCATCCTCGACGTCTTCGCCGACCTCGCCGAGAAGGGCTACGTCGCGCGCGGGCTGCGCTCCATCCACTGGTGCGTCACCTGCAGGACGGCGCTCGCGGAGGCGGAGATCGAGTACGGCCCGGAGACGTCGTCGTCGGTCCACGTGCGATTCGCCGTCGCCGAGCGCGATCTTGCGCGCGTCGGCGGACTCGCGGCATCGGTCGTGATCTGGACGACGACGCCGTGGACGCTGCCCGCGAACGTGGCGGTCGCCGTCAACCCGGATCTCGACTACGCGCTCGTGCTGCACGACGGTCCCGACCGGCAGCAGCGCGCGATCGTTGCGCTCGCTCGCGTGGAGTCGTATCTCGCTGCCACGGGAGCGACGGACCACGAGATCCCCTGGGTCGTGAAGGGACGCGAACTCCTGGGCGTCCATCTCCGGCACCCGTTCCTCGACCGCGAGGTGCCCGTCGTCGCTGCCGACTACGTGAGCGCCGACGACGGCACGGGCTGCGTCCACACCGCGCCCGGCCACGGCGCCGACGACTTCGCGACCGGGAAACGCGAGGGTCTCCAGATCCTCTGCCCCGTCGGCCCGGATGGTCTCTACACGGCGGAGGCCGGCCTTCCCGAACTCGTCGGGACGCACGTGTTCAAGGCCGACCCGGTGGTACTGGGAAAGCTGCGCGAGCGCGGAGCCCTGGCCGCGCTCGCGCAGCTTTCCCACAGCTACCCGCACTGCTGGCGCTGCAAGCGGCCGGTCATCTTCCGCGCCACCGACCAGTGGTTCATCCTCGTGGACCACGAGGGACTGCGCGACCGCGCGCTCGCCGCGTGCGAGTCCGTGAAGTGGGTCCCCGCCTGGGGCAAGCAGCGGATGATGGGCATGCTGAAGACGCGGCCCGACTGGTGCATCTCGCGTCAGCGCACGTGGGGCGTGCCGATCCCTGCGCTCTACTGCGAGGCGTGCGGGAGGGTGACGACGGGGAAGGAGCACGTGCGCCTCATCCGCCACGTCCGCGACATCGTCGCCCGCGAGGGCGCCGACGCCTGGTTCGTGCGTGACGTGAAGGACCTGGCACCCGCCGGCCTCCGCTGCGAGTGCGGCGGTTCGGCGTGGCGCCGCGAGACCGACATCTTCGACGTCTGGTTCGAATCGGGCTCCTCGTGGAAGAGCGTCTGCACGGGCAAGCGCGGCCTCGCCTTCCCGGCCGACGTCTACCTCGAGAGCCAGGACCAGCACCGCGGCTGGTTCCAGTCGTCGCTCCTGCCGTCGATCGCGACGACGGGCGTCGCGCCGTTCAAGGCGTGCGTCACGAACGGGTTCTTCACCGACGACGCCGGCGACAAGGTGAGCAAGAGCAAGGGCGGCATGAAGGAGCTCTCGACCGAGGTGCTGACGAAGCAGCTCGGTGCCGACATCGCGCGGCTCTTCTTCGCCTCGGGCAACTACTTCGAGGACATCGCCATCAGCAGGCGGCTCTTCGATCCCGCCGCCGACCAGTACCGCAAGATCCGCAACACGCTGCGCTTCATCCTCGGCGGCCTCGGCGGGTTCTCGCGCGAGGACGCCGTGGACCTCCACCAGGCGCACGCCATCGACCGCTGGGTCATCCAGCGCGCCGACCACGTGCTCGCCGAGGTCGAGAACGCCTACGACGACTTCGAATTCCAGCGCGGCGCGACCGCGCTGCGAGAGTTCATGGACGCCGATCTCTCGGCCTTCTACCTCGATCTCGTGAAGGACCGCCTCTACTGCGCCGACGCCGCGAGCGTCGCGTGCCGTTCGGCGAAGACGTCGCTCCTGCGCCTCGCGAGCGTGCTGATCAAGTGCTGGGCGCCGATCCTCGTCCACACTTGCGAGGAGGCGTGGGACGCCGTGCCCGGCATCGAGAAGCAGGCGAGCGTCCATCTCGAGCCCTGGCCGCACCACGGCTCGCACGATCCCGCGCGCGCGGCGTGGGTCGACACCGTCCGCCGAGTGCGCTCGGAGATCCAGAAGAAGGTCGATCCGCTGCGCAAGGCGGGCGTCGTCGGCTCGGGTCAGGACGTCGCGGTGCGCTGGGTCGCGACCGATGCGAAGCTCGCCGAGGCGCTCCTCGACGACTCCTCGCGGTTCCTCGGCGAGCACGATCCCGAGGGGCTCGAGGAGATCCTCGGCGTCGCCGAGTTCCGCGCTCCGATGGCGCCCGGGCAGCCCGATCCGGGACACGAGCACACGCCGGGCGAGATGCCCGGGCTGACGCTCGCCGTCGGACGCTCGGAACTCGAACGCTGCGCGCGCTGCTGGCGCCGGCGATCGCACGTGAAGGCGCCGGCCGGAGGCGGTGATCCTCTCTGTTCCCGCTGCGAAGCCTGGCGCGGGAAGGATGCGGTGTGAGCCGCATCCGCGTCGCCGTCCTCGCGTCGGGCAGCGGGACGACGTTCGAGAACCTCGTCCTGCGCTCGCGCGACGGACGCCTCGACGCCGAGATCGCGCTGCTCGTGGTGTCGCGGCCCGACTGCGGCGCCGTCGAGAAGGCGCGGGCCCTCGGCGTCCCGTGCGTGGTCGTACCTTTCGTCAAGGGCGAACAGGCCACGTTCGACCGTGACATCGCCGCCGCTCTCGACGCGGCGCGCGTGGATCTCGTCTGTATGGGTGGCTTCCTGAAGCTCTGGACGATTCCGGCGTCCTACGCCGGAATCGTAATGAACATCCACCCCGCGCTGCTTCCCGCGTTCGGGGGCAAGGGGATGCACGGGCACCACGTCCACGAGGCCGTCGTCGCGAGCGGCGTGAAGGTCTCGGGCTGCACGGTGCACTTCGCCACGAACGAGTACGACCAGGGGCCGATCATCCTGCAGCGCACGGTTCCCGTGGCGTTCGACGACGCTCCGGACGACGTCGCGAAGCGCGTCTTCGCCGCGGAGTGCGAGGCGTACCCCGAGGCGATCCGGCTCTTCGCGCGCGGCTGGCTGAAGATCCTCGGCCGCCGCGTGCTGGTGCTTGCCGACGGCTACGACGTCTTCCCGTGATGGCGACCCGCGACTCGCTCGTCGTCCTCGGCGCTCGCGAGCACAACCTGAAGGACGTCAACGTCGAGATCCCGAAGGGCACGCTCACCGTGTTCTGCGGCGTCTCGGGCAGCGGCAAGTCCTCGCTCGCGTTCGACACGATCTTCGCCGAGGGCCAGCGTCGCTACGTCGAGTCGCTCTCGACCTACGCGCGGCAGTTCCTGGGACAGCTCCCCCGCCCCGCGTTCGACGCGATCCGCGGTCTCGCGCCGACGATCGCCATCGAGCAGAAGTCCGCGTCGCGCAACCCGCGATCGACGGTCGGCACGGTCACCGAGGTGTACGACTACCTCCGCATCCTCTACGCGCGGCTCGGCGAGCCGTCGTGTCCGAAGTGCGGCGGTCCGGTCGGAGCGGGATCGGCCGAGGCGATCGTCGACGAACTCGTCCGCGAGCCCGCGGGCAGGAAGCTCCTGCTCCTCGCCCCGCTCGTCGAGAACAGGAAGGGCGAGCATCGCGACGTGCTCGACGCCGCGCGGCGCGCCGGCTTCGTCCGCGCGCGCATCGACGGCGTGGTCGTCGGCCTCGACGAGGTGCAGGGACTCGAAGCGAAGAAGAAGCACACGGTCGAAGCGGTCGTGGACCGGATGGTCACCGGCGAGACGCCGCGCTCG
This sequence comes from Planctomycetia bacterium, assembly GCA_031404455.1. Taxonomy (GTDB): domain Bacteria; phylum Planctomycetota; class JAJSAM01; order JAJSAM01; family JAJVHW01; genus JANNHP01. The sequence continues at coordinate 3,349 of JANNHP010000143.1, read as the reverse complement.
CGGCTCACCGATTCCGTCGAGACGGCGCTGAAGTCCGGCGCCGGTCGCATCCGCGTCGCCTTCACCGACGGCGAGGAGCGCGCGTACAGCGACCAGCGCGTCTGCGTCAAGTGCGGCACCGCGTTCCCGGAGCTGATGCCGCAGCTCTTCTCGTGGAACAGCCCGCAGGGCGCCTGCAAGGACTGCGGCGGGCTCGGGCGGTCGCTCCTCGCCGCCGAGGAACTCGTGATCTCCGACGAGGACCTGACCCTCGAGGAGGGTGCCCTGATCCCGTGGGCGTCGCGCCTCAAGAAGGGCGCAACCGGAATGAACGCAGAGTTCGGCCGCTCGATCCTGAAGAAGCTCGGTGTCGCGCTGAACGTGCCGTGGAAAAAACTCCCGGCTGCGAAACGCAAGCAGGTGCTGCACGGCGCGGGCGACGCCGAGTTCGAGATCAAGCTGACCGGGAAGCGCTGGCAGACCGAGTTCAAGACGAAGTTCGAGGGCATCCTGAAGCGCATCGAGAAGCGCTGGCGCGAGTCGCAGAGCGAATCGGTGCGCAAGCAGTATGCGCGGTTCATGCGCGAGGAGCCCTGCCCCGGCTGCGGCGGAAGGCGCCTGCGCGTCGAGGCGCTCTCGGTCAGGATCGGCGGCCGCACGATCTCGGAGACGACGGCGATGCCCGTCGCCGAGGCGCTGACGTTCGTCGAGGGTCTGAACTGGATCGGCGGACGGGCGCGAGTGGCGGAGGAAGTGCTCCGCGAGATCCGCGCGCGCCTCAAGTTCCTCCGCGACGTCGGGCTCGGCTACCTCACGCTCGACCGCAACGCCGCGACGCTCTCGGGCGGCGAGGCGCAACGCATCCGCCTCGCGTCGCAGATCGGCAGCGAGCTGACCGGGGTCATCTACGTGCTCGACGAACCGTCGATCGGACTCCACTCTCGGGACAACCGCCGACTGCTCGAGTCGCTGCTGCGCCTGCGCGACATCGGCAACACGGTGCTCGTCGTCGAGCACGACGCCGAGACGATTCGCGCGGCGGACCACGTCGTGGACTTCGGCCCCGGCGCAGGCGTCCACGGCGGCCGGGCAGTGTTCAGCGGGACGCCCGCGGAACTCATCCGGAGCGAGGAGTCGCTCACGGGTGCCTATCTCTCGGGCCGGAAGTCGCTCGCGCGGCGGACGGCGCGGCGTCCGGGGAACGGGAAGTCGATCCGGGTCGAGGGCGCGACCGAGCACAACCTGAAGGACGTCGACGCGGAGTTCCCGCTCGGACGCTTCATCGCGGTCACGGGCGTGTCGGGCGCTGGGAAGAGCTCGCTCGTCAACGGCATCCTGCGTCCCGCCGCCGCGCGCGCGCTGCACGGTGCCCAGGCCGACGTCGGCCGCCATCGCAAGATCCGCGGACTGGAGCACATCGACAAGATCGTGGAAATCGACCAGTCCCCCATCGGCCGCACGCCGCGCAGCAACCCGGCCACGTACACGAAGGTGTTCGACGAGATCCGCAGCGTCTTCGCGGAGACGACCGAGGCCAGGGCGCGCGGGTACGACGGGGCCCGCTTCTCGTTCAACGTGGCGGGCGGGCGCTGCGAGGACTGCTCGGGTGCGGGCGTGAAGGTCGTGGAGATGCACTTCCTCCCCGACGTGCTCGTGCCCTGCGAGACGTGCCACGGCACGCGCTACAACGCCGCGACGCGCGAAATCCACTTCCGCGGCCGCTCGATCACCGAGGTCCTCGCGACGACCGTCGAGGACGCCGCGGCGCTCTTCGCGAACCATCCGAAGATCGCGACGGTCCTGAACACGCTCCTCGAGGTCGGCCTCGGGTACCTGGCGCTCGGACAGCCGGCGACGACGCTGTCGGGCGGCGAGGCGCAGCGCGTGAAGCTCGCGTCCGAGCTCGCGCGGCGGAGTACGGGCCGCACGCTCTTCGTGCTCGACGAGCCGACGACGGGCCTCCACTTCGAGGACGTGCGAAGGCTGCTCGACGTGCTGCACGCCCTCGTGGACAAGGGAAACACCGTGGTCGTCGTCGAGCACCACCTCGACGTGATCGCCGCGGCCGACCACCTGATCGACCTCGGCCCCGAGGGCGGCTCCGCGGGCGGATCACTCGTCGCCGTCGGCACGCCCGAGGAGGTCGCGCGCGTCAAGACGTCGCACACCGGCGTCGCCCTTGCCGCGCACTTCGCCTGACGGGCGTGGCTCCTGCCGTTCAGGCCCCGCGCGACGGGCGCGAGGTGGTCATCACGTCGGCGATGTTCGCGAGCTCGGTCGTCAGCAGCATCAGCGCGTCCTCGGCGGTGACGAGCCCGACGAGCTTCTTCGTCTCGGCGTCGATGACGGGCATGCGGTGGACGTGGCGCCGCGCCATCTCGCGCAGCGTGTCGAAGACGAGCGCGTCGCGCGAGATCGCGTAGACAGGGTGCGACATGATCTCGTCCACGGGCGTCTCGGGGCTCTTGCCCTCGGCGAGGAGCTTCACGGCGAGGTCGCGGTCGGTCACTAGGCCGACGGGCTGGCCGTTCTCGTTCACGACGACGACGGAGCCGACGCCCTTCTCCTTCATCAGGCGCGCGACGCGCAGTGCGGTGTGGTCCCGGTCCACGGTCGCGGACGCGGTCTGCATGATGGCTTCGACGAGCATGATCTCTCCTCGCGCGTTCGGCGCGGGCAGCAACCTAGAGGCGGCCGGGGGAAGTCGGCGAACGAACTCCGACGGCTGCGCAGAGTTCCGCAAATCGCACGGCGAGGTCGAACCGGCCGTTGAGGTCGCCCCAGTGGACGGGCACCGCCAGCGCGGGCCGGATGCGGGCGGCGGCGGCGGCGGCCTCCGCGGGATCCATCACCGCGAGTCCGCCGACGGCGACGAACGCGACGTCCGGCGCGAGGCGCTCGTGCTCGGGGAGCCCGGCCGAGTCGCCGAGGAAGAGGTAGGTCGCGCCGTCGAGATCGAGGACGTAGCTCACTCCGTCGCCGCGCGGGTGGAAGCCGATCGCTCGTCGCGGACCCTCTGCGGGAAGGACGCGAACCCGCGCTTCACCGACGTCGAACGCGTCGCCTTCCCGGACGATGCGCGCCCGGCCGCCGGCGAGCGACACGAGCCGTTGCGCGACCGACTCCGGCCCGGCGACGATCGTGCGGTCGTGCGACGCCGCGGCGATGTCGTCCTCGGAGCAGTGATCGGCGTGGGAGTGGGTGACGAGGACGAGGTCGGACTTCGTCGTCTCGTCGCGCCACCGCCACGGATCGACCGCGACGCTCGTGTTCCGGCCCGTCACGAGGACCGTGGAGTGACCGAGCCAGCGGTACGAGAGAGCCGTCGCCGTCAAACGCCGAGCGTCGCGCCGCCGTCCACGTAGATGAG
>JANNHP010000142.1:0-3108 GCA_031404455.1 Planctomycetia bacterium | reverse complement strand
CCTCGCCGGAAAGGCGAAGAAGGGCGCGCTCGACGTGCTGCCCGAACTCGACGAGGTCCTGCGCCTCACGTCGATCTGCGGACTCGGCCAGGTCGTGCTGAACCCGGCGACGAGTGTGCTGAAGCACTTCCCGGAGGACGTCGCGCGTCAGCGGGGGAACCGCGACGCGTAGCGCAGGCACCGAGCGGCGGCGACGGTGTCGCCCGTCTCGGTGAAGCGGCGGACCATCTCGTCGTAGTAGCGAACGCGCCAGGGGCAGAGGACCGCGGCGCGGCGTCCCCAGTCCGGGTCGGCCTTCGTCGCGAACCTGCACTCTTCGTCCGACGGGAACCACTCCAGCGCGGCGGGCAGGTACGCCTCGGAGAGCCAGCGACGCCACCGTCGGTCGGCGGCCTCGGGATCGTCGGGCATTCGCGCGAACCGCGTCGCGACGTCGTCCCACTCGATGGGCGCGTGGTCGCCGCCGAGGAAGAGGCCGAGGATCATCTCCCGCGTCGTCGGCGCGTTGTGGCGGAGCACCCATCCGTCGTTCGGGTACGCGGCGTCGAGGACCTCGACGCCGATCTCGCCCGTCAGCGCGCGGCGGTACTCCGCGAGGAACTCGCGCGGGTAGCCGTGGGTGTTGCCGTCGATGAACGCCTCGCCGCGCGCGCGGACGAGGAAGGAACCGATCGAGAGGTCATTGACGTAGCGCGCGCCGGCCCGCGACGGTCCGAGCGACGCGGCGAGTCGCGCCGGGAAGAGACCGTCCTGCCAGCCGAAGCCCGGCTCGCGGCCCGCGAGGAACGCGGTGACGCCCATCGCTGCGCAGACGAGCGTGACGACGCCGAACGCGCCCGCGACGCAGAGCGCAGCGCGAAGCCGTGGCGCGATCGGCGCCGCGGCGACGAGCGGGACGGCGAGCCCGAGCATCGCGAGGTTCCGGTCGAAGCGCGCCGACACGGCGACGAGCGTCGCGAGGACGGCGGCGTCGCTCCATCGACGCGCGCGGAGGTGCGCGACGATTGCCGCGACGGACGCGATCACGAGCGCAATGGCGAGGACGTGGAAGCACGTCACGGGCGCGCCGGCCGCGAACGGTGCGCGCAGTTCGCCGATCGCGTCGGTGAGTTCCGTCCCGGCGACCTGTCCCGCGACGCGGAACGGGTGCAGCACGTTGTCGAATCCGAACGGCGAGATCGCGGCGACGGCGACGCCGGCGAGTCCGGCGACGAACGTCCGCGCCGAGCGCTCTGCCGCCGCGGCGACGAGGACGATCACGGGCCCGAGGAACCAGTACGGATGACACGCCGCCGCGACGGGGACGAGAGCGAGGAACGCGATCTCGCTGCGCCGCTCCCGCGCGAGGAGACCGGGCAGGAGAAGCAGCGTCGCCGCGACGAAGAGGTACGACATCCACTCGGCGCGCAGGAAGAGGCGGTACCCGAGCATCGTCGAGCCGAGCGCCGCGAGACCGGCCGCGCGCCATCCGTCCGAGGACCGGCGGCACAGAGCGAACAACAACGCGGCCATCGCCGCGCCGAGGAGGATCGTGAGCGCGTGGAGTCCTGCGTCGCCGAGGGCGGCGTCGGCGGCCGAGACGAGGACGTCGAAGCCCCACTTGTCGTTCACGTACGGAAAGTCCGGCCGGACCCACGACGCCACATTCGTGCGCGGGATGCCGCCGCCGCCGAGGACGCGGTGACCGTTCGCGAGCGCGAGCGGCAGGTCGAGCGACGCGAGCTTCGTCAGCCCGAAGGCACCGCCGAGGAGGAGCACGGCCGCGAACGCGAGCGCGTTCCGGCCTCGGGGTTGCCCGGTGGCGTACGATGACTCCGACATGAACCGGGCGCTCCGCCTCCTCTTCGTCCTTGTGCTCTTCATCGTACCGGCCGGACCGTCGCTCCGCGGCGCGACCGACGTCTACCGTCTCGTGGACGCCCTGTCGGGCCTCACGTTCTCGCGCCTCGTCTTCGCCGCGCAACCCCCCGACGCGACGCCTCGGATGTTCGTCGTCGAGCAGGGCGGGCGCATCGAGATCGTGGACTACCCGGCTCCGGACTCGCCCGCGGTCGCCGTGCGCCGGACGTTCCTCGACCTCTCGGCCAAGGTGAGCCGCTCGGGCAACGAGGAGGGACTCCTCGGCTTCGCGTTCCACCCGTCCTACGCGACGAACGGGAAGTTCTACGTCCACTACTCGGCGAAGTACTCGCAGGCGGCCGACCGTCGCAACGTGCTCTCGGAGATGACGGTCTCCGCCGCGAACGCGGACCAGGCCGACGCCGCGGGCGAGCGGATCGTCCTCGAGATCGACCAGCCCTTCTCGAACCACAACGGCGGCTGGATCGGCTTCGGCCACGACGCGAAGCTCTACGTGGCGCTCGGCGACGGCGGCTCGGGCGGCGATCCGCAGGGCAACGGTCAGAAGCTCACGACGCACCTCGGCAAGATCCTGCGGATCGACGTCGACGGTGCCCAGCCGTACGCGATTCCGGCGGGCAACCCGTTCGCCTCCCGCGCTGGTGCCCTGCCCGAGATCTGGGCGTACGGGCTGCGCAATCCATGGCGGTGCTCCTTCGACCGCGCGACGGGCGACCTCTGGACGGGCGACGTCGGGCAGGACCGGTTCGAGGAAGTGGATCGGATCGTGATCGGCGGGAACTACGGATGGAACCGCAGGGAGGCGTTCGCGGACTACCAGACGCAGCCGTCGCCGCCGGCGGACCCGCTCATCGATCCGCTCGCGTCGTACGACCGCTCGCAGGGCGTGTCGATCACCGGCGGCTACGTCTACCGCGGCGCGAACGTGCCGTCGCTCGCGGGCGCCTATCTCTACGGGGACTTCGCGTCCGGGACGATCTGGGCGCTCAGGACGAACGCGGGCGTCGTCGGTCCGCCGGCGTCCGCGAGCGACGTGACGGTGGAGGAGATCCTCTCGACGAACGAACAGATCGCGTCGTTCGCGGAAGACCGCCAGGGCGAGGTCCTCGTCTGCTCGTTCAACGGGCGCCTCCTCCTCCTCGAGACGCCGGTCGCGCCGCCGCCCAATGGCCCGTTCCCCGCTCTCCTCTCCGCGACCGGACTCTTCGCCGACCTGCCGTCGCTCGTCCCCGCGGACGGCGCTCTCGA
>JANNHP010000141.1:0-17763 GCA_031404455.1 Planctomycetia bacterium | reverse complement strand
CCGGACGGAGCGACGGGAGTTTGAGCCCGGGCGGCCCGCTGCTGCGTAGCTCGCGCTCGGAAACTCAGCGGAGTTGCCTTCACGCGAGCGCCTTGCAGCAGGCTCGCCAGGGCTCAACCGTCGCTCGCGTGGGGTTTCTTCGCACCCTCTCACTGGATCGACCCTCCCTGCGTGACCGCGTAGACGCGGTCCGGAGCGAGGTCCGTGAACGTCTGCTTCGTGCCGTCGGTCCACGCGACCTCCAGACGATCGATGCGGTCCGCCTCGCCGAGGCCGAAGTGAAGTCTCGGGTCGCCGCTGCCGAGGTATCCGCTCCGGGGCCAGAGGTGCTGCACGCGGTCGCGGCCGCCCGCCGAGACGGTGACGCGGGCGCCCTGCCCCGACGCCGTCTTCGCGCGCGCCGTCAGGGCGACGAGCACACCGTGGTTCCCGCGCGTCTGGTTGCGCAGCAGCGCCGGGCGCCCGCCGATGTGCGCCACGACGACGTCGAGGCGCGCGTCGTCGTCGAGGTCCACGATGCACGCGCCGCGGGCGGGGCGCTCCTCTCGGAACCACGCGCCCGACGTCAGGGACACGTCCTCGAACGTCCCGTCGCCCTTCCCGCGGAAGAGCAGGTCGGGGCGGCCCGTGGCCCGGTAGAGGTCGCCGTTCGCGGCGTAGAGGTCGAGGTGCCCGTCGCAGTCGAAGTCGAGGAAGCCGCCGCCCCAGGACGGCCACTGGCCCGACGCGCCCGCGATCCCGCACCTGAGGATGCGGTCCTGGAACCCGCCGTCCGGCCGGTTGACGAACATCGAACCGTACGAGGACGCCGTGACGCGCATGTCGGGACGTCCGTCCTCGTCGATGTCGCCGACCATCGCGGCCATCGCCGCCGCGGCGTCGCCGTTCACGCCGTAGGCCACGCCGCTGCGCACGCCGCGCTCTTCGAACTTCCCGCCGCCGGCGTTGTGGAGGAGGAAGCTCGCCGTCGCGTCGTTCGCCACGTAGAGGTCGGGCCTCCCGTCGAGGTCGTGGTCGATGACCGACACGCCCATCGCGCGGCCCGGCTCGAAGGCGCGCAGGCCGGCGGCCTCCGACGCGTCCGCGAACGTGCCGTCGCCGCGATTCAGGTAGAGCTGGTCCGCCTGCGCGGCGAAAGCGAGCGGGCCCGGGAAGACGACGGGCTTGAAGTAGAGGCGGTACTCCTTGTCGAACGAGAGGTAGTTGCCGACGTAGATGTCGAGGAGGCCGTCGCCGTCGGCGTCGAGGAACGCCGCGCCGACCGCGCACGTCGACCCGGCGAGTCCCGCCGCCTCCGCGACGTCCTCGAACGTGCCGTCGCCGCGGTTGCGGAAGAGGTGGCGCACGTCCTGCCCCACGACGAGGAGATCGGGCCGCCCGTCGTCGTCGTAGTCGCCGGCCACGGCGCAGAACGCGAACTCCTCGAGGCCGACGCCCGCGCGGCCGGTGACGTCCTCGAAGCGGGCGCCGCCGAGGTTGCGGTAGAGGCGGTGCCGAGTGATCCCGCGCTTCGGCTCGCCCGTGTGGACGTCGTCGCTCCAGCCCTGCGCGACGAAGAAGAGGTCCATCTTCCCGTCGCCGTCGTAGTCGAGGCAGGTCACGCCCGATCCGACGCTCTCGGGGAGGAGATCGAGCGCGCCGTCGGCGAGGACGTGGACGAAGTCCACTCCGCTCGACGCGGTGACGTCGCGGAAAGCGTCCGCGTCGGAGCCCGGCGCCGCGCGCGCGGCGACGGAATGTGCGTCCGGCTCCCGCGGCGTCGACGGCGAGCACGCCGCGGCCGCCAACGCCGCAACGAGCGCGGCGCGCCTCGCGGCCGCACCTCGGGCGCCCGCCCTCGAACTCGTCTCCGGCATCGAAGCTCCTCCGTGCGGCGGCCGGCGCCCGCAATCGCCCGCCGCCCGGCACGTCGGGACGCACTCTCGGCGGGAACCGGACGCGCCGCGATGATGCAGTTGCATCAGGGCGCGGCGCGGCCAGGGCGACGGGGGCGGCAGGACGAGCGCGTCCGGCGTCGTTCACGCCGACGGAATCGGTTTGGTGCGAAGTTCACGTCGCGCCGCGCGTTCAAGAGGGTGAGTTGCGCTCCGCAGTGCCGAGGTCGACCCCGCCGCCGGCGCCGCAGCGCCCGCCAGCGCCCGAAGGAGGAGACGTCATGAAAGGCTTCGTGAAGGACATCGAGGCTCTCGCCGTCGGGAACGAGGACTTCCGTCGCGTGCTCTACACGGCCGAGAAGTGTCAGCTCGTCCTCATGGCGCTGAAGCCGAAAGAGGAGATCGGTGCCGAGGTGCACACGCTCGACCAGTTCCTGCGTGTCGAGGAGGGCAGCGGCGTGGCCGTTCTCGACGGCGTCCGGACCAGCATCCGCGAGGGCTTCGCGGTCGTCGTCCCCGCGGGGGCGAACCACAACATCGTCAACACGGGGCGACGTGCCGCTGAAGCTGTACACGGTGTACTCGCCGCCCAACCACCGCGACGGCGTCGTCCACCACACCCGAGCCGAGGCGCAAGCCGACGACGAGCACTTCGACGGCCGGACGACGGAACCGAAGGCCTCCCGCGCTCGGAAGTGAGCCTCAGATCCGTCGGTACGCCCGGAGCACCAGCAGCGCATCGAGGGTCCAGCGACCGCGCCACTCGGAGACGGCCGCCGGGCCGGGCGGATCCCAGAAGATCGGCCAACCGCCGTCCGCCGCCTGCTGCGCGACGAGGTGGTCGAGGTGCTCCTCGATCGCGGCGTCCGTGAAGAGGGCGCGGGCGGGCGCGTCCGGCATCGGGGCGAATCGCAGCGGCGAGAGGCCGTACGACGTGATCGGCGTGCTCATGACCACGTGGTCGGCCTCGAAGAGGCGCGACGTGGCGTGCTTCCAGAGACGGGCGGCCCTGTCGCGGTCCGGCGCGTGACGGAGCAGTTCCATCACGTTGAGCAGGCGGTGGCCGCTGTACGCGGGGTGTCCGGCGATCTCGTCGAAGCACCACGACGTCGCGCGGTCGAGCCATTCGTGTCGTGCGCCGAGCGCGTGCAGCGATCCCGCGACGCCCGCGGTCGCCTGGAGCGACGGAGCGAATGCGTAGTCGCCGTTCCAGTGGTCCGCGCGGGCGTGGCTGCGAGCGGCGGGAAGGACGTACGGGATCGCGCCGTCGTCGCGCGCGATTCCGGCGAGGAAGCCGCAGGCGTCCGAGACGAGCGCCGCGTCGTTGGCGGACGCCTCGCGGAGGACCGACATCCCCGCGTGGACGAAGATCGGCTGGCTCGTCCCCGTCCGCAGATCGGGCTCGAGCGCGTGCCCGAGCCCGCCGTCGGCGTTGCAGTACGCGCGCACTGCGTCGACGACAGCGTCGGCGGAGCCGCCCGTGAACGCGCGCTCGAACGCGCGCCGCTCGAGGACGCGGGCGTGCGTGGAGAGGAACTCCGTCGCGCGGGCGAGGACGTCGGCGGCGGGCATCGGGGCCTCCTCGTGGCGAGGATAGGGAGCCGGACCGGGGATTCCGAGGGTCGTCGCGCGAGCGCGAGGTCGCGCGCCTGCCCGCCGGTCGCTGCAACCCTGGCGTGAGCGGCGCGCATCTCGCGTCGTCTCCTGCCCGCCGGGCGTGGCGCGCTCCGCGTCCTATGCTCCCCGGTCATGAGAGCCAGGACTCCGACTCTGCGGCGCTGCGTGCTCGGCGGCGTCGTCGCCGTCGTCACCGCGCTCGTGCTCGTGGTGATGCAGCGGCCGATCGCGTCCCCGACGCCGGCGGGACTCCGCGACACGACCCGCTTCGCCGTCGCGCGACTCGCGGCGGGGGATGCGGGCGACGCGAGGCGGATGGCGGAGGCCGCGCTCGCCGCCGATCCCGGCGAGTCGGACGCTCGCTTCGTGCGCGCGTGCCTGCGCGCGGCGTCGGGGGATCGCGCTGGCGCGGTCGCGGACCTCGCGGCCTGCGCGGCCGCCGATCCGTCCGATCCGAAGGCGTGCCTCGACGCGGCGCTCGTCGCCCGATCGCTGGCGCGCGGCGACCCCGACTGGGCTGAGCGCGCCGCCGGCTGGTTCTCGGAGGCCGCGCGCCGTGCCGAGAGCGCATCGCCCGGAGACGTCCGCGCCGCGCTCATCCTTGCCGCCTCCGCACTGGCGCTCGGACGTCTCGACGACGCGAAGCGAACGCTCGACGCATTGCCGGCGCTGGACGGCGCGCTCGCCGACGACGCCATTGCGCTCCGCGCGGCTCTGCTCGTGGCCGGAGGCGACGCCGAGGCGGCGTGCGAGGTGCTGCGCTGGGCCGTGGAGGAGAGCCGGTCGGAGAGCGGATCGGGGGCGCTCGCCGAGATGCGGTCGCGCCTCGAAGCCCTCTCGCGGACGTCGCTGCGCGGCGGCGTGACGGCGCTTCGCCGCGGGGACATCGACGAGGCGCGCGCACTGCTGCGACGGGCGGCGGCGTCGTCGCCCGACGACCTGACGCCCGTCGCGCTCCTCGCTGCGACGATCGACGGCCCGGACACGTCGCGCGCGGTCGACGACGAACTGCGAGCGCTCGCCGGCGCCCACCCAACGAGCGACCGTCCCGCGGGGGCCGTGCGCCCGCTCCTCGTCGGGAGCCTGCTGCTCGGCCACGGCGACGCGGAGACGTCGGCGGGGCTCTTCCGCCGGGCGCTCGAACTCGCCCCCGACGACCCGGGCGCGCTGCGCGGCGCCGTCGTCGCGTCGCTCGTCACGGACGACGCCTCGACCGCGCGGTCGCTCTGCCGCGCCCGCCTCGACCGCGGCGACGACACGGGCCACGCGGACTTCCTGCTCGCGGTCGTCTGCGAGCACGAGGGCGAAGACGCCCTCGCGGAGACGTCGTACCGCGACGCGCTGCGGAAGGACCCGGCGTACTGGCCGGCGTCCGACCGTCTCGCCGAGTCGCTGCTCCGGCGCGGCGAAGTCGCGGAGTCGGCGCGCGTCTGCGACGCAGCGCTCGCCGCCCAGCCGGAGTGCCTGCCGCTCCGGATACGGCGCGCGGGCGTCTGGATCGCGGCGGGGGATCCGTCGAAGGCGACGGCACTGCTCGCGAGCGAGGCCCGGGCCCATCCGCACAACGCGGCCGTCCACCTGCACCTCGCGCGCGCGCTCGCCGCGTCCGGCGATGCCGCGGGCGCCGCGGCCTCGTTCGACACTTGTCTGCGCGAGGATCCGTCGAACGTCGCGGCGCACGTCGGCGCGATCGGGGCGGCGGCCGCGTCCGGACGGCTCACCGAGACGATCGCGCGACTGCGGGCCGCCGCGGATGCGTCGCCGCGCGATCCCGTCGCGCGGTTCGCGCTCGGCGTCGCGTCGGAGACGGCGGGCGATCTCGACGCGGCCGAGCGTCACTACCGGGCTGCGCTCTCGATCGCGCCGTCGTTCGCCGTCGCCGCGAACAACCTCGCGTGGCTCCTCGCCGAGCGCCGCGGGCGCGCGGCGGAGGCACGTCCGTTCGCGGAGACGGCCGGGCGCCTCCTGCCGAGGAACCCTCGCGTCCTCGACACGCGCGGCTGGGTCCGGTTCCTCGCGGGCGACGCCGCTGCCGCGGAACCCGACCTCGCGCGCGCCGCGCGGATGCTGCCGGGCCGCGCCGACGTCGCCGGGCGCCACGCCCGCGTCGTCTCGGTACTCACGGCTTCCCGTCCGTCGTCCCCACGTCCCGCGCCCGTCCCCGAAACCGTCCCCGAAACCGTCCCCGAACCCACAACGGAGGTGCCCCGATGATCCGTCCGCTCGCAGTGCCGATCCTCGTCCTCGCGCTCGCCGCCGTCGCCCGCGCCGATTCGTACCTCTTCTTCCAGGACGACCGCGCCGGCTTCCAGGCGTCCCTCGACATCAACCCGATCTCGACCGTGATCGACACGGGCGGCGCCTTCGCCGCGAACCCCGTCGCCGCGGCGGGGCTCGCGTCGGTTACGCGGACCGGAACGATCGCCGGGCAGTCGTTCTCGTGGACCGCGTACGACGTCAACTTCAGCAACACGCCGACGGGGACCGTGACGCCGGGCAGCGTCGGCGGCGACGTCGCGAGCGCGACTCCGGTCGACCTGGAGACGCCCGCCGCGCAGGGCACCGCGTCGGGAACCGGCTCGTGGGGCATGGACAGCGGGAGCGGCGGCACGACGACGCGCAACGCCCTGCTCGTCAGCTTCACGAGCACGCCGGGCGGCCTCGGCATCGGGCACTTCGGCCTCGACCTCATCGACTTCGAGGCCGCGGCGGCGTTCACGCGCGGAACGCTCCGCCTCTATCGCGCCGGATCGCTCGTGTTCACGCGCGACTTCGACTGGGGGGCCCAGAACGGGAACAACCAGACGCACTTCCTCGGGATCGTCGCCGACGGCTCCTTCTGGTTCGACCAGGTGGCGGTCGTCGTCGGCGACGACAGCGCGGGCGGCGGCAACGCGGAGACGTGGGCGGCCGACCGGTTCACCTTCGGCCAGGCTGTGCACAACCCCGAACCCGGCACGGTCGCCCTCTTCGCGCTCGGCGCGGTGGGGCTGGGTCTCGTCGTCCGTCGCAGGCGGGCGTGCGTCGTGGCGACGGCGTCCCGACGAGCGACGCGATCGATGGGCGACACACCCACCTCTCGGTAGGGGCGGGCCCCGGTGCCCGCCCTGGTGGCAATGGGAACGGCGACCTCGGCCGCAGCGACGTTGGGCGGACACGGGGGTCGCCGCGAGTCCGTTCACCGAACGGACTCGTACGACCCGGCGCCATTGCCCCTACCGAGACGGATTGGTGACTGCGCCACGGAGGCCGGACGCCCGCCTACGCCGGGCCGAAGACGTTCCCGCCGACGAGCGCCTTGAAGTTCGCGAGCGCCTCGTTCGACCCGCGGAGGCGGTCGCCGAGGGTCTCGGCAAAGCTCCAGAGCAGCTTGACCGCGATCTCGGGCTCGCGCTTGACGAGCGCGTAGAGGTGTTCGCGCTTCAGGCGCAAGAGGCGCGCCTCCTCGAGGACCGTCGCGGTCGCGGAACGAGTGGTGCGGTCGATGAGCGCCATCTCGCCGAAGTGCGCGCCCGTCGTGTACTCGGCGATGCGCTCGCCGGACTTCTCGAGGGCGACCTTGCCCGACAGCACGAGGTACATCGCGTCGCCCGTCTGGTCCTCCCGCAGCACGACCTCGCCCGCCTTCATCACGGTGACGTCGGTCGCCGCGAGCACGCGCATCAGCTCTCCGTACTCGAGATGGCGGAAGAGCGGGAGCGCGCGGAACGCCGTGAGCTTCGCGACGAACTCGCGTCCGCGCGTCTCGTCGATCCCGGGCGCTTGCGCGTCCGGCTCGACGCGCACCGTGATCGCGGTGATGTTGTCCTCGCCGCCGCGGTCGTTCGCGAGCGTCACGAGTGCAGCGGCGAGGTCCTCGCCCACGGTCTCGGCGAGCGACGGCAGCTCGGAATTCTTCACGTGGTGCGTCAGTCCGTCGGACGCGAGGAGGTAGAGGTCGTCCGGCAGGATCTCGAAGTCCATCGAGTCCACCTCGACCTCCTCGCACACCCCGACGGCGCGCGAGAGCGAGTGCCGGTAGCCGGCGTAGGTGGTGTTCGCGGTCTCCTCCGAGATCTCGCCGCTGCGAACGAGCTCGTTCAGCACCGAGTGGTCGCGCGTGAGCTGGACGACGCCGCCCTCGCGGACGAGGTAGGCGCGCGAGTCGCCGACGTGGACGACGAACCCGCGGTCGCCCGCGACGAGCAGCGCGACGAGCGTCGTGCCCATGCCGCGCATCTCGGGCACTTCCTGCGCCTTGCGATACACCTCGCGGCAGGCTGTGTGGAGGGCGTCCTCGAGGAGCTGGCGCACCATCGAGATCGGCACCGACGGGCTCGCGTCGCGGAAGCCCCAGACCACTTCGCAGCGGTCGTTGACGAAGTCGCGGAAGGCCTGCACGGCGATCCCCGAGGCGACCTCGCCGCAGGCGTGGCCACCCATTCCGTCGGCGACGACGTAGAGCTGCAGGGCCTCATCGACGAGGTACGCATCCTCGTTGTGATTGCGCCTGCGCCCGACGTCCGACGCGTAGTGGCAGGTCGATCCCATCGGGGGCCTATCGGCCCGAGCGCGGCGAGAGCTTGCGGGCAAGATAGGATTCTCGTTCTGAGAGGAGCCCCGCATGAAGGTCGAACAGATCGGTCCCGCCGCCTGCCGCTCGTACCTCGTCTCCTGCGAGCGCACGCACGAGGCCCTCCTCGTGGACCCCCTCGCCGGGGACGTGGACCGCGTCCTTGCCGAGCTCGAACGGACGGGACTCAGGCTCGGCCGGGTCGTGGACACGCACACCCACGCAGACCACCTCTCGGGCGGCGCCGAGATCGCGAGGCGCCTCGGCATCCCGTACGCCGCGCACGAGTCCGCGGCGATCCCGGCGGTCACCGAAAAACTCCGCGACGGCCAGGAACTGGACGTCGGCGACGCCGCGGTCGCCGTGATCCACACGCCGGGCCACACGCCCGACAGCATCACGCTGCGCGCCGCAGAGGCCCTCCTGACCGGCGACTTCCTCTTCCTCGCGCAGGACGGCGCGGGGCGCCTCGACCTGCCCGGCGGCGACCCGGGCGTCCACTGGGACAGCCTCCAGAAGCTCGCGTCGCTCGGCGACGAGCACCGCGTGCTCCCGGGCCACGACTACAACGAACTCGACGACTCGACGCTCGGCGCGGAGCGCGTCCGCAACCCGCGGTTCCAGAACGTCACGCGCGAGGAGTACGTCGCCTGGCAGCGCGCCGTCGCGTCGCCGACGCCGGACTGGATGCTCGCGGTCATCGCCGCGAACCTCGGGAAGAAGTCCGCGCACGATGCGCACCACGCGATCTCCGCTGCGATCGGTTGCGCGCCCGGAGAAGGCGGCGGCGGCGGCGGCGCGTGCGCGGCCGGGCCGATGGCGGCCGTCCCGCTCGTCACGCCGACGGAGGCGCTGCGGCGTCTCTCCGCGACGGGCGCCGCGAAGCCGTTCCTCCTCGACGTGCGCGAACCCTTCGAGTTCTCGGGTCCGATGGGCCGTCACGCCCCCGGTGCGCACCTCGTCCCGCTCCAGCAGGTGCCGCACCGTCTCGACGAACTGCCGGCGGACATGGACGCCGAGGTCCTCGTCATCTGCAAGTCCGGCGGTCGCTCCGCCCGCGCCGCCGCGTTCCTCATCTCGCAGGGACGCCGCCGCGTGTTCAACGTGGCGGGCGGCACGGACGGGTGGGTGCGCGAGGGGTTGCCGGTGGAGAGGTAGGCCCGCGCGTCAGTACGTCGGAGTCGCGCCGCCGCCCGGGAGCCGGATGGTTCAACTCCTCGGGCGAGACTCCGATCCCCTCGGCGCGGTAGACTCCCGGCCGAAGGAGGACGCACATGACCGACATCGCCCCTGGGATCCCGCAGATCAACTCGCCCGCGCCGGAGTTCGAGGCGCTGTCCACGCACGGCCCGATCTCGCTCGGGAAGTACTCGGGCAAGTGGGTCGTGCTCTTCAGCCACCCGTACGACTTCACGCCGGTCTGCTCGACGGAGTTCCTCGCGTTCGCGAACCACGCGGCGGACTTCGCCGAGCGCAACGTGCAGTTGATCGGCCTCTCGGTGGACAGCGTCTTCTCGCACATCGCGTGGACGCGGAGCCTCGAGCAGAGCCACGGCGTGAAGATCCCGTTCCCAGTGATCGCCGACCTCGACACGAAGGTCGCGCGCGCCTACGGGATGATCCACCACGGTGCGAGCGACATGGCGACGGTGCGCTCCGTGTTCATCATCGACCCCAAGAAGACGATCCGC
Source organism: Planctomycetia bacterium (assembly GCA_031404455.1). Lineage (GTDB taxonomy): Bacteria > Planctomycetota > JAJSAM01 > JAJSAM01 > JAJVHW01 > JANNHP01. Next base: position 8,029 of record JANNHP010000141.1, on the reverse strand, counting down.
GCGCTCGTCTACTACCCTATGCAGTGCGGGCGGAACATCGCCGAGATCCTGCGTCTCGTCGACGCGCTGCAGACGGTCGACAAGGCCGGCAACGTCGCGACGCCCGAGGGATGGAAGAAGGGCGACAAGGTCATCATGCCGCCGCCGAAGACCTCGGCCGAAGCCGACGCGCGCGTCGCCGAGAACACGCAGAACCCGGACGCGAAGGACTGGTACTTCGTCAAGCGGTCGCTGTAGTCGAACCGTCGGGCTGAAGGTCGCGTGGCGCCCCGCGCGAGGCCGCGAGGTACCCTCGCCGCATGGCGGAGGGAGGATCGACCGGGAGCCGGCCGAGGAAGCGGCGTTGGACCGCGTTCCTCGACGACGTCGCCGAGGGCATCGCGGGCGCGATCCTCTCGGAACCCGCGTTCGCCGCGGTCGTGCTGCTCGTCGCGAACGTCGCGAACGTCGCGACCGGACTCGACAGCCACGCCGTGGGGCTCGCCTTCCTCGGCGGGCTCGCGCTCTCCCGCACCGACCGGGAGCTCCGCGTCCGGATCTTCGCCGGATGGGTCGCGCTCGCGTGCGCGGCCCGTGTCGTCCCGTACGAGATGCACCGGTTGGAGCGCGCGGACTCGATCGGGATGCCGACGCTGCTCGTGTTCACGATCCTCAGCGCCGCCTGGTCGGCCGGCGGGCGACGGATCTGGGCCGTCGCGCTCTCGGCCGCGGCGGCGATGGCGGTCTGGTGGGCGGTGCGGTCCGGCACCGTCCACGGACCGATCGAGTTCCTGTACGTCGGCTCGGCGGCGTTCGTCGTCCTCTTCATCTGGCTGGGATCGCGGGGCTGGACGACCGCCGCGGCGGCGCTCGCGGGCCTCGCCGCGGCCGCCGGCGTGATCGTCAGCGCCTTCTCGGCTCCGGGTGTGTGGTCGGTCGTCGCGGCGGCGGGGAGCGTCGCGGAGTCGTTCGTGGCCATCCTCGGACTGACGGTCTGCGGCATGGTCGCCCGCGCCGCCCGCCGATCGGTGCCGCGCGACCACGGCGCGATGGCGCTGACGACGTTCGCCAGGAGGCCGTGGGTGTCGGCGCTGTTCCTGGGCTCGCTGCTGCGCACAGAGTCGTTCGGGGCGATCCCCTGGATCATCGGGCACGAGAGCGAGTCGTCGGGTCTCGTCATCCTCGCCGGGGTCGCGTTGACGTCGGCGTTCCTCGCGCTGATCGCCTCCGCGGCCGCGGGCACGATCGCGCTGCTCGCGCCGCTCACCGCCGTGTGCGTGTTCGCGACGATCGACTGGACGACGAGCAATGCCTTCGCCGGGGGCATCCCGGGCAGGACGGCCCCGGAGACCGATTCCCGGATGCTGACCCTGGTCGCCGCCATGCTCCTGCCCCAGTTCGTGACGTGGGCGGCGACGCGGCCCGCGCTGCGACTCGAGCGGATCCGGGGCTTTCTCGTCGTCGGTGCCGTGCTCGCGCCGTGCATCGCCAGGTCGGCCCACGTGGCGGACGCGACGTGGGTGCTCGCGGCCTGGCCCGTCCTCGTGGCGCTCGTCTGCGCGTCGGCGGTACTCGACGAGCGCCCGTCCCGCGACGTCGTCGCGTTCGGGACGCTCGCCGGTCTCGCGTCGGGGATCGCTTTCGAGCTGGCGCCGGTCGCGGGCGGATGGGCCGACGACGCCCCGGTGGACCTCACGCCGCAGCGGACCGGATGGGTCGACTTCGCGGCGGTCTGGTTCCTCGCCTCGCTACTCGTCGTGATCGCGCGACGCGCGCGGAGCTTCACGACGGTTCCGGTCGATCACCCGGTCTTCGCCGACTTCCCGCGCCCGTCCTGAGAGGCGGGCCGGTCGCTCCCCGCGCCCCTGTCCACCCCCCACGCTCAGTTTCGGTGTAGACGGACGCGACGCCCGTCCCTAAGACCCGTGAGGAGGCCCGGATGAACTCCGAGTCCACGAAGCCCGCGATCGTCCTCGTCCACGGCGCGTTCGCCGACGGTTCGTGCCGGCGGCACGTGATCCCGCTGCTCGAACGCGACGGATTCGAGGTCACGGCCGTCCAACGCCCGCTCACGTCCCTCGCGGACGACGTCGCGACGACGCGGCGCCTCCTCGACGCGCAGAAGCGCCCGACGGTCGCCGTCGGACACTCGTACGGCGGCGCGGTCATCACGAACGCGGCGACGGGCGTCGCGAACGTGAAGGCGCTGGTCTACGTCGCGGCGTTCGCGCCGGAAGGCGGCGAGCGCCTGGGCGAACTGCTCGCGAAGTTCGGGCCGTCGGCGGTCGTTGACGCATTCGTGCCGGATGCGGCCGGCTTCGTCTCGCTCGACCGCGCGAAGTTCCGGGCGGCGTTCGCAGCGGACGTCGGCGAGACCGAACGTCGTGCAGCCGGGGCCGATCGACACGGAGATGAACCCGTCGGACGGCGCCATGGCCGAGGCCGAGAGGGCGCTCACCGCGCTCGGCCGCTTCGGCCGTCCCGACGAGGTGGCCGCGGCGGTCGCGTTCCTCGCGGGTCCCGACGCCGCTTACATCACCGGATCCGCGATCGACGTCGATGGCGGCTTCGGGGCGTAGCGCGCTACACGCGCAACGCCGCTACGATCCCTTCGAGATCCGCGGCGACGCCGCTCGCGTCCTGCGGCCGCTCGGACTGCTCCTTGCGCAGCAAGCGGGACACGAGGTCCGACAGCGCGGGCGGCACATCGTTCGGCAACGGCTCGGGCGCGCGGGTCCGCACCGCGTAGAGGAGCGCCATGAGATCTGCCGCGCGGTGCGGCGGGAAACCGCTGAGGCACTCGTAGAGGATCGCCCCGAGCGCGTACAGGTCCGTCGCTTGGCTCACCTCGAGGCCCGAAGCCTGCTCGGGCGCCATGTAGAGCGGCGTCCCCACGATCGCCCCGCTCATCGTGAGGCCTTCCTCGCGCAGCGACTTGGCGACGCCGAGGTCGGTGATGACGGGACGCACGCCGCCGACGAGCATCACGTTGTCGGGCTTCAGATCGCGGTGGAGCAGCGCTGCCTCGTGGATGGCGCCGAGTCCGCGCGCCACGCCGAGTGCGAGCGTCGCCGCCTCGCGCGCATCGAGCACTCCATTGCGCCGCACGTGCGTCGCGAGCGTGGGTCCGTCGAGGAAGTCCATGACGAGGAACGGGACGTCGCGGGACTCGCCGATGCCGAGGACGCGGACGACGTTCTCGTGCCGGATGCGCGTGAGCGCCCGCGCCTCGCGGAGGAAGCGCTCGACCACGAGCGGGTCGTCCCGGTGCTCCGGCTTCAGCACCTTCACCGCGAGTCCGTTCGCGAGCGACGGCGAGCGCGCGCGCATCACGACGCCGAACCGTCCGGCGCCGATGCGCCCGGTCAGCTCCAGCGGTTCGGGCAGGCCGTTCGCGTGCAGGATGGTGCCCGTCTCGAAGCCGACGGGCACCTCGGCGGCCTGTCGCGAGTGGAGTTCGCTGAAGAGCGCGGCGAGAGCCGCGGCGCTGCCGCGCCGCCGCGCCGGGTCGGGCTGGAGCGCCGAGCCGAGCGCCTCCGAGAGCACGCGCGGGAGGTTCGGCACGCGCGACGCGAGGAGGTGCGCGTCCTGCGTGGCGTCGCCCGTGTCGCAGAACGTCTGCACGAGCGCCTCCACCTCGCCGATCGATCCGCCCACCCAGAAGAGGAACACGGCGGCGAGGCCGAAGAGGTCGCTCGCCTCGGTGGGGCGCTCGCCGCAACGCTCCTCGGGTGAGGAGAAGGGTCCGAGTCCGCTCACCGCGGCGCGAAGCGGCCAGATGCCGGCGGCGAGATCGGCGCTCTTCACGAGGTTCGTCAGGATCGTGTCGCCGCGCTCGGCGACGAGCACGAACCTCGGCGTCAGCCGGCCGTGGACGAAGCCGCGCTCGTGCAGGTACGAGAGCGCGTCGGCCACGTGCGAAGCGACCCGCGCCGCGTCCGCGAGTGCGAACGGTCCGCGCTCGGCGATGAGTTGATCCGTCGGCCGGCTCGGCACGTAGGGGTGGACGGACCAGAGCGCCCCGTCATCCTCGAAGACGTCGAGCGTCTTCTGGATGTGCGGGTGTCGCAGCGACGCCGCGTGGCGCTGCTCGCGGTAGAAGGTCTCCCGCACGTCGGCGGCACGGGCGGGATCGATGTCGAGGCGGCGGACGACGACCTCGCTCCCGAGGATGCGGTTCGTCGCCCGGTAGAAGGTGCTCGGTCCGGAGACGAAGATCGGCTCGGCCAGTTCGTATCGCAGCACGGGCGGTGTCCTCGGGTGCGGCGCACGATACACGACGACAGGCACCCCGCGCTCGCCCGCAGGGGCGCGGGACGGGCCGGGGGAGGGCGGTGTCCACCTCCTGCGCGACCTCCGGCGCTACCACTTCCACGGCGACGTGCCGCGAGCGCCTCGCGCCGACGCCTGCAATCGAATCCGGCCCGCGGTCGTTCGCCATGCGGCGGGGATACGACGGCGTCGTTCGTGTCCACGCCCGACATTCAGAGAAGTCGGCGTCGCGCGTCGCGCCGCATCGCACGGAGGAGACAGCATCATGGACGCCCAGATCCGACTCGAACCGGAGGCGAAGAAGTTCGCCGAGGACACCGCGAAGCCGCCGTTCCTCTTCCAGATGAGCCCCGAGAAGGGCCGCGGCGCCGTGGACGAGGTCCAGGCGGGGCCGGCGACGAAGCCGCCGGTCGACATCGAGGAGCGCCTGATCCAGGCGGGTCCGCTCGGCGAGGTTTCCGTGAAGATCCTGCGGCCGCCCGGGTCGCGGGCGCCGCTGCCCGTCGTCGTCTACGCCCACGGCGCGGGATGGGTGTTCGGCAACGCGCACACGCACGACCGGCTCGTCCGCGAACTCGCGGTCGGCGCGCAGGCGGCCGTCGTGTTCGTCAACTACAGCCTCTCGCCCGAGGCGAAGTACCCGCGGGCGATCGAGGAGGTGTACGCCGTGCTCGGCTGGATCGCCGAGACCGGCCGAGCGCACGGCCTCGATCCGTCGCGGCTGGCCGTCGCCGGCGACAGCGTGGGCGGCAACCTCGCCATCGCCGTCACGCTGCTCGCGAAGGAGCGGCGCGGTCCCTCGATCAGCCGCCAGCTCCTCTTCTATCCCGTGACCGACGCGGGGTTCGACACCGCGTCCTACCATCAGTTCGCGACCGGGTTCTTCCTGCGCCGCGACGCGATGCAGTGGTTCTGGGACCAGTACACGACCGACCAGGCCCAGCGTCGCGAGATCACCGCTTCGCCGTTGCGCGCCACGACCGAGCAGTTGCGCGGTCTCCCCCAGGCGCTCGTCATCACCGCCGAGGCCGACGTGCTGCGCGACGAGGGCGAGGCCTATGCGAACAAGCTTCGCGAGGCGGGCGTGCGCGTCACCGCCGCGCGCTTCCAGGGGATGATCCACGACTTCGTGATGCTCAACGCGCTGGCCGGGACGACCGCGGCGCGCGGCGCGATGTCGCTCGCGAACGCGTGGCTCCGCGAGGGACTCGGCGTCCGGGGCTGAGGACCGGCCGTCCGGTCCCGGCGGCGTGTGCGCCCGGACTCAGACGTACCTTCGCCACGCCTCCGACTCCGCGGCGCTCTTGACCGCCGCGGCCCGCGTCGCGAGGAACCGCCGCAGGTAGCGCTCCAGGAAGACGGCGTCGGCGAGGCGCCCGAGCGCGCCGAGCGGCGACTCGTACGCGAACGCGTCGCGCATCACGGTGACGTCGCCCGAGCTCTCGAAGAAGTGGTCGTGGTCGAAGCTCCGGAAGGCGCCGCGCACCATCGAGTCGCGGAAGTGGCGCGGCCGGTCGAACGCGGAGACGCGGGCCGTCAGCGTCTGCCGCACGCCGAGGTGGCGCGCGCTCCACGTCACCGAATCGCCGGGACCGACGAGTCCGGATGTCACACCGCCCACCGCGCGCTCGTCCGTGTGCCCGGTCGACGCGACGTGCAGGTCCACGCTGCGCGCGAGGTCGAACACGCGTTCGATCGGCGCCGCAATGGAGGTCGTCAGTTCGATGATCGGCATCGCGGCGGAAGGCTACCGGCAGCGCACCACCCACAGGGCGGCGCTCCCGACGAGCGACGCCACGACCAAAGCGCGTCGCGGCCACGACATCGGCCGTCGCGCTGTCCAGAGCGCCGCGGCGAGCGGCCCGAGCAGCATCGCCTCGACCGCGAGCACGTGCAGCACCCACGGACTGAACGGGTTGACGGTGATGGGGGAGACGGGGATCGGCTGCACCGGCAGGAAGTACCTCGTGTCGTCGAACGGCGCGAAGAAGGCGATGCCGAGGCCGCCGTCGGTGAGCGCGTCGAGGAGGCCGTGGGATGCGGTGACGACGGCGAACGTCGCGGCGAGTGCCACGACTCCGCCGGGGAACGTGACGCGGCGGCGCAGCGCGATGGCGGCGAGCGTTCCGAGGACGGCGGCGAACGCGAGGGAGTGCGACATCCCGCGATGTCCCCACGGCGCGTCGTATCGGATCCACGGCATCGCGAGGGAATCGAGGTCGGGCATCATCGACAGGAATCCGGCCACGAGCGGCCCCGTGCGCCGCGGATCGCGTCCGCCGTCGATGCAGCGATACGCGCCCCAGCCGAGGAGGAAGTGGCTGAAGATCGTCGCCATCAGCGCTTGCGCGAGAGCTTGGCGAGGAACACGTCCACGCGGCCGAGCGGGTGGAGTTCGACGGCGCGGCGGAACGACTTCTCGGCCTCGGCCGGCCATCCGGCGCGGACGAGGCGCCGTCCGAGCTTCACGCACCAGCGCGACGCCTGGCGCCGCGCGAACGAGGCGAGGGGCGACTCGCGCGCGGCGAGGCGGACCGCCGCCGCGGCGAGCACGTCACAGGCCTGCGTGTAGACGACGATCGGGTCGGCGCTGATGCCGCCCTCGTGGACGCGCGTGCGGACCCACGGCCTCGCGTCGCCGACGACCGGCCGGTGCTCCGAGATGCGGAGCCAGAGGTCCCAGTCCTCGCAGGGCGGGTAGCGCGGGTCGAAGTCGCCGACCTCCTCGATCGCGCGGCGGCGCAGCATCACCGACATCGTGTGGATGACGTTGCGGCGCAGGAGAATCCTCAGCACTTCGCCGCTGACGATCTCGGGCCGCCGCGTCCAGCGCTTCCCCGGTGCGTCCTCGAAGAACTCCTCGACGTCGGAGTGCGCGAACCCGGCCTCGGGGTGCGCGTCGAGGAGCGCGACCTGCGCCGCGAGCTTGCCCGGCATCCACACGTCGTCGCTGTCGAGGAGCGCGAAGTACTCGCCCTGCGCCGCATCGATCCCCGCGTTGCGCGCCGCCGCGGCACCGCCGTTGCGCTGCCGCACGACGCGGATGCGATCGCCGTAGCTCGCGAGCACCTGCGGCGTGTCGTCGGTCGAACCGTCGTCGACGACGATCACCTCGAACCCGCCCGGACACTCCTGCGCCAGCGCCGAATCGACCGCCTGCCGCACGTAGACCGGGCGGTTGAAGACGGGGACGATGACGGAGACGCGCGGGGGCGGCACGGGGACGAGGCTAGCAGGCGGCGCAGGGTGAGGGCGTCAGCCGGCGAGACGCCGTTTGCGCCGGGATGTCGGAGCGGCGGATGCGCTCTCGCGCGGAGATTCTCCGTGGCGCGTCCTACGAAGAGAGTCGGCCGCGGCGGGGCGGTGGTGATCCCGGTCGCGATGCGCCGCCGCCTCGGCCTCGTCGAAGGCTCGGACGTCATCGTCGAGGAGCGGAACGGCGGCATCTTCGTGCGCCCGGCGGCCACGCGCTCGACACGGATCTACACCCCGGAACAGAAGGCGGAGTTCCTGCTGAACAACTCGATCGGAGCCGCGGACTACAAGGCGGCGCGAGCGGCAGTCCGCGAGATGGGACTCGATCCGGACGAGATCGCGCATCAACTGCCCGACGTTGGCCGTGTCGGTCGCGCTCTCCGGAAGCGTTGACGTGACGCGTTCACGACGGCCCAACGGTCGGCGCCACGCGTGAGATCTCGGAAGGGGCGGACCCCCGTGTCCGCCCAACGTGTCTCCGGAAGCGGCGCCCGCGCCGACATCGACGTGGGGCGGACACGGG
>JANNHP010000140.1:0-1664 GCA_031404455.1 Planctomycetia bacterium | reverse complement strand
GTGCGCGGCGACTCGGGCCTCGTCCCGAATCAGCCCCCGCGCGCCCCGCACGCCGGACCGCGCCCGGGTCGCGACATCCCGTGGCACCTGCGCACCGGTTCGCGCCGCTCGCACCGCGGCGGACCGCCGCGCGCGCGGTAGCCGGACGCGCGGTAGCCGGGCGCGCTCGCGCTGTCTCTCAGCCCCTGCCGTGTTTGATGTTGTCGAACGGATTGACGTTCCCGTCAGGCGATGGCGTGCCGGCGCTCCTCCCGGTCGGCGGCGACGACGGATCCACTGACGGTTGCGCGCCCGGTGTCCCGGGAGCGGGGCCTCCGGAGCCGACCCCTGTGCCCCCCGGTCCGTTCTGATCGCTCCATCCCGACCAAGGTGTTCCTGGAGGAGCGGCGCGGCTGCGCGCCATCGCCGGAGGACCCATCGCGCGCGCCGCCTCGATGACCGGCGCGGCCTTGCCTTGCGTCCATGAACCGCCACCCCCGCCATCGCGGAGCAGGCCCTCGGCCCAGCAGGTGACGACCGGTGCCGCGCCGGTCGTTTCGATCCGAAGGCGGAACCAGCGCAGTCGGAACGCGTAGCTGAAGAGTTGCGGCTTCGCGAGCGTCGGGTCTCCGCCCGTCGTCTCGTCGGCGGGGTCGTATCCGACGGGCGTCGACGGACCGAGCGCCCACGTCTCGGTGTCGAGAGACTCCTCGAAGTAGAACTTGATCGTCGGCGTGCCCGAGCCGCGGATCGGACCGCGCCAGAGCTGGATTTGCACGGAGCCGAACCCGGAGACGTCGAGCGGAAGCGTCGTGAAACTCGTGGCGCCGACGAGCGTCGTCGGACGCGGCAAGAGGACCAGTGAGGACTCCACGACCGCCATCGATCACCTCCCTCTTCGGACGCGCAGGAGCTTACGTGACTCGCAGCGACCGCCGCCACGTTCTTCGAGAAAATGTTTGACTTCTGGGGGGGGGGCGTCGCGCATTCTCTGCGCGGTTGCGGGAGACGACGGCGTCGCGACGAGAAGCGCGCGCCCGGGTCGCAGGGAAGGTCCGAGTCCTGGGAGAAGGAGGCGGCGGCGTGAACACCGAGATCCGCAGGATCGTCCTCTTGCCGCGCTTCACGACGTTCGCAGGCGCGCGCACCTTCCACACGGAGCCCTTCAACGTCCGGGAGTTCGCGTACGCCAACCTCGCGGTTTGGCGCGGAACGGGGATCGGCACGAGTCCCACGTTCCTGATGCAGATGCAGGAATCGCCCGACCTCAAGATCTGGGTCAGCAACGGGGTCTCGTACTCGGGCAGCGGAGAGACCAACCAGAGCCACTCGTTCGGGCTGGATTGGATCCGGCTCGTCGTGACGCTCGCAGGGATCGACCCGGCCTTCTCGTGCTGGTCGGCCGGCGACTTTGCGTTGAGGACTCCGCCCTCGCACGGAGGTGGCCGATGAACAACGTCGTCGTCACCGGCGGCGACCCGCGGGGCTACACGGCGGGCGTCGACTCTTCCGGCAACGTCCTCGTCAAGGCGAGCGGGACTGTGGAGACGAAGAAGGCGAAGCTGACGCTCACCGCCAACACCGGCGAACTGGTCGGAACGTCGGTGACCGAGCTCTGCCCGGCGACGACGGGCCGCCAGGCGCTCTACGTCTCGAACGTCGGCGCGAACTTGGTCCACCTCCGC
>JANNHP010000139.1:0-21951 GCA_031404455.1 Planctomycetia bacterium | reverse complement strand
CCCAACCGCGACGGCACGGCGCAACTGCGGCGATTGTCCACCGCACACCGGATCTCGACCCGGTGCAGGCGATAGTCGCGAAAACAGATGCGCACCAGTTCGGCCGTGGCCCGCGCTTGGAGACTCGCACGGTGAATGCCGTCGTCCTTCACAGCCATCGCCGGTCCTTGCCCTTCTCGTACGCGGGCTTGCCGTTGATGAGGACGAAGACGACGGCGCTGCGCAGGTCGAGCGGCGGGCCGGTGCGGATCACGATGTCCGCGTCCTTCCCCGGCTCGAGCGACCCGAGGCGCGAGGCCATGCCGATGTTGCGCGCGGGGACGATCGTGAGTCCCTCGAGCGCGGTCTTCTCGTCGAGACCGAAGTGCACCGTCGCGGAGCCCTGCGTCGTCAGTTCGTCGGCGGGCACGACCGGGCAGTCGGTGTTGATCGACAGGTCCTTGCAGCCGGCTTCCTTCCAGAGCGTGCAGATGTTGAGGATCTTCCCCGTCTCGCGCTCCAGCTCGATGAGGCGCGGCCCGACGTTCACCGGCATGCCCGCGCCGACGATCACGTCGGCCGCCTTGAACGCGCCGAACTCGCCGTGCGTGATGATCGTGTCGAGGCCGAACTCGTCGCGGACGATTCGCTTCGTCGCCTCGATTCCGTTGACGAAGACCGTGTGCACGATCACCGGGTAGCGGTGCGCGAAGAGACCGCGGAAGTTCTCGAGGCGCTCGTCCCTCAAAGGCGCGGCGCCGGTCTTCTCCTTCTCCCACCTCAACCATCGGTCGGCGTACTCCTTCGCTTCGGCGAGCCGGTCGCGCAGGAGGTAGTTCATCCCCATGCGCGAGCCGCCGACATCGCCGCCGCGGCGCTCCGGGTTCCCGAGCTGCGCGATCTTCAGCGAGCCGGGGAAGCGGACGGTCATCTCCTCCACCGTGTCGCCCGCGGTCTTGATGAGCGTGCCGAAGCCGCTCATGTTGGTCCCCGAGCCGGGGATGAAGTTCATCGTCGTGACGCCGCCCTGGCGCGCTGCCTTGAGCTGAGGGTTGTTCGGGACGATGGTGTCGAGCGTCCGGAGCTCCGGGTTCGTCGGATAGACCATGTCGTTGATGTCGGTGCCGCCGACGTGCGCGTGGAGCTCGACCCAGCCCGGCGTCGCCCAGCCGTCCTTGAAGTCGCGGACCTCGTAGCCCTCGGGGATCTTCACGTCGGCCTCGCGCCCCACCGCCTCGATCTTCGTGCCCCTGACGAGGATGACGCCGTGGTCGATCGGCTCGCCGACGACGGGGATGACGCGCAGCGCCTTGATGGCGATGCCCTTCGCGGGTTCGTCGGCGCTCGCACCACCGGTGAGTGCGATCAAGGCAAGGGCGCCGGCGAGGAGCGCCGTCGTAGGGGCGACCCATGGGTCGCCCGTCGTGGGGCGGCGCGACGGCGGCGACACGGCCGCGGGCGACGCATGCGTCCCCCCTACGAAGACCGGGGAAACGCCGTCATCGCCCGTCAAGCGACACCTCCTCGCCGCCGACGAAGACGGCGCGGATCTGCGACGCGCGGCCGAACGGCTCGCCGGTGAGGAGCACGAGGTCGGCGTCGCGCCCCGGCGCGATCGTGCCGGTGCGCGCGTCGATGCCGAGGAGCTTCGCGGCGTCGCCGCTCGCGAGACGGACGGCTGCGGCAGGCGAGAGGCCGCGCGCGACGGCGTAGGCGAGGACGTCGGGGAGCTCCGCGCCGCCGAGCCACGAGTCGCTGCCGATCGCAGCGGGAAGTCCCGACATCGCGAGTTCGCGCAAGAGGTTCACCGGACGCCCGCGCTCCTCCGTCATCGCCACGGGGGACGCCACGACGCCCGCCTTCGCCCTCTCGATCGCCGCGGCGACGTGCCGCGCGTCGTCCGCGCCGACGAGCACCACGCGCAGCTTCCACTCGCCCTCGACCAGTGCCAGCGCGGCGCGGATCTCCTCGACCGTGCGCGCCTGGATGAACACCGGCACCTTCCTGTCGAGGACGGGGAACCAGCCCGCGAGCGCTTCGTCGGTCTTCGGCTTCTTCGGCTCCTCCTTCTCCTCGGGGGCCTTCTCCTCCTTCTTCTCCACGGGCTTCTCCGGCGGCTTCTCGGGAGGCTTCTCGGGAGGCTTCTCGTCCTTCGCGTCGCCCGGCTTCGGCGGGTCCTTCTTCGGAGGCTCCTCCTTCTTGGGCGGTTCCTCCTGCTTCGCCTCGTCCTTCTTCGGCTCTTCCTTGGGCTTCGCGGCGGCGGCGGCGGCGGCGGCGGCGGCGGCCGCCTTCTTCTTCGCCTCCTCCTCGTCGCGCGCCTTCTTCCAGGCTTCGTACTCCTTCAACTGCTTGTCGTACTTCTCCAGCGACTCGCGGTACTCCTTCACTCGCTTCAGAGCGTCCTCGAACTCCTTCACCGCGGCCGCGATGTCGCGCTCGCCGCGCAGACGGACGACGAGGCCCGCGTCGTCGAGCAGCACGCGCTTCGTCATGTCGCCGCCCGCCGTCCGCACGACCGACGCCCGACCGCCGACGCGTCCGCCGCCGCCCGGGGCGACGAGTGCCGAGGTGACGCCGTGAGCGGCGAGCAGCGCGAACGAGTCGTCCTTCGCGGAGAGACCCTTCGCCGCGGTGACTGCCGTCGAGAGGTCGCCCGTCGGACGTCCGCCAAGGCCCGCGAGTCCGGCGCGCGAGAAGGCGTCGATGAGGCCGGGCATCACGCTGCCTTCGCCGAGGTCGATGAACCGCGCGCCCGGCGGCACTCCGACGGTGGCACCCACGTCCACGATCTTCCCGTCCTCGAACGCCACCTCGCCGGGCGCGACCACGCGTCCGTCGCCGAGATGGATCTGCGCCGCGCGCACGACGACCGTGCCGCCCGTCGCCTTGCGTTCCCACACGACGTCGCCGTCGACGATCGTCGTCAGAGCGAACGTGCGGAGATCCGCGGGACGTCCCGAGAGCACGACGAGGTCTGCGTCGCGGCCCGCCGCGATCGTGCCGACGCGGTCCCCCACGCCCAGCACCGACGCGGCCTGGGACGTGACCGACGCGAGCGCCTTGTCGGGATCGAGGCCGAGGCGCGCAGCCGAAGCCGCGACGAAGAGCAGATCGGGCAGCGCCGATTCGTCGGACGCCGCGAGCGCGAACGCCACGCCCGCTCCGTCGAGGAACGCCGGGTTGCGACGGGCCGCGAGGAGCGACTTCTCGTGCTCGGCGTCCCATCCGGCGGAGACGCGTCCGCTCGCGAACGGCCAGCGCAGCACGACCGGCAGCGCCGACTTCGCGATCGCCTCGGCAAGCGCGTTCGCGTCGCGGCAGCCGACGAGCACGACGCGCACGCCGCGCTCCTTCTGGAACGCGAGCGCGGCCTCGATGTCGCCCGCGGAGTCGGCGCCGATGCGCATCTCGGTGCTCCGCTGCGTCACGTCCGCGGCCTTGCCTCCGTCGAGGAACTGACGCAGCAGCATGAGCGATCCGGCGCGTGTGACGGGGAACTGCCGCCGCCACGGCGTGAGCGGCGCGTTCGTCGCATCCGGCTCGACCGGCGGATCGATGACGGATGGCGGACGCGAGACCGATTCGCCGATCCCCGCGACGAGCCCGGCGTCCGCGCGGAGCGTTCGCGACTCGCGCGACGCCCCCGCCGTCTTCACCACGGCTCCGCGGCCCGAGACGACGCGATTCGAACCCGGTGAGATGAACACCGTCGTGATTCCTGCCGCGAGGAGCTTCGTCTCGGGCGCCGCGAAGTCGTAGCCGTCGATCGCGCGGACGTCGGGCGCGACGGTGTTCGGGTCGTCGTCGCCCTTCGAGACGTGCTCGGTCTGCGCGGCCACGAGCCCCGGCACGATCGATGCATTCGTTCCCGCGTCGATGCGCCGCGCACCCGGCGGCACGGCGACGTCGTCGGGCCGTCCGACCGCCACGATCTTCCCGTCGACGACCGAGACCGCGCCCGGCCGGAACACCTGCGAGGCGCCCGTGTGGACCTCGCCCGCGGTGACGTAGAGGGCGCCCGTCGACTCCGGCGCCGCTTGGGCGATGAGCGACACGGCGAGGAGCGCGAGCGCACCCAGCACGGTCTTCGTAGGGGCGAGGCATGCCTCGCCCGGTTCGCCCTTGTCCCGGCGCACGGAACCGGGCCATGCCGCCGGGCGGCACGAGACCGTCCTGCGGACGGTCTCGCGGCGGCCATGCGTCGCCCCTACAGGTTCGCGGTCCTGCGGACCGCTCACTTCTTCTCTCCGCCGATACCGTCCCTGAGGCGCGCGAGTTTTTTGTCGTTCGCCCGCTCGTAGACGACGCGGCCCTCGAGGTAGACCTCGTCCACCCACGACGCGGGATCGAGCGGGTCGCCGGTCCAGAGCGCGAAGTTCGCGTCGCGGCCCGCCGCGACGGCGCCGACGCGGTCGTCCACGCCGAGGAGCTTCGCCGGGTTCCCGGTGACGGCCTCGAACGCGGCCTCGCGCGGGACACCCTGCGACACCGCGGTCGCCGCCTGGAACCAGAGCGAACGGCGGCCGTAGGGCGCGTCTTCGTCGGCCTGGAGGACCAGCGGCACGCCCGCGTCGCGGCACTCTCGCGCGAGTTGGACGCGCCGAGTCTGCAGCGTCTCGGGATCGCGCTCGAGCGGTTCGATGTCCGCCGGCATCACCGCGCCGACGCCCTTCGCCGCGAGCATCGGGAAGGCACGGCGGCAGGCGGGTCCGATCGTCACGAAGCCCTTGAGCGACCGCTCGTCGAGGAGCCGCAGGGCGTTCTCCACGTCCACCGGTTCGTCGCACGCGAAGACCACGCGCACCTCGCCGCGCAGGAGTCGCGCGAGCGCCGCCTGGCGCGGGTCGTCCTGGGCGCGATCCGGGTCCTCGACGGACCGCTCGCCGTCGGCGCGCTTCGCGTCGGTCAGCGTGCGCCGCAGTTCCGCCATCTGCGCCATGCGGCTCGTGCCGCGGCGCGGCGCGACCGAGATCTTCATCCCCGCGTCGCGCTTGACGATCATCTCCTCCGCCGTGCGGCCGAACGGCTTCAGCACGAGTCCCTGCCCGCCGACGAGCGTCTCGTCGCCGGGGACGACGAACACGGTCGTCACGCCCTCGCGGAGGAGGTCCTCGAAGTAGTCGGAGAGCGGGTCGAGACCGTCGAGCACGGAGACGAACGGCGTGTTCGGCGTCTGCTCGTTCGGCCGGTCGAGACCGCCCTGGCTGTGCGCCTCGACGAAGCCCGGCACGAGCCACGCCTCCTTGCGCGCGCGCACCTCGGCGTTCCACGGATTGACGAGCCCTTCGCGCACCTCGGCGATCTTCCCGCCGGAGACGAGCACCGACGCGCCGTTCTCCATCACCTTGCCGCCCGGCCCGACGAGCTTGCCCGCGTGGACGACGAAGTCCCCGCCCGCGGCGCCGGCGACATCGGAGACGCCGGAGAGCGACAGGAACGCGAGCGCGCAGACGAGCAAGGTACTCGGTAGGGGCGGACCCCTGTGTCCGCCCCCGTCCTCGGTTCGAGCGGCATCCGTTCGCGAGATCGACGTTGGGCGGACACGGGGGTCGCCGCGAGTCCGTCCACAGGACGGACTCGTAAGTCCCGGCGCCATTGCCCCTACCGAGGCGAGGCGGCGGTTCATCGCTTCACGTTCTCCGTCCACCGAGGCGCGGCGTTCGTTCATCGATTCACCTTTCCCGTCTCGTCAAGGACGACCTCGCCGTCCACCACCACCACGAGCGCGCGCGACGACGGGAGGAGCGGGTGGCCGCTCCAGAGGACGAGGTCGGCGGCGCCGCCGTCCTTCACGCGCCCCCGCTCCGGCAGACCGCAGAGATCGGCCGCGACGCTCGTCACCGCGGCGAGTGCGTCGTCTTTCGAAAGACCCCAGCGCACCGCGAGCATCGCCTGTTCGCGAAGGCGCCCGCCGCCGAGCGGGCCGGCCGTCAGGGCGACGCGCACGCCCGCCTCGCGCAGGAGCGCCGCGTTGCGCAGCGCGGTGTCGCTCGAGTCCGCCCCTTCGCCGCTCGTCTCGGACGCGAACGGGCCGACGATCGCCGCCACTTTGCGCTTCGCGAGTTCCGCGCGGCCGATGTACGCCTCCTCGCACCCCGCGAAGACGGGCTCCTTGATCCCCACCTCGTCGGCGATGCGGAGCGTGGCGCTCATGTCCTGCCAGCGATGCGCGAGGATGCGGCACGCGCGCTTCCCGTCGAGGACCTCGCGATATCGCACGTACAGCGGGTCGGCGGGCTTCGCCCGCGCGTCGAGGAACACCTGGCGCAGCATCCAGACGACGCCCATGCGCGTGTTCGGCCGCCGCGAGTAGATGGAGTCGGTCGGGCCGAAACGCGGCGTCGTGTTCCCCATCGACGGTTCGCTCGCCATCGCGATCCAGAGCGCCTGCGCCGCGTCGTCGTGCGCGCGCGCCGATCCGCCGGCGGAGGCGGTGCTGAACGTCCGCGAGAGTCCCGACACGACGTTGCTCGGTCCCGGTGCCAGCGACACGGTCGTGCATCCCCCGCGGACGGCGTCGCGAAAAGCCTGACTCCACGGATCGGCGAGGTCGCGCGCGTCCACGTCGGCGGTCAGTTCGCGGGTGGACTCGGTGTCGCTCCGCGCGTAGCCGGCGCGACTCGCGCAGTCGACGAGTCCCGGCGTGACGAAGGCACCCTTCACCTCGATCCGTCGCCCCTCGCCCGCGGCGAGCGTCACCTTCCCGCCGCGGACGCCGACGGTCGCGTTCTCGCGCGTGCCGCCCGTCCCGTCGAGCAGCGTGACGCCGGCGAAGACGACGCCCTTCGTCTCCTCGGCGGGCGCGGAACCCGCTGACACCGCCAGCGCGAGAGCCAGGAGTGCCGCCACCCGACGCTTCGTCTTCATCGCGACGTCTCCGCCGCGCGATCGAAGGCAATCTCGCCGCCCGAGACGACGAGGAGGATTCGCGAGCGCGCTTCCCACGGGGCGCCGTCGGTGACGACGAGGTCGGCGTCGAGGCCCGTCGCGACGCGGCCGACGCGGGCGCCGAGGCCGAGCATCTTCGCGGGCGTGCTCGTCACCGCGGAGAGCGCCACCTCCCCGGGAAGTCCCGCGGCGACTGCGAGCGAGAGCGCGAGTCGCAGCGAACGCGGCGAGCGGTCCGGAGCCGACGTGGAGATGGCGATCGCAACGCCCTTCGCATGGAGGCGGGCCGCGAGCGAAAGCACCGCGAGCGGGTCTTCGGGGCGCAGCGAGGTGACGACGCACGGCGCGCCGAGTGCGGCGAGAGCGTCAGGTTCGGCGGCGCAGTCGCGGATGCCGACGAGCGTCGGTTCGAGCTTCTTCGCGCGCAGCGTCTCGACGGCGGTCCTCGCGCAGGCGAGCGAGTCGGCCCACGCGATCACGGGTCCCGCGGGAAGATCGCGCAGAGCCGCGAGCGCGGTGTCGTCGACCGGAACGTCCGTCTCGCCCGGCCCGCGCCACCTCTCGCCCGCGAACGCGCACTCCAGGAGCCGCCTCGCTCCCGCGAACGTCGCGGGCACTCGGTCCGATCGGAGCGCCGCGCCGGTGAACGAGAACGTGGGCGGCCCCGAAGCGTCCACGAGCGTCGCGCCGGTCGCCGTCAGTCGCGCGGCGCCCGCGCGGCCGCACGCGAGGTTCGACGCCGCCGGGCCGAAGCCGATCAGCGTCGTGCCCTCGGCGGCGAGCCCGCGGATCTGCGGACTCCTCGGATCGAACGCATCGGCCGCGCGCACCTGCGGCGTGAGCACCTCGACGTCCTCGGCCGCGCCGCCCTGCACGGCGAGACGCGTGAACCCGTCGATGAAGCCTGGCGCCGCGTGCGCGGCGGCGAAGTCGCGCACGATCGCGCGGGGCGGCACGTCGCCGGCGCCGACGAGCGCGAACTTCCCGCCTTCGACGACGATCAGCGCGCTCGCGACGGTCTTCCCGTCGCCGACGTGCAGCGTTCCGACGCGCAGCACGAGCGCGCCGCCGCCCGCCTCGTCTGCGGGGGCGGAACCGGCGAGTCCCGCGCAGACGGCGGCACCGACGGCGAGCCACGACGATCGCGCGAGCGCGTTCATCGCGGCGCCTCGACGACGACGCCGCCGACCATCACGAGACGCGGCTTCGTCGCGGCGGCGAACGGGTCGCCGTCCCACACGACGATGTCGGCGCGGCGGCCGGCCGAGATCGCGCCGACGCGGTCGGCGACGCCCGCGGACTCCGCGGCCCACTCCGTCACGCTGCGGAGCGCGTCCTCGGGAGAGAGGCCCTCGCCGATCTGCCGCGCGGCGACGAGACGCAGGAACCGCGCGGATCCGCCGGCCCCTCCGGTGCCGAGGGCGGGGCGCAGTCCTGCCGCAACGAGTCGCGCGAAGAGGCCCGGTGCGCGGTCCGCGATCGGGCCCTCGGTCCGCATCGCGGTGTCGGCCGTGTCGGTGACGACGACCGGCAACTTCAGGCGGACGAGTTCCGCGGCGTGATCCGCAAGTCCCTCGCCGCCCGAGATCGATGCGACGAGTCCGAAGTCCTTCGCCAGCGCGAGCGCCGACGCCACGTCGGCCGCCGTCTGCGTGCGGAAGAGAACGCGCCGTCCGCCGGGGGAATCCATCGCCGAGAGGATGAGGTCCGCGGCGGGGTCCTGTCCCGGCCGCGCGGGCGGCTTCGCGACGTCCTTCGGCTTGGTCCAGTCCTTCTCGCGGCCTGCGCTCTTCAGCGCGGCTTCGCGCCACGCCGCGCGGCGCTCGGGCGACCAGAGCAGCAGGTCCTCGAGGAGGTCCGGCGCAAGCAGCAGTCGCTCGATCGCGATCGGCTCCTCGGCGGCGCGCTTGTCCTCGAACCTCTGCAGGTCGCGCCGCCAGCGCGCAAGGTTCTCGCGGCGCTCGCGCGCGTCGAGGAAGACGCCGCGCACCTCGGCGAATCGCTGCGCGCCCCAGACGCCGCCCGCGACGTCGGTCGTGGCGAGCGTGACGACGATCGGTCCGTCGCCGAAGAGCACCAGAGCCGGCGAGGAGTTGACGACGACCGCGGCCGCGCCCGGGAACGTGCCGCGCGCGCGTCGCCGGTCACGACGAACGACGTGACGCCCTGTGCCACGGCGGTGGCGAGACGGACGTCGAAACGGTCCACGGCGTCGGCGGCGCGGAGGTCCACGCTCGATCGCGCGGCGAACCTCTCGGTGTCGCGGATCGGCAGCGAACCGTCGGCGTCGATCAGGCCGGGAGTGACGATCGCGCCCTTTGCCGCGATCCGGCGCGCGCCCTGCGGGATCGGCACCCCGTCGCCGACGGCCTCGATGCGGTCGCCGCGGATGAGGACCGTCGCGCCGGGCAGCACCGCGCCGTTGCCCGTGTGGACCTCGCCGCCCACGATCGCCACGACTTCCGCGCTCTCGGCACCCGTCGCGGGGCCGCCGGGGACGAGGCACGCGAGCAGCATTGCGGCGATCGGTCGGGAGCGCGGTCGCATCGGGGCGACGACCCTAGCAACCCGGGCAGGGCGGCGTCACGAAGCGCGCCGCGCCTTCGTGGTGCCGGCGCCCGGAGACTTGCCGTCCGCTCTGCGCACCGCTCACCGCGGAGGCGAGACGGCGATCGTCACCACGAGCCGGGTGCGGTCGGAACCACGCGCGAACGGGTTCGAGAGGCCGGCGAGGACGAGCAGTTCGTCGTCTGCGACACCCGCCCCGAGATCGCTCCACCACGTCGAGACCGACGGTTCGAGGGTGACGACGCGACCGAGCGGCGTCTCGCGCGGACGCTCCCCGCGGTCGGCGATCCACACGGCGCGCAGCGACACGTCGAGCTCCACGCGGCCGGTGTCGCGGCGCCCGAACGGGCGGAGCGCCACGAGCAGTCCCTCGTCGGCGAGCCGGGTCTCGCTGCGGCCCCAGGACGGCTCGGCGCCGCGGGACACGTCGAGGTCGCGGCGGTACGAGGAACGCACGACGTGCGCCGCGTCCGCGCGGCCCGTCGGCGGCGCCGCGACGCGCGAATCGAGGAGTTGCAGCCGTCCCTTCGTGCCGGTCAGCGCCCGCTCCACGTACTTCTTCTCGTCGGCGCGGACGAGCGCTCGGGCGACGTTCTCGCCGGCGCGCCGCTCGATTCGCGGCAGGTCGGCGAGGAGGTTCTGCTCGACCGCCGGACTGATCTCGTAGACGGCCACGTCGAACGCCTGCACGCCGCGCACGACGTCGATCTGGTCGAGGACGCGGCGTGCGGCCGCGCGCGCTTCGTCGGGCCCCACCACGCGGACGCGGTCGTCCTTCACCTCGACCGACTGCACCGACTTCGACGCCGCGCGGATGCGCGCCGCGATCGCCGCGTCGCGCGTGGGGACGGGATGTCCCGGCACGACGAACGGCTCCGGACCGACCTCGACGAGCCCGCGGAGCGACGCCGGGAGCAGCATCTCGGAGGAGCCGAGCGCGACGGCCGGACGCGGCGGCGGCTGTGTCGCGACGGCGCCGGCGGCGCCCTGCCGCACCACGACCGCGAGGTCGCGCGACGTGTCCGCCGGGTCGGCGACGCCGAAGACGACGAGCGCCGAGCCGGCTCCGAGGAGCGCGGCGGCGGCGCTCTCCTGCCTGAGGCGCGCGCCGTCGCTGCGTCCGGCGGGAACCGTCTCCGTCGCGACGCGCACCGCGAGTCCGGGCAACGGGCGCGTCACCGGCAGCAGATCGATCGCGAGCAGCGACGACGCCGTGCCGGCGAGGAGACGGAACGCGCGGAGCGTCGTGGCGCGAAGCACCGCGGTGCTCGGCCAGAGCTCGCCGCGCTGCACGAGCTCGGGCGCGATCGCGTCGAGGTCCGCGCCGGAGACGATCGCGAACCGCGCCGTTCCCGTCGCAGACTGCGAGCGGATGCCGCGCGCCTCGAGCTGTGCGGCGAAGGCGCCGGGCGCGAGCCGCAGTGCCGCGACGCGCAGCTCGGCCGACGGTGCAGTGACGTCGCCGAGTGCCGTGACGAGTCCCGAGAGGCGCGCCTGCGACGCGGCGTCGCAGAGCGACACGAGCGTCGAGCCAGCCGCCTCCAGCGAGGCACCGGGCGTCGCGAAACCCTGCGGCTCGGCGACGCGCAGGTACTGGGCGAGCAGCGGGGCCGCCGCGGCGCCCTCAGCGGAGATCGTCCAACCGGAGGGCGGCTCGCCGATCGGCGAGGGCGGGAGTCCCGCGGCCGCCGCGGCGAGGACAGGCCCGACGTCGGGGAAACGAAGCGTCAGGCCGCGCGCGACCTCGCTGCCGGCGGACGTGAGGAGCTCGCGGACCGCCGCGAGACCGCGCGCGTCGGCGTCGTCCCGGGGAGCGGGCGGCGGCAGCGGCGAGCGCTGCGCACCGCGGGCCTGGGCGGCGCGCAGGAGGGAGAGCACGGTGTCACGGGTGCGTCCGGAGTCGTGAAGATACGGCGCCTCCGCGTCGATGAGGGCGAGCGCGTGCTCCAGCGGCGCGACCGACGGCGCGAACTCCTGACGCTCCTGGCGGCGCGCGGCCTCCGCGACGAGCGTCTCGATCTCGGCGGCCGTCCGCGCGCCGCGCACCTCGCCGGAGAGGGCCAGCACTCCCCGGATCGCCTCGTACAGCCGGGCGCGCACCCCGAGCGGCGCCGAGACGAGCGTCAGGAGCGCCTGTGCCTCGGCGTTCTCCGCGTTCTTCTCGAGCGCCACGTACACGAAGTCGCGCGCCTCGGTGAAGCGTCCCTCCTGGTAGAGGCGGCGCGCGAAGCTCGCGTAGCTCTGCGAGAGCTCGCGATCGGCCTGACGCCGCCGCTCCTGCTCCTCGATGCGCACCCGCAGCGCCTCCTCGGCCGACGACGGCTCGAGCCGCGCCCTCATCGCGCGGATCTCAGCGTCCTGCTGGAGCACCTTGCGCGCGAGGTCCTCCTTCTCCTTGTCGAGGCCCTCGGCGATCTGGAGTGCCGCGTCGAGCTGGGCGCGAATCACGTCGCGTTCGTGTTCGCGCTCGGCGAGGAGCTTCTTGTCGGCCGCAGGACCCGGCTCGCGCGCGGGCGGCGGCGGCGTCACGACCGACGCTTCCGCCAGTTCCGCCTTCGCGGCGCGGCGGATCTCCTCGGGCACGCCCTCGCCGAGAGCGAGCGGATCGAGGAGGGTCCGCGCCTCGTCGATCTTCCCGAGCCGCCTCAGGCACGAACCGGCGCGCAGTTCCGCCCTCGCCTTCGCCGCAGCGTCCGGAGCGACGCTCGCCGCAGCGCGATACCTGCCCGCCGCGTCGGCGAGGTCGCCGAACGCCGTCTCCGCGAGTTCCGCCCCGCGGAACTGCTGCGCGAAGTCGTCCGCGGCGCGCGCGGGCGCGGCGACGAGGAGCATGGCGAGGAGCGCCGGAACGACGAGGGACCTGCGTGGGTGCGGCATGGCCGCGATTGTCGCCCGCGGCGTCACGAAAGGAACACGGCGTCCGCTCTCCGCGCCCGTCCCCAGCCCGTCCGCGGGGACGTTTCGTTGCAACCGCCTCCCCGCCTTCCACAATCGGGCCCATGCCCGGAGCGGATCCCACCGACGCTGCGCCGGCCGGATGGCCACCGGCCGGGCAGGACGCCGCGTCCCGCCTCGCGAGCGATCACGCGAGGCTCTTCTCGCGGAACGTCGTGTCCGACGCCGCGCTCTGGTGCGCGATGGTCGCCCTCCTGCTCGTCTTCCGCGCAGTTCTGCTCTGGCTCTTCCGGGCCGAGATGGACGCGCAGAGCGACGCGAGTCAGATCGCACGCTGCTTCGCCGCCGGGCTGCGGTTCGACGTCAAGATGGCCACGTTCGCGATCTGCCCGAGCCTCGCGCTCACGCTCGTCGCGTGCTACCGGCCGCTCGGACCGTGGCACGACCGCGTGCGCAAGATCCTGTGCTTCGCGGTCGCGGTGACGGGCACGATCACGTTCGTCGTCGACGCCGCCTACTTCGGCGAGTACCACGACCAGTTCAACCACTGGATCTTCGGACTCGTCTTCGACGACCGCACGGCCATCGCGCAGACGATCTGGAAGTCGTACCCGGTGATCTGGCTCGTCGTGCTCGTGGCGGCGCTGGCCGCGGCACAGATCTGGGCGGGACGGCGCGCGGGCCGCGCGCTGACCAGCCGGGTCGCGATCCCCGCGAACGCCTGGGTGCGGCGCGTGGCGCCGATCGTGATCGTCGCTCTCGTGTTCCTCGGCATGCGCGGCTCCCTCGGGCGGCGTCCGGTGCAGATGAAGGACGCAGCCGTCACCAGCGATCCCTACCTGAACAAGCTGGTGATGAACCCGTTCGCGGCGCTGTGGCACGCCGTCCAGAGCCACCTGCGCCTCTCGGGCGCGCGAGGTCTCGACCTCGTCCTGCCGAGCGGCGACGTGCGCGGGGCGGCACGTGCCTGGTTCCCGTCCGCGGGCGCGACGCTCGATCTCGACCTCGCCGTGCGTCGCACGGCGGCCGGCGCTCCGGGCACGCCGCCGCGCCACGTCATCCTCGTCGTGCTGGAGAGCTACGACGCGTGGGGGCTCCGGCCCGAATGCGCCGCACTCCACGCGACCGACCGGCTGGCGGCGCTCGGCCGCAGTGGGATCGCCGCCGACGCCTTCGTCTCCGCGAGCGACGGGACGATGACGAGTCTCGCGACGCTCATCACGGGGCTTCCCGCCGCGGGCGTGCGCGTGAACTACCAGCCGGGCCTGAAGGCCGGCGTGCCCACCAGCACCGCGGGATCTTCAAGCGACTCGGTTACCGCACGCGTTTCTCCTACGGCGGCTACCTGAGCTGGGAACGGCTCGGCGACTTCTGCCGGGAACAGGGCTTCGACGAGGTGCATGGCGGCGGAGGGATGAGCAAGCGCCTCACCGGCAACGAGTGGGGAGTGGACGACGAGGTCCTCTTTGCCTTCGTCGCGGACCGTCTGGACGACCGGCCGTCGTTCGACATGATCATGACCACGTCGTACCACCCGCCCTACAGCGTGGACCTCGCCGCGAAGGGCTTCCCGAGCGAGAGCGTCGCGGCGGAGATCGCCGCGCGCGGCTTCGATTCGCAGAAGGCGCGCATCCTCGGACATCTCTGGTACTCGGACGAGGCGCTCGGGGATTTCGTCGCGGCCGCCCTCGCGAAGCACCCGGACGCGCTGATCGCGATCACCGGCGACCACTGGTCGCGGCGGGCGTTCACGGCGCAGCAGAATCTCTTCGGACGGCGCGCGGTGCCGTTCGTGCTCTGCGGGAAGGACGCGCTGCGCGACGTGCCGCGCCCCGCCCGGATCGCCGGCAGCCACGTCGACATCGTGCCGACGCTCGTCGAACTCACGGCCCCGCGCGGGTTCGTCTACCACTCGTTCGGCCGCAACCTGCTCGACACCACGCTCCCGCAGGTCGGATACGGCAGCGAGACGGTGCTGACGCCGAACGTCGTCTTCGACGTATCCGACGGAGGCCGCGTCGAGGACATGCAGGGCCGCCCGGCGAGCGACCAGGTCGAGGAGGAGGTGCTGCGCCTGCGCTACCGCCAGCTCCAGGCGCTCGGCTGGTGGCGCGCGATGAAGGGCAAGGACCTGTAGCTCGAGTCGCGCGGCCTACTCCCGGCCCGGCGGACCCCGGCGGATCGCGCGCGAGCCGAAGCGATCGTGCAGCGAGTCGAGCGTGCGGTCGAGACGGCGCTTGCGCTCCGTCTCCGCGGCGCCGAAGAGCGGGAGTTGCGCGCCGTCCTCGGAGAGCCGCGCGGCCGTCATGCCGATGAGACGCACGGGCCGGAAGGACGACGCCGACCACACGTCGAAGAGCCCGGCTGCGGCCGTGCGCAGGACGTCGGTGACGTCGGTCGCCTCGCCGAGCGTCGAGGAGCGCGTGATCGTCTCGAAGTCGCCGTAGCGGATCTTCACCGTGACGCCGCGGGCGCGCATCCCGTGACGCCGCACGCGACGCGCGACCGCCTCGGCCTGCGCGAAGAGCACGTCGCGGACCTCAGTGGGATCCTCGACGTCCACTTCGAACGTCTCTTCCTGGCCGATGCTCTTCGCCAGCGAATCGGGGATGACCTCGCGGTCGTCCTCGCCGCGCGCGAGCCGCGCGAAGTGCCGCGCCGCCGGCGCGCCGAACTCTTGCGCGAGACGCTCCTCGGTCCACGCGCGAAGCTGTCCGATCGTGCCGACACCGAGCGCGTGGAAGCGCGACGCCGTGGCCGGTCCGACGCCCCACATGCGCTCGATCGGGAGCGGGTCGAGCACCTCGTTCACGCGGTCCGGCGCGACGATCGTCAGACCGTCGGGCTTGTCGAGGTCGGACGCGAGCTTCGCGAGGAACTTGTTCGGCGCGACGCCCACCGACGCCGTGACGCCGAGCTCCGCGCGGATCCGCCGCCGGATGCCGCGCGCGACCTCCACCGCGGGGCCGAGCAGGCGCTCCGTGCCGGTGAGATCGACGAACGCCTCGTCGATGGACAGCGGCTCGACGAGCGGCGACACGTCCTTCAGGATCGCGAACATCGCCTCGGAGATCTCGTGGTAGCGCGCGAACCGCGGCGGCACGACGACGGCGTGCGGGCACATCCGCAGCGCGACCGACATCGGCTGCGCCGAGCGGCACCCGAACTTCCGCGACTCGTACGACGCCGCGCACACGACCGCGCGCGGCCGGTCTCCGCCGACCAGCACCGGCCGTCCGCGCAGTTCCGGCCGGTCGAGCTGTTCGACGGACGCATAGAAGGCGTCCATGTCGACATGTAAAATTTTGCGCGTCCTCGGGTCCGGCATGGCGCTGCCAAGGGTAGCTCCCGCGACCGACCGGCTCGCCGCGGAGCACCCGAGAGTCGTCGCGATCTGGCGCCTTCGGCTACCCCCGCGGCCCGAGCACGAACCGAGCGCGCTCGCGGCGGAGCATCTCGAACGGGGTCATGACGGTGACGCCGAGTCCGATGCACGCCTCCGGGATCATGATCTTCTTCGTGGAGTTCCGCGGCTTCTCGTGCGTGACCACCGTGTGTCCGTGAGCGAGTCCGTGCGCGACGAGGTAGCAGTCGGCGACGGACAGGAACAGGTTCACGGCCGCGGCGTCGTACCGCTGGGTCGACGCCCAGTTGCTGACGCGCCCGAGCGATTTGATGAGCGCAGGGTCGGGCCTTAGGAAGAACGCCGCCCCACGCGCGTCAGCCCACTCCGCGAGATCGTCGGCGACGGCTTTGACCTCCGACTCGACCTGTTCGATACTGAACACCTTCCCTGCTGCATTCTCGGCGATGAGCCAGTCCCAGAACGCCGGGCAGAAGTCGAACCCGAAGTGCGAGTCCTTCGCAGTGATGAACACGTTCGAGTCGAGGATGTACGCCATCAGGCCTCGACCCCGAGCGACCGGCCGAACTCGTGCAGTGTGTCGAGCTTCTTGATCGCGAGCATCTGCAGCGCGTCGCGTTGCAGCGTGTTGCCCTCGAGGGTGCTGGCGATAAGTGCTCGAGCGAACCGCTTGCTCACCCGTGCCGCCTGGGTCAGGTAGAAGCTGCCTCCGCGCCCACGGGGGATCGCGCGAAGTCGCGCGACCTCCCGGTGGTACTCGTGCCAGAACTCCTCCCGCGACAGACCGCCGGCGTCGTGCATGCGCCGGAGAATCACGAGCGAGCTGACCTTGAACCAGCGGGTCAATCTGTCGAGCTCGTGCCGTAGCTCGGCGTGCCGATCGTAGGTCTCGCGCAGGGCGTCGAGGGGCACGAGCAGCTCCGCGGCCACCCGGTTGCACCAGCTCTCCACCACGTCATCCGGCACGGTCATCGGGGTCGAGTCGGACAGGGCCGACTCGCCGAGCCACACGTGAGCCAACTCATGCGCGAGGGTGAACATCTGCGCGTTCTTGGTGTCCGCGCCGTTGATGAAGACCAACGGAGCGAGGCTGTCTGGTAGCGCGAAGCCGCAGAACTCCTCGGGATCGAGCGGCCGGTGCGTGTCGTTGCCGACGACGCCGCTGCACATGACCAGGATGCCGAGCGAGTCGGCTTGTCCGATGAACGCGCGCAGAGCGTCCGTCCACGTCGGCATCCGGCGGCGAGCCTCCACATCGAACCCGAGTGCTCTTCGGATGACCGCGGCCGAGGCGACGACGTCGCTACCTCGACGAGCCGAGCCGACGAAGGGCAACGCCTCCTCGCCCATCGAGCGGGCGAAGTCGCGATACCACTCCTGGCGCCGCTGGCATGCATAGATCGTGTCGAGGAGTTCGGGACTCGGGCGATCGATCCGCTCGTTGCTGCGTGTCCGGAAGTCCGGGATCGGCAGCCGCTCGACCGGGGGTGTCGGAAGAAACAGGAACCCGATCGGTACGTGGGTCGCCGAGGCGAACCGCTCGAGCTGTTTCAGCGTCGGGTGCGCATCACCCCGCTCCCAGTCCGCCAAGTGGGGGAACCGCTTGGTCAGTGCTTCGACGCCGAGGCTCGCGCGTTCGCGAGCCCAGCGGAGCATGTCGGGACGGACGTCGACTCGGATCATCGAGTCTTCAGGCTACCGAAGCGGCCGGACGGCGACGCACCTGCGATGGCGGCGCGCTCCTACTCGGCGCAGTGGACCCGCCAGATTTGCCGCGCGACGCAACCCGGTGCGCGGCGGCGCCAGTCGCTCAGCCCTCGATCGTCGTCAAGAGCGTGCGACGATCCGGCGCGTAGCACTCCAGCGAGAACGTCGCGCCCACTGCGCGGAGCACGTCGGCGATCCGTGGCGCGTTCACGAGGATGTCGGCGACGGGTCCGTGAAGGAGGAATGGTTCGTCCCCTTCAAGGACCAATTCGGCGACGTCGCACCTCAACTCGAAGTCGACCCAGGTGCACTTGCGCGTGCTCCAGCCCCGCGCTGCGAACGCGGCCGCCAACTCCGCCTTCCCGAGCGAGGTCCGAACCGTGCCGTGGAGGTTCGAGGCACCCGGAACCGCGAGTCCGTCGTCGCCCCGTTCAGTCGTGGCATCCGAGGGGCAAGTCGTCGGATGGCCGTCGCCGTGCCGCTCGCGAAAGACCTCCGGATGGGCACGATCGAGTCGCCACTCCACGCGGTCGGCGATCGGTATGTGATGCAGGAGGTGGTCGATCTCGGGTCGGTTGGCGTAGACGTAGCAGCCCGGCGCCGGCGGTCGCGTGGGGTGGTAGACGAGGAACACGGACAGTCCGCACGGGAACCGGAACGCCCAGTACTCGCAGGGTCCCGGCTCCTGGTCCCGCTCGTCCATCTGGCGATGGGCGGCGCGGAAGCGCGCGACGAACTCCTCGTACGGTATGAGGAACGAGACGAGGCACTCGTCGTTGCCGGGGTAGTACGGCTCGGCGCGGTCGGCGCGGATCACTTCGCCTCCGAGAGATACACCGCTTCAGTCGCCTTGCAGACGAGGTCCAGGTCACTCTCGAATCCGCGAGCCTTGGCCCAACGGGTGAACGGCTCGCCCTGGTCCTCCCAGCAATGCGGAAAACGCTCGCGAGTGAAGAGCTCGCGCGCTGTGAGTACGAGGGCGCGAGCTCCTGGGAGTGCCTTCCGAACGGTCTCCAGCAGGCTGCGGATCTCGGCCTTCTCATCGGCCTGTAGTTCGCTGTCGAGCGTCGCGAAGAGGAGGACGACCCGATCGCGGGGCTCCGCGACTCTGGCGACGATCTCGCCGAACCGCGGCCCAAACTTGGCGGAGAAGCTCTTGCACTCACCGAGGACCAACACGGGTGCGTCGCTGCCGAACCAGGATCGTCGCCACCACGCGACGACATCCAACTCGCGTTCCCGTTCGGTCCCGGGCAATCCTTCCACTTGGAGCCCTGTGGCCCAACTCGCCTCGCCCTCCATGGTCACGGTCAGGAACCGGAGGGCCAACGCGACCGCGTATGCGCCGTCGGCGTACTTGTCGATCGCGAATGGGCCCTGCGGACGATAGGCCCACGCAGACCAGTCGCTACGCGAGGGCTTCGTCGCCGGGAACGGGAACTCCCTCAGGCATCGCGCGCATCGCAACGTGTCCGCCAGGTCCGGCAGTGAGTACCAGTTCCAGCTATCGCAGAGCGGGCACTTCACGTCGAGACCCACTCGGAGCGCCTGTGCATCGACGAGGCGGTCGAGCGCCCGCTTCGCGCGATCCTTGTCGTTCCCGTAGGCGCGGCGCAGTTGACCAACGACGTCCGGATACCGGGCGCTCTTCACCAGTGCCGGCCGTGCAAGGGAGTTGAAGAACGTGAGGAGATCGGCGTTCGCGATCACATGCGCCCCGAAGGGACCCTCCAGCATCCGCAGTAGCTCCGCTGCGGTCCGCCCTGCGCTCGACCTCGTCGTCGCGCGGCCCCGCGTCTTCAGCCAGTGTTGCGTCAGCCGTTGACCATCGGGCAATTTCCAGTGGTACGTGCCGATCTCAGAAGTGCGGCGGATGACGACCCCCTCGCTGCTGGTGGACATGTCCCACGACGAGTCCATCGCATCGAGGAGGTCACGCACTCGCGTCAGATTGCGGGGCCACACGGCGGCGACGTCGCCACGCGACGAGTAAGCGCGAACCTCGACGACCTCCGCCCACCGCGGCTTTCCAACGTTGTGGTCAACCTCGAACTTCGGCTTCAGCGGATGAAACGTGATCGCCCCCTCCGCGACGGTGCACTCGGTACGCGCCTCTCCGGCGCGCAGTTCGGGTCGCGCGAAGTCGTACCGGCGCTCGACACCCGGCTCCCACAACCGCGGGTACCACGAGTGGTGGAACCCTTCGCGCGTCGCCGCTTCGAAGCCGCTGGTCCACGCCATGACCGTCTCCTGCTGCACGGATCTAGTGTGGACGACGCTGGTCCTCTGCTTCAGTTCCAGGTTCTCCGGATAGGCAACATGGTTCTCGATGATGAACTTCGAGGAACGCTCTGTCAGATCAGCCGACGCCATGATGGGGACCGTCACGACTCGCCAACCGACCGCGCGGAGGTTCCAGTAGTCGATGAGGTCGAGGGGTTGCTGCTGATCGAGGACGAGCACGGCCTGATGCCGGCGCCCCAGCCGACCGAGGCCGCTGGCCCCGATTCGAAGCGGCGTCGCGGCGTCGAGGCTCGATTGGACATCGAACAACTCTGTCGCACTCAGCGGCGACTCCCGCGGCTCGAAGACATCGCGGTAGTTCCTCTCGAAGTAGTCGGCGGCGCCGCCCGGGAACCGGCCACAGGCAGCCGCGACGAGGCCGGGCGAGAAGGAGCTACTCACTGTCGGGAGCACGATCGATGGCGGGTCCTTCTGGACGAAGCGGAACGTCTCGTCCCAGAGGTGTCGGTACCGGTCGAGCACGCTCACGCCGACCGCGATCCGGCTCTCTTCGTCGAGCACATCGGCCAGAGTCAGGACCAAGTGGGGATCCAGGCCAAGCCCGTCCGCCGCGCCCTTATCCGAGAAGACGTAGAGGTCCGGCTCGAACGTGCCGAGATACCCCGCGACG
Source organism: Planctomycetia bacterium (assembly GCA_031404455.1). Lineage (GTDB taxonomy): Bacteria > Planctomycetota > JAJSAM01 > JAJSAM01 > JAJVHW01 > JANNHP01. The sequence continues at coordinate 1,636 of JANNHP010000139.1, read as the reverse complement.
ATCTCGTGAGGCTGCATCACCTCCCGATGCCCGGCGTCCCAGTTCGCCGGCGTCTCACGGAAGAGCGGAACTATGGGGTTGTAGATGCCGCCCCAGAGGCACGTGTTGATCTCGACGATGCGCATGAGCGTGGCCTCGTCGTCCGGAGCGACGAAGAACGCCAGCCGCAACGGTCGGAGGCGCTGGTTGACGTGGACCGATCGAGCCATGTGGCTCGCGAGGCTACGCGTGAAGCCGGACAGTGAGAGCGCCGCCTCGCCGCGAAGACGCGGTTACGGTGGGTTCCGTCGGTCGTGACGCGGCCAGGCGACGAAGCGACGCCAATTCGGCGCGAGCAGTTGCTCCCAGTGCGCCGTCCACGGATACCCGCAGAGCTGCGGATCCTCGGTATCCGCGACGCGGATGTCGGTTGCACCGCCGCAGTCCGGACACTCGAACCAGGTCAGGAGCATGCCTTCCTGCGGCATCTCGTGGCGCGGCGGGCAACCCTGACCGTCGGGACGCCCGACGAGGGCGGCTCCGCAGTGCTTGCACGTCGTCGCAGTCGCCCCGACATGGCCGTACTGTGCTAGTTGCTCGATCGCTCGGATCGGGCCAGGGATACCGGCACGGAAGCCCACCGCTCGGGTCGAGAGAGCAGACACGGGTCCGCCCTTGTACGTCTCGTCGTCGACGAAGAGCGGCACCATCAAGAACTTCGACCAGCGAATCTGCAGTCGGCGAAGCATCTCAGCCGCGGCACGACTGACCGACGAGTCATCACGCTGAAGTGTGGCAGTCACCGTCGCCGGCATGTTCCCGGCGACGCGAATCGCGTGCGACGAGACCTCGCAGTGGAGCCAGATGCCGTCGATTCCGGAGTACATGGGCGAGCCATCCTCCTTCCGGCGTCGAAGGAGATCGTGCAGATGCCAGAAGACAAGTTCGGGGTAGAGCACGGTGTCCGCGGCGTTCGCGAGCACGAGCACACCGGGTGCGTCCGGACGCCCGATGCGGTCCTTGCTCGCCCGGATCTGCTTGCTCGCCTTCTTGAGCACGGCGCGAATCCGTTCGATCGCGATGGCATCGGCCTCTCGTCGCGCCGCGACCGGATCGGGCGCCCGGGCAATGACCTGGTCGAGGGGTACGGAGCCGTACACCACGATGCCGTGGCGTCGGCAGAGGTCGTCGGCCCACGCCTGGATCGACCCGGCGCGATCCTCCTGAAGCTCCTTGAGTTCCACGACGAGTGCATCGTCGAAGAACGTGACATCGGCCTTGGTGTCCGTGTCGTTCTTGTTGCCGTCGAGCAGTCGCGCGCCGGGCTCGCGACTCACGAACTGCAAGAACGCTGGCGTGAAGCTCCACATCGCGGCCACGATACGCCCCGGCGGGGTCACATCTCGCGCCGAGGAGCCAACGCTGTCTGAAGCCTCCGTGCGGTAGCGGCGAGAGGAAGCGGTGTCCCGTGCGGTGTGGAGTTACCCCGCATTGGTTGACACTTGCGCGGGCTCGTTCCCCGCATGGCGTGCTGGCCGCTGCCGCCTCGACGCTTCGATTACGCGGTGCGGCGCGTCGGCTGCGCGCCGAAGAGCTCCGCGGCGGTGCGGACTTCTGCGAAGTCGATCAACGACCCGATCTGCAACGTGATCGCCTC
>JANNHP010000138.1:0-11132 GCA_031404455.1 Planctomycetia bacterium | reverse complement strand
GGTCGAGCCGGGCGAGATCGTCGGCCTCCTCGGGCCGAACGGCGCCGGCAAGACGACCAGCTTCCGTATGACGATCGGCATGATCCGGGCCGACGCAGGCGAGGTGCGCTTCCTCGACCACGACGTGACGCGCATGCCCATGTACCGCCGCGCGGCGCTCGGCATGGGCTACCTGTCGCAGGAGCCGTCGATCTTTCGCAACATGACCGTCGAGGAGAACATCCTCGCCATCCTCGAGACGCTCCCGATCGACCGTGCGGCGCGCCGCGAGCGGCTGGAGTCCCATCTCGCGGAACTCGGACTCACGCCGAGGCGGAAATCCGTCGCGAGCCAGCTCTCCGGCGGCGAACGGCGCAGGCTCGAGATCACGCGCTCGCTCGTGACGTCGCCGAAGCTGATGCTCCTCGACGAGCCGTTCGTCGGCGTCGACCCGATCGCCGTCACGGAGATCCAGGAGATCGTGCTGAGGCTGCGCGAGCGCGGGATCGGCATCATCATCACGGACCACAACGTGCGCGAGACGCTGTCGATCACGGACCGGGCCTACATCATCTGCGAGGGGAAGATCCTGAGGCAGGGCACCTCGCGCGAGCTCGTGGGCGACGAGGTCGTGCGCCGGATCTACCTCGGCGAGAAGTTCCGGATGCCCGAACTGGAGTCGGGAGGCGGGGATTCCGACAAGGAACCACATCCCGGCGACGGTCCCACGAAGCACCCGGAAGACCGGCGTCCCAGATCCTGAATGACAGACCTCGCCATCCCGGCGGTCGACCTCGAGATCGACCGTGAGATCCTCGTCGTCGACGACGAGCGCGCCATCCGCGACATGGTCGCGGTGTTCCTGCGCCGAATCGGCTTCCAGGTCGACACGGCGACCGACGGCCAGGAGGCGCTCGAGAAGCTGCGCGCGAAGCGGTACTTCCTCGTCATCAGCGACGTCGGAATGCCGGGCATCTCGGGCATGGACCTCCTCTCCTCGGTGAAGGAGCTCGCCCCAGACCGACGACCCCGCGCCGACCGACGTGATCATCGTGACCGGCCGCTCGGCCGAGAGCGTGGCCGTCGAGGCGCTGCGGCGCGGCGCCTACGACTACTTCAAGAAGCCGTTCAGCTTCGACGCGATGACGTTCACCGTCCGGCGACTGCTCGAGCGCCGCAAGCTGAAGCGACAGGCGTTCGAGGTCCACGCGCTGTCGGTGCGCATCGAGGCGGAGAAGGAGCACGCGCAGCAGGCCGTCGCAGCGCTCGTCGAGGCGGTCTACGCGAAGGACCGCTACACCCGCGGTCACATGGAGCGCGTCGGCCGGATCGCGGCGCTCCTCGGCAGGCACATGGGCGCCGACGCCGTCGAGACGGAACTCCTCTACCGTTCGGGCACGCTCCACGACATCGGCAAGATCGGCACGCCCGATCAGGTCCTCAACAAGCCAGGGGCACTCACCGAGACCGAGTGGGAGGGCATCCGCCTCCACCCCGTCGTCGGCGCGAACATCCTGGCACCCATCCGCGCGCTCTCGACCGTGTGCGAGCCCGTCCGCTGCCACCACGAGCGATGGGACGCCACCGGCTACCCCGCGAAGCTCGGCGCGACCGACATCCCTCGCAGCGCGCGCATCCTCGCCGTCGCCGACGTCATCGACGCCCTCCACAGCGACCGCGCCTACCGCGGCGGCCTCCCGCCCGCGACCGTGCGCGAGATCGTCGTCGCGGGACGCAGCAAGCTCTTCGATCCGGAAGTCGTGAACGCGTTCGAGGAACTCTGCGAGGCGAAGCAGATCTTCGAGCCGGCGATCTCCTGCGAGGTCGAGCGGCGGATCGGGGACTCGGAGGCGAAGCACCCCTGCTGAATTCGCGGGCCGAGGCGGCCCGCGAATTCAGGTAGACGGCGGCACCCCTCCGCGCTGACGCGCTACGGGGTGTTCGCTGGCTCGAACGGCGGACGGCACTCCCCGTCAGCCGCCGGCGAGACCGCCGAGCATCGCTCGCAGATCCGTCACGTAGTCTCTCGGCCGCCGCACCGAGACGCCCTCGCCGGGACGGAAGTGCTTCACGTTGTGCGTGACGAGCACCGGCGTCCCCGCGCCGATGGCAGCGGCCATCACTGCGACGTCATTCGCGTGCGCAAGGCTGCGCGCACGAGCCAGGTCGGCGGGCGTTGGTTCATGCACCCGGAAGCCGGGCAGGCCGAGGAAGTCCTCGAACGCGGGCAGCGCTGCCGGCGCCAGTCGGGCGAGGTTGCGCCGGATCTGCTCGACCGCTGCGTGCGGCACGACCGCTTCGACGAACCCGTGCTCGGCGAGGGCCAGGATGGCGCCGCTCGCTCCGCGGCGGGACATGAGCCCCGCGATCACGACATCCGCGTCCAGGCAGACGCGGGCGGGTTCAGTCTTCGCGCCCAGGTCCGCCCAGATCTTTCATCGTGACGCCGCGACGACGGCAGGCATCGGCGAAGCGCTTCTGGATGGCGGGGAGCCGGCCGTTCGGCGGGAGCAGCACCAGCAGGCCGCCGACGTCGACGACTCGCAGTCGCTCGCCCCGGCCGACGCGGTATCGACGGCGATAGGCGCGCGGAAGCCGGACGTCGCCGCGGTCGGATACGGCCAAGCTGAGCGTTTTCGTGGTCATGACCGGCGAAGTCTAACCGACCTGTCGACGGGATCGCGGCGGTGGTGAGTGCGCAGGGGCTCGATCCGGACGCGGCGTCGCCGAGGTGAGGCGTCGCAGACGCGCTAGGCTGCGCCCCTCCATGGCCTACGAACTGATCTTTGACGTCCGCAGCGACGGCGTCCGCTACTGGTTCATCCCCGCGGCGGGACTGGCGTTCGTCGCTCTCGCCTTGGTCAGGGTCATGTGGCGACGCGGACATCCGTACACGGGCGACGGCAGATGGCGCCGCGTCGAGCCGTACGTCGCGCTCGGATTCGCAGTGCTCGTCACCGGCATCTGCTCGGTGTCGATGCTTCGGGAACGTGGGCAGTTGGCGGACGCGATGGAGACCGGCCGCTACGTGACGGTCGAGGGCGTTGTCTCGCGCTTCGTCCCGATGCCCGAGGACGGACACCCGTCTGAGAGCTTCGAAGTGGCGGGACGCCGCTACGAGTACTCGGACTATCGGGTCACGGCCGGCTTGAACCGCACGCAAGCCTTCGGCGGGCAGATCCGCGAGGGGCTGCGCGTTCGGCTTGCCGACGTGAACGGGACGATCGCGCGGCTCGAGATCGCCCGCGAGTGAGGCGGGGAGCAGCGGCGAAGCGAACGCACGCCGTCATCGCGCGCGGCAATGCGGAGCCAGGCACCGTCTTGCCGTCTTGGCGAGCGCGCAGCGCGAATCGGTCCGGATCGCGAGCGTCCTTCCAGGGAACGGCCCTGGAGCGGCGAGACTCCCACCCCCATGCCCCACGCCGTCGCCCGTCTCCGCGCGGAACGCCTCGCGCGCAGCACGAAGCCGTACCGCGGCCGGGGATGGAAGGCGGTGCGGTGCGCGAGGTGCCGGGTCCCGCAGCAGCACTGCACGTGCGCGCTCATGCCCACGGTCGAGACGAGCGCGGGGATGTGCATCCTGATGCACGGCAACGAGACGCTCAAGCCGACGAACACGGGCTGGCTCGTCGCGGACGTCGTGACGGACACCCTTGCCTTCGCCTGGACGCGCACGGACCCCGATCAGCGCCTCGTCGCGCTGCTGCGAGACCCTTTGTGGACACCGTACGTCGTCTTCCAGGCGGACGGCATCGCGCCGGAGCGCGTGGTGCGCGACGTGGCGAGCTCGCCGGTCCGCCGCCCGCTCTTCGTCCTGCTCGACGGCTCGTGGGCCGAGGCCCGCCGGATGTTCCGGGCGAGCCGATACCTCGACGGCATCCCGGTCCTTGCGCTCGATCCGGCGAGGGCGACGCGCTACAGCCTGCGCCGCACGCGCGGAGAGGCGAACCTGTGCACGGCCGAGGCGGCGGCTCTCTGTCTGCGACTCGCGGGTGAGCCGAAAGCGGCCGACGCGCTCGACGCGTGGCTCGACGTCTTCGTCGCCCGCACCGAGGACGCAAGGCACGGAGGGCCTCAGCCTCCGGCGTCCGCCGTCCCATCGACGGACTAAGGTCACGCGCCGGAACGTGATCGCGGTCCCCGCGACACGGCTTTCCGTGAAGCCCGGCCCGGCGCGACTTACCCTTCGCGCCCATGCACGCCGTCATCTGCATGAAGCGGGTCCCCGACACGACCGCCAACGTGAAGCCGCTCGCGAACGGGCGCGGGATCGAGAGCCAGGGCGTCGAGTTCATCATCTCGACGTACGACGAGATGGCGATCGAGCGCGCGATCCAGTTGCAGGAGGCGAAGGTCGTCACGAAGACGACCGTGCTCTGCCTCGGCCCCAAGGACGCGACGAAGGAACTGCGCAAGGCGCTCGCACTCGGCGTCGACGAAGCCGTCCACCTCGTCGAGGACCGTGAGTTCCGCGACCCGTCGTCCACCGCCGAGTGCCTAGCCGCGGCGCTGCGCGACCTGAAGGCCGACCTCGTCTTCTGCGGATGGAAGGCGATCGACGACGACTCCGCCGTGGTCGGCGGGATGCTCGCGGAGAAACTCGGCTTCTCGTACGCGTCGTTCGTCGTGAAGCTCGACGCCGCCGCGGGGGCGAAGTCGGTCACGGTGCATCGCGAGGTCGAGGGCGCGACGGAGGTCGTCGAGATGCCGCTGCCGGCGCTCGTCACCGTGCAGAAGGGACTCGCCGAGCCGCGTTTCGCGTCGCTGAAGGGCATCATGGCTTCGAAGAAGAAGCCGCTCGCCGAGAAGCCCCCGGGCGGCGCCGAGAACGCGTCCGATCTCGTGGCGCTGAGGCCGCCGCCGGCGCGGCCCGCGGGGCGGATGCTGGGTCAGGGCGCCGCCGCCGTGCCCGAACTGGTTCGCGTGCTGCGCGACGAGGTGCACGTCCTGTGACCGCGATCATCTTGGTGTACCTGGAGTCCGACGGCGTCGCGCTGCGCAAGCCCGCGCTCGAGGGTCTCGGCGCCGCCGCGGCGCTCGCGGCGTCGCTCGGCGGCGAAGTGCACGGCGTCGTGACCGGCGCGGGGGCCGCCGCCGTCGCGCAGTCCGCCGCCGGATGCGGCGCGAAGACGATCCACGTCGTCGTTGGCGGGAGCGTCGCGACGTCGCTGCCGTCGCCGCACGGACGCGCGGTCGCGGCCGTGTCGAAGGAGATCGGCGCGACGCTGATCCTCTTCCCGGCGACCGTCCGCGGGCGCGACCTCCTCGGTCTCGTCGCCGGACGCCTCGGCGCGGGCGCGGCGGCCGACGCGACGGGGATCGAGGTCGCGGGCGGCGTGGTGCGCGTCACGCGCCCGGTCTACGCGGGCAAGGCGATCCAGGTGATCGACGTGAAGGCGACGCCGTTCTGCATCGGGCTGCGTCCCAACTCGTTCCCCGCGGTGGCCGCGGGCGGCGCCGCCGCGGCGATCGTCAGCCACGCGGCGCCCGATGCGGCCGCGTCCGACGCGACGGTGAAGGAGTCGAAAGTCCCCGAGAAGAAGACCGTGGACCTCACCGAGGCAGCCATCGTCGTCTCGGGCGGGCGCGGGCTGAAAGGGCCGGAACATTTCCACCTCGTCGAGGAACTCGCGGCGGCGCTCGGCGGCGTGGTCGGCGCGAGCCGGGCGGTCGTCGATGCGGGCTGGCGTCCCCACGGCGAGCAGGTGGGGCAGACGGGCAAGACGGTGTCGCCCAAGCTCTACGTGGCCGTCGGCATCTCCGGCGCGATCCAGCATCTCGCCGGCATGTCGTCCGCGAAGTGCATCGTAGCGATCAACAAGGACGCCGAGGCGCCGATCTTCAAGATCGCGGACTACGGGATCGTCGGCGACGCGTTCGAGATCGTCCCGGCGCTCGTCGCGGCGCTGCGCGCGGCGAAGAACTGACTTTTCGCGAGATTCCCATTCTGAGAACGGTCGCGCTTCCGCGGCGTGCTGCGAGCCCGGATGCCGAGCGCCTGCGCCGCGTCCGTTCTCTCAACTTGGGAATCTGGCTGGGCGCACGACCGGTGGGGTTGCCATGCCTCGGGACGCACAGTATCTTCTCGGCACAAGGCTGGTCGGCTCCTCTCTCTCCCACTCTCTCCACTCTCTCTCAGAGCCACCTGACCTCGAGGCCCCCGCGGCGCGAACGTCGCGGGGGCTTTCGATTCAGGGCAGCGCGATGCGGCGGTACTCGCCGTGGAGCTCGCGGTCGGTCATCGACGCGACCATGTCGCAGACGGCCCGGTGGAGGCCCTCGCTCTCGCAGCGCTCGGCGACCTCGGGGGGCAGCGTGCGCGGGTTGTCGACGTAGGACTGGAACACGGTGCGGAGGAAGCGCTTCGCGGTCTCCTGCATGCGCGCCACCTTCCAGTGGCTGTAGAAGCGCGCGAAGAGCCAGCGGTGCATCTCGTCGTGGCGCGCAGCACCGGCGGGGGAGAAACCGACGAGCGGATCCTTCGCCGCGCGCACGTCGGCGACGCTCCTCGCCTTCGACGCGGCGAGGCGGTCGGACGTGGCCGAGACGAGGTCGCTGACCGACGCGTTCATCAGGTGGATGAAGGCCTGGTTGATGCGGACGCGCTGGGCGAGTCCGGGCGTCTCGGCGTCCACGGCGGCGAACGCCGCATCGATGTGCGGAAGCTCCCGCACGTCGCGCTCGGTGACGATGCCCGACGTGAGGCCGTCGTCGAGGTCGTGGTGGTTGTAGGCGAGACGGTCGGCGGTGTCGGCGACGAGCGCCTCGAGGAAGGGACGCTGCTCGGGGTGGAACCGCGCGGCCGAGCCCTTCTTCAGGTAATCGCCGTGCTTCGCCATGCCTTCCCGCGTCTCGAACGAAAGGTTCAGCCCGCGGAAGGACGGATAGCGCACCTCGAGCCTCTCGACGATCCTGAGTCCCTGGAGGTTGTGCTCGAAGCCGCCGCCGTCGGGATCGAGTTCCTTCATGCACTGTGCGAGCGCGTGCTCGCCCGCGTGACCGAAGGGGCCGTGGCCGAGGTCGTGGACGAGCGCGAGCGCCTCGGTGAGGTCCTCGTTGAGACCGAGCGCCCGGGCGATCGTCCGCGCGATCTGTGCCACCTCGATCGTGTGGGTGAGGCGCGTGCGGTAGTAGTCGCCCTCGGTGTTGACGAAGACCTGCGTCTTGTACTCGAGCCTGCGGAAGGCGGCGCAGTGGATGATCCGGTCGCGGTCGCGCTGGTAGACCGTGCGGTACGCGTGCTCGGACTCCGCATGCTCCCGTCCGAGCGACTCGGCGCTGCGCATGGCGTACGGGACGAGGACGCGGTCCTCGATCGCTTCGAGCTCGGCACGGGTCCGCATGGGGGAGACGTTACCCGGTGGTGGGGACGGTGGGGGGACGGGTGGGGTGACGCGCCGCCGCGGAACGAATCGTTGGCCGTCGCGAGGCCGGGACCGATGCTTTGCGGATGCGAACGAGACTTCCGGCGTTGCTCCTCCTCCTCGGCCTCCTCACCGCAACCCCAGGCTGCGCCCTCTACTACGGAATCGGGAAGCTGACGGGGCTGATGGGGCCGAAGAAGTTCTCGACCCAGGCGCAGACTCCGCCCGAGGACTTCAAGCTCGGTGTCAAGGTGCGCGACCTCATCGAACCGCCGACCGACTTCGAGATCGTCTTCGAGCGCACGGGCCGCGCGACCTACGACGTGGTCGTCCGCCTGCCGCGGCGCAAGCAACTCGCGGGAGCGTTCGAGATCTCCGAGGACCAGGTCGTGGGCCTCTGGCGCGTGGTCGCGGAGCAGAAGTTCGACGAGATGGACGAGCGCTATCCGTCGAGCGGCGAGGGCCGGGAGCCGAAGCAGGGGACGCAGGTGTACTACGTCGTCGCCGACGGCACGGACCACCGCGTGGAGTCCGTCTCGCTGTCCGTCCCGGAGCTCGAGAAGATCCGCAACGCGATCCTGAACCTCGTCCCGAAGGAGATCATGTCGGCGGGCGGCGCGCCGGGCTTCGTCGGGGCGGCTCCGAAGGAGTACCTCGGCGACGCGGCGACGCGCCTCTACCACCTGCCGGGCTGCCCGCAGATGAAGGACGTCCCCCCCGATCGCCGGCGTCAGTACGCGACGTCGTTCCAGGCGCTCGACTTCGGATACCAGCCCTGCCTCGAGTGCAAGCCGGACCGCACCCGCTGAACCGCCTCGCGTGGACGTAGAAGCCCGCCTCCTCCTCTACACCGTGGCGCTCGGCGCCGTGATCGGGCTCGCCCAACTGCTCCACCGGCGGGCGTTCGCGTTCCGCGTCTACATGATCGAGCTCGGGGTGCTGCTCGCCGTGGCCTCGGCGGGAGTGGCGATCCCCGGCTGGACGAGGGCGGTGGCGTGGCCCTCGTTCTCGGCGTTCCTCGCGGTGGCGATCGCGCCGAGCGCCCTGCTCGAGGCGGCCCGCCGCGCCGCGCGGTCGCGCCGCTACGGCTTCGCCTCTGCGACCGCGACGACGGGCGCGGCGCTGCTCGGCATGCCGGAGCCGCTGCGCCGCGAGGCGGCTCTCTACGGCGCGATGGCGGCCGCGGAGCGGGGCGACGACGCGGGCTGCCGACGTCGTCTCGAGCGGGTGTCTCGAACGGTCGGCATCCCGCCGGAACTCGGCGGCGAGATGCTCGTGCGCGTGCTGCCCGCCGCGTCGCGGCGGCGGTGGGACGAGGTCCTCGCCCTCCTCGCGTCGGCGAGGGCGACGTCGGCCGTGCTCCTCGCGCTCGAGGTCCGTGCGGCGTCGGACACCGGCGATCTCGGCCGCGCGACGCGCGCCTGCCTCGATCTCGAACTGCGCGAGGACGCACCCGCGTCGACGCGCGCTGCGGCGCGGCGCTGCCTCCTCGCGGCCGCCGGACGGACGGAGTTCCTCGCGGAGGCCGTCGCCCGGAAGCTCCCGCTGATGGCGGGGCCGCCGGGGACCGCGGAGTTCGCCGCCGCCCGCTCCCACGAGGCGCGCGGCGACGCGAAGTCCGCGGCGGCGGGCTACGCCGCGGCCCGGTCGCGGGGCCGGGGCAGTCTGCGCGCGGACGCCGAAGCGGGGCTCTCCCGATGCGGCGCGGGCGCGCTGGTCGTGGCCCGCGCCGGGGGCGTCGATCCCGGGGCGCTCGACGGACTCGAGACGACCTCGCTGTCCGAGCGGTCGCTCGCCGGCGCCGTGCCGCTGCGCCGCCGCGCGCCCGCGACTCTCGTCGCCGCGGTGCTGACGGCGGTCGCGAGCATCGCGGTGTTCCTGGGGCTCGGCACCGAATCCATCTCGCTCGTCTCGGCGGGTGCCCTCTCCGCCCCGCTCATCCGCGACGAGGGCGAGTGGTGGCGTCTCGGCGCCACGATGCTCCTCCACGGCGGCTGGGTGCACCTCGGGATGAACCTCGGCGCGATCCTGTTCGTCGGCGTGCCGTACGAGACGCGCAGCGGATGGGCGCGCACCGCGATCGTCTACCTCGGCTCCGGCTTCGCCGCGTCGGCGGCGAGTGCCTTCGTCGCGGACACCGGTCTCGGAGTCGGGGCGAGCGGCGCCGGGATGGGACTGATCGGCGCCCTCGGCGTGCTCGTGCTCCGCCGTCCCGCCCTCTTCGGCGCGACGGAGCGGCGCCGGTGGCTCGCCGCCCTCGGCATCACCGTTCTCGCGACCCTCGCGGTGGGAATCGTCGAGATCGACGCGATCGACAACGCCGCGCACGCGGGCGGGTTCCTCGCGGGAGCGGCGCTCGGCTCCCTGCTGCTCCCCACGGACGGCGAGCGGCGCGCGCACGCGGTGATGCGCCGCGTCGCCGCGATCGGACTCTGCGCCGTGATGATCGAGTCGGTCTGGGTGACGGTCGCGCGGATGGGCGAGTGGCGGGGCGAGCGCACGCTGACGGCGCCCGGGGCGCGCTGCGAGATCCCGGCGTGGCTCCGCGAAACGCCGGCGAAGGGCGCGATCGTCGCGCGCCGGCCGCCCATCGACTTCGCGGTGCATCTCGGCGCGGAGCCCGATCGGCCGCTGCCCGCGCTCGTCCTCCCCGACTCGGACGAGGTCCGCCGCCTCTTCGCCAAGGGTCCCGTAGCCAGGGATGCGACCGCGACCGGCGACGGACTCGCGTACGAGACGGCCGAATACACGGACGAGTCCGGCGCCGGATTCCGGCTGCGCACGTTCCGCAGGGGGACCGCCTTCGCGCTCGTCCTCGTTCCCATCGCCCCGGACGGAGTCGCGGAGGACGACGCGGCCGCCTTCCGAATCGCGCGGTCGCTGACTCCCGTGCAGTAGCGTTCACGCCCGCATGAAGATCCTCGTCCTCCACCTCGACCCCGCGAAGCGCGACGAACTCGCCGAGTCGCTCCGCGAGGACGGTCACGAGGTGACGGCCGTCTCGGCACCGCCGCTGCCCGTGTTCACGCCCGAGGTGTTCGTCGTCTGCACGGAGACGTCGCCGCAGCGCGCGCTCGACCTCGCGGCGCGGATCGGCGCCGACGCCCAGGTCGCGGGCGCCGCGATCCTCTTCGCCGGCGGCACGCCCGCGGCGCTCACCGAGGCGCAACGCCGCTTCCCGAAGGCGAGCTTCACGCGCCTCGACGCGCTCTCGACGTCGCTCGCGTCGATGGAGAGCTAGGAGCGTGTCCGAGACAACCCCACGCACTTGCGACGGTCGTCGCCGGACACGCTCCTAGGAGAGGATCTCGACGATCCGCCAGGTCTCGCCGGTCTTCTTCACGCGCATCACGACCTCGCGCGCGAGCACCTGCACGTCGCCGAGCTTCGGGGCCGTGGTGCGGCCGACGACCAGCATCTCGCCGTCGGCGAGGCGAAGGGCCATGTCGCGGACCTCGGAGCCGAACCCGGTGAGCGCCGCGGACGTGGCGCCCTCCTTCGTGAAGACGCGCGAGCGCGGGACGTCGATCACGTCCTCGAATCTCAGCGACTTCAGGTCGTTCTTCTCGACGAGCGCGCGGTAGCGGTCGAGGAGCGCCTTGCGCCGGTCGCGCTGCATCTGCGGCGCCTCGCCGGGCCGCGCGCACGCCTCCGGGTCGAAGACGGCGTCGAGCTTGTTCAGGTCCTCGGCGAGGAGCGCCTGCGCGAAGCGGACGAACACGGTCTTGCCGTCGCGCTCGGCTGCGGGGAGTTCCGCGAGCGCCGCGACCGGGTCGGGACGCCCGCCGA
>JANNHP010000137.1:0-7015 GCA_031404455.1 Planctomycetia bacterium | reverse complement strand
GGCGCCACGATCGTCGCCTTCGAAGACGGCTGCCCGCACGCCGGGGCGCCTCTCTCGGTGGGCGTCTGCAAGGACGGCGAGGTCGTCTGCTCCTGGCACGGCTTCCGATTCGACGCCGCGACCGGCGAGTGCCGGCTCTACACCGGCGCGCCGTCCGCGACGGTCCGGGCCGTCAAGGTCGAGGGCGGGCGGGTGCTGGTGGCGCGGTGAGGGGACTGGCGGGGACGCTGTGAGATCCAACGGGTTCCGGTAGGGTTCAGAGACTTCCCGGCAAGAGGCTCGGAGAGAAACCGCGGAAGTTGACAGTGCCCCGGATAGCGAACCCGACGACTGAATCCTGGAACGGTATGTCGCGGCTTCCGCTTCGACGCCGCGACCGGCGAGTGCCGTCTCTACACCGGGGCGCCGTCGGCGACGGTCCGGGCGGTGAAGGTGGAGGGCGGGCGGGTGCTGGTCGCGAGGTGAGCGCCGACTACTTCTTCGCCGTGATCGACACGACGCCGTCCGACGCCACGCTCCACGTCTCGCCTTCGTCGATGAGGTAGAACGCACGGGCGATCGACGGCCGGCCGTCGCCTATCTGCCCAGCCGTGCCCGCATAGTCGATCGCCCGAAGCGCCACGGATCGGTCGCTCAGGGCAAGCGTGATGCCGCCTTCGTCCACGCACTTGCCTGACGAATCGAACGCGGCTGATTCGGGTTCGCTCTTCTTCGTCATCCAGCCGACCGTCCACCCCTTGGCCGAGCACTGCACGGACACGAACGGCCGGCCCTTCGCGAGGTGGGAGAGCATTCGGGCGACCGTCGAGGCGCCGCGGGCGGTGGGACTGCCGCCAGCAGCGGATCCGCCGGAGCTCTGATCGCCCTGTCCCGCGCTCTTCGCGACAAGATCCTCGAGCGGCTTCCTGACCGGCGCGGGCGCGTCGGCGAGGCGCTTCGCCGCGAAACGGGACCAGTCCTGCGACCGTCGACTTGGCGAATCGCCTGCTTCGATCGCGGTGGCGACGGCGGTCACCGTCGCGACCGCCTTCTCCGGCTTGCCGGCCCGAACCCACGCCGCGGCGGCTTCAGTACCCGCATGGGCCGCGAGGTCGAGCCAGTGGCCCTTCACCGCTTCCGCCGTCACCGCGTCCAGCGTCGCACCCCCCGCCTCGAAAGCGCCCGCTCCGACGGACGTCAACCCGTCCCCGTACTTCGCGACGACCGGCGCCGCACGCCCCGACCCCGCCTTCGTGCGGTGTGCCGCGGTCACCTTCGCAACGTCGGCGACGCCCCGGAACTCTCCCTCTTCGGTAGCGAGGCACAGCAGGTTGCGTGCGAGCACCGGCGCCGAGACGTACGCGCCCGGGCGAGCCGGATCGAGCTTCGCGAGCACTGCGGCGAGGACGGTCCCGAGCGTCGGATCGGGCGGCTTCTTCCCCGCATTCGCTGCGAGCCGACGGCTGACGGCGTCGGCGAACGTCACGAGCGCGTCGGCGGCCTTCTGCTCGGCCTCGATGTCCTCCGCGGCGTGAGTGATCGCAACGGCCTCGCCGTACAGCGCCGCGGCCTTCATCGTCTCACCGCGGCCGTCCGCCGCCATCGCGGCTTCGAGCGCCTTCGTGAACTTGTCGTCCGCGGCGTCGGCGCCCACGGCCGGAGCGAAGGCGAGAACGACCATCGCGGCGAGCCGGACGATCCTCATCGAGACCTCCACGGTGAGATTCGCGATACACGGTGCCAGGAACGAGTCGTCGGCGAAGTACCGTCACCGCGAGTTCGACCGCGCCGCTCGCCGACGACTCGTTCCTGGCACCGCATATCGCCTATCGCCTACTGCCGCGGCGGCGCCGGAACCGTCTCCACGAACAGGTCCCGAGCCCCGATCTGCTCGCCGTCCACGCTCATGATGAAGCTGTAGATGCCCTGCTTCGGCAGAGGCAGGCCGCGGAGCTGGATGGCGCCGGAGCCCTGGCCGACGGGCGACACCTGCATCTCGAGCGGGCCGAGCTCGGGGACGAGGTCCTTGCCGTCGGTGTCCACGATCTTGACCTTGAGCTCGTGCTTGCCGGGCGCCGTCCAGAGCTCGAACGCTAGGAAGCACTGCTCGTGCTGCGCGGTGAAGCGCTGCACGAAGATGCGGTTGAAGACGCCGAGAATGCAGTCCTTCCCGCCGACCTTCGCGTGGCCGTCGCAGAGGATGAGGTAGCCGATCTTCGTCTGGGACACGTCGTACTCCGGGTTCGAGGGAGCGCGGAGGTTACCGACGATCGGCCGGACGGCCCCGAACTGACGAGCCGAACGCGCGCGGCTCGGGGTTCTCGACGGGCTTGCCCGCGAGCACCGACTCGAGCGCGACGCGCAGGAGGTCCGTGGTGTCGCGGCGGCGCGCGCGGCGGTCGTCGTCGATCGGGCCGCGGTACTTCAGCGTGCCCGCGGCGTCGAAGACGAGCACGGTCGGCGTGACGGTCGCGCCGAGGGCACTCGCCGCCTCGCGCTTCGGGTCGAGCGCGAGCGCGCCCGTCGCGCCGGTGGCGTCGAGCCAGGTCGCGATGTCGGCCGCGGTCTCGGTGGCGTTCGGGAAGACGACGGCGACGCGCGCGCGGCCCTCGTAGTCCTTCGCGAGCGACTTCAGCACGGGGCCGTACCGGCGGCAGACCGGGCAGCGCGACGACCAGAAGAGGACGACGAGCGGCTTCTCGGTGTCCCCGCCGAACGACGCGAGCGGCACCGGATCGGCGGGTGCCGCGGCGCCGAGCGAGACGGGCGTGACGCGCAGTTCCGGCGGCAGCGCGCCGCCGGTCGCCACGGGCTCCGTCTGCGAGGCGACCCGCATCGCCGGAATCGGCTCGTCGCCCGTCAGCGCCGGCGCCGCGAACGCGGCGAGGGCGAGCGTGACGGTGAGGACGAGGCGGCGCATCGGCGGGAGCTTACCCGATGGACCGTCCGGCGCGAGGGGCGCGATCGGATTTCGGCGAGGATCGCAGGCTCCGGCAGGCCGGGAGTCACGGCCGGCTCCACTCGTCACGAGGAACGAATGTTCCGCCACCGGTCGTCGTCCTTGGAGACGCGGCCCGCCCGCCGTGGATCATCTCGGGCCCATGTACGACCACGTCGTCCTGCACTACGGAGAGATCGGCACCAAGTCCGGCAACCGGTCCTTCTTCGAGAAGGCACTCGTCCGCGGCGTGGCGCGGATCGTGCGCCCGTGGGGCGTGATCGACCCGCGGCGCGAGTCGGGGCGCATCGTCTTCCCACTCGCGGGGATCGCGCAGGAGTCGCACGACGCCGTCCTCGACGCAGTGGCGCGCACGCCAGGCGTCGAGTGGGTGACGCCCGCGGTGCGGACGGAGCCGACGCTCGAGGCGCTCCGCGACGCGACGGTCGAGCTCGCGAAGCGGCGCAAGGGCTCGTTCAAGATCCACGCGCGGCGCTCGGAGAAGAACCTGCCGTTCGACAGCATGCGGCTCAATCGCGAGATCGGCGCGGCCGTCATCGAGGCGACGGCGCGGCCGGTGGACGTCCACCATCCCGATTCCGAGTACCGCATCGAGGTGGACACGAAGGCGGGCTACGTCCACGACGCGAAGCGCTTCGGCCCGGGCGGACTGCCGACGGGCACGGCGGGCAAAGCCGTGGCGCTGATGTCGGGCGGCATCGACTCGCCGGTCGCGGCGTGGCGGATGATGGTGCGGGGCTGCGAGGTCGTCGGCCTCCACCTCTGGAACCGCTCGTTCTCGGGCGAGGGCGTGCGCGAGAAGATCCTCGACCTCGGGCGCGCGCTCGCGCGGCACCAGGGTTTCATGACGCTCCACCTCGTGCCGTTCGAGGACATCCAGCAGGCGATCGTCGCCGCGTCGCCCGCGGACCTGCGCATGCTCCTCTACCGCCGCGCGATGCTGCGCGTCGCGAACGTCGTCCGCCGCGAGGAGCAGGCGCTCGCGACGATCGTCGGCGACGCCGTGGGCCAGGTCGCGTCGCAGACGCTGCCGAACCTCGCGGCCGTCTACGACGCGGCCGAACCGCCCGTCCTCACGCCGCTCATCGGCGCGAACAAGATGGACACGGTCGGCGTGGCACAGCGCATCGGCACGTACGAGGTCTCGATCCGCGCGGGCGAGGACTGCTGCGGGCTGATGGTCGCGAAGCACCCCGCGACGGCGGCGACCGTCCAGTCGCTGCGCGACTGCGAGTCGGGGCTCGACATCGACGCCCTCGTGACCGCGGCGCTCGCGGCGCGGGAGACGCACCGGTTCTGAAGGAGGCGTTGGGAGATCGCCGACCCGGCCGGGCATCGCATCCCGTTAGACTCCCGCCCCATGAGACCGACCGACATCGTCGTGTCCCGGTACTGGGTGGACCTGACGACGCGGACCGTGCAACACGAGCGTGCGGCGTGCGCGGATCTCGAGGACGCGCTCGGCGGCATCGCGCGGGCGTTCAAACTGCTGGAGACGCGGCCCGTCGCCGACGCGTACGACCCGCGCGCCGCGCTCGTCCTGAACCTCGGCATCCTCTCGGGCACGCCGTTCATGACGGGACTGCGCACGTTCTTCCACGCGTGGTCGCCGCTCAAGTCGTCGCCCGACGGACGCCCGTCGCCGCTCTGGACCGCGGGAAGCTGCAAGTTCGGGACGAAGCTCCGTCAGATGGGCATCGAGGAGGTCGTCTTCACCGGACGCTGCGAGAAGCCGACGCTGCTCCGCGTGGTGAAGGACGGCGACGGCGCGAAGTTCCTCTTCGAAGACGGCGCCGACCTCGCGGGGAAGAAGATCAACGCGAAGATCCAGGCGCTCCACGCGCGCTTCCCGAACGCGCACTTCGCGGCGCTCGGACCGGCGGGCGAGAACTTCGCCTCCGTGCGCTACGCCGCGATCGGCCTCTCCACCGAGAACCAGTTGAAGTCGGGCGACCCGAAGATGCGCTTCTGCGGACGCGGCGGAATCGGCGGCGTGATGGGATCGAAGAACCTCCTCGCGATCGCGGCCGACTGCCCCGACCCGCCGCCCGCGCCGCAGCCCGCAGCGTTGAAAGACATCAACATGGAGGTCGCGCGCGGCAAGGGCTCCTCCCGCTTCCGCGAGGCGAAGTCGGGCGGCGGCGGCGGCACGTGGGCGAACTACACGGCGCTCAATCCCGTGCACGCGATGCCGGAGATGAACTTCGTCCCGACGGGCGGCGACGCGTCGGTGCCGCTCTACCGCGAGAACGTGGAGCACACGCACGTCGTCAAGGACGAGGCGTGCTACCGCTGCGGGATCCGATGCCACAAGAACGTCTACGACAAGGCGGAGGACGGCAAGGCCGGCCGCTTCCGCGCGAAGCTCGACTTCGAACCGCTCAACCTCCTCTCGTCGAACCTCGGCATCTTCGACATCGAGTCGGCGCTCGACCTCGTGGAACTCGTCGACGAACTCGGCATGGACTCCATCTCGTGCGGCGTCACGCTCTCGTACGTGATGGAGTACAACCGCCGCCACGCGACGGACGGGAAGGCGATCGCGGGAGGCGTCACGTTCGGCGACGTGGAGGGCGCGAAACGCCTCGTCCTTGAGATCGCCGCGGGCCGTCTCGAACTCCTCGGCCGCGGCACGAAGCGACTCGCCGAGCACCTCGGAGAACCCGGCTACGCCATGCACTGCAAGGGCATGGAGTTCCCGGCGTACCTGCCGCAGACGAACCCCGGCTATCCGTTCGCGCTCGCGGGCGGGCACATGTCGATGCGCACGTATCTCCTGCTCGTCTACGAGAAGGAGACCGGCCTCGACTACTGGGTGGACGCCATCACGCGCCGCGGGCCGACGATGATCCGCGACGACATCCTCGGCGGCTGCAAGTTCACGGGACTCCCGGACGACGCGATCGCGCCCGCGATCAACGCCATCTCGGGGCTCGATCTCACCGCGGACGACCTGAAGCGCGTGGTGATGCGCACGTATCTCCGCGGCTGGCGCATGGAGCGCACGAACGGCTTCCGCCGCGAGGACTACGTCATGCCCGCCGAGGTCCACCGCGAGTACCCGCAGATCGAGCTTCCCCACTTCAACACGGAAGAGTTCTTCGGCGCGCTGCGCGACCGCGTCGTGGCGAAGTTCGACGCGATGGCCGAGGCCGAGGGGTTCGCGGTCGGGGCGTGAGGTACGCGCTGACGTTCGCGGTGTTCGGCGTACTCCAGGCGGCGTGGGGCTCGGAGCTCGGCGGCGCCGGCGGCGTGCTGCTCCTCTGGAGCGGGATCTCGTGGAGTGTCGTCGCGGCGGGCTACGCGGGCGCCGGGCCGCGCGTGTTCGGCAAGCGGGAAGACGGGCGGGTCCGCGTCGCGCACGTGGCGGTGCTGCTGCCGTTCCTCGCCGTGATGTGGACGGTGTGGCGCCTGCGCGCTCGGCGCGGGCGGTTCGGGCACGAGATCGCGCCGGGCCTCCGGCTCGGGCGGCGTCCGCTAGGCGGCGAACTCCCCGCGTCCGTTACGGCCGTCGTCGACATGACGAGCGAGTTCCCGGTGTCCCCCGGCGTCGAGGGCCGCGAGTACCTGTGCGTCCCGCTCCTCGACGCAACCGCTCCCGACGCCGCGACGCTCGCGCGCGCCGTCGAGTGGATCGATGCGCGGCGCGGCGAAGTGTACGTCCATTGCGCCGCAGGCAACGGCCGCTCCGCGACGATCGTCGCCGCGGTCGTGCTCGCTCGGGGGCTCGTTCCGGACGCGGCGGCGGCCGTCGAGTTCGTCCGCCGGGCGAGACCGTCCATCCGGCTGAACCGCGCGCAACTCCGGGCCCTCGGGGCGCTCGCGGCTGCCCGCTGATCCCTTCGCCCAACTATCTTGAACGCGTTCAAAATGTCCCTTGCGCGGCGCCCGCGACGGGGTATCTTGAACGCGTTCAAGTCGGGCGCACGCCCGGGATCGGAGAGCGCGATGTTCCAGGACCCGAAGGTCGTGACGTACCTCGTCTACGTGGGTCTCTCGGCCCTCCTGACGATCTGGGTGGCGCAGACGCTCCACAGGAACGGGCGCGTGTTCCTCGTGGACGTGTTCCGCGGTAAC
>JANNHP010000136.1:0-8465 GCA_031404455.1 Planctomycetia bacterium | reverse complement strand
TGCGCGGCTCGAAGGCGTCGTCTGGGAGATGGCGAACGCGGCGGCCGCGGCGGCGATCTACGCCCCGCTCGGGAAGGAGAGCCTCCGCGGCGTCGTCCACGTGAACGCCGAGACCGATCCGGCGGAGCTCGTGCGGGCCGGACGGTCCGAGTTCTGGAACGCCTGGAACCACCCCGACGGCTCGGCCCCACTCGTCCTCGAACGCGCAGCGGCGATCGGCGCGACGCGGGATCTCGTCCGCGCGGCACGCGACGGGGGTCAGCTCGGGTGCTCCGTCGTCCGCGAAGTGCTCCTCTCGCCCGTCGCCAGGGGCCAAGGAGCCGACGCGCTCGTCGCGCTCGCGACGACGAGCCCGCGCGACGCCCTCGAAGTGCTCGACCGGTACGCGAGCGACGACCCGCCGCACGATCTCGCCCGCTGCGTCGAAGCGTTGCTCCTCGTCCTCGACGATCCGAAGGCGAAGACGATCCTCGAGCGGATCGTGGCGCGCGGAAGCGCGAAGGAACGGACGCAGGTGGATCGGATCTACGGCGAGGCCGCGCCGCTCGCCCGCGCGGCACTCGCCGTCACGCGGGGCGAACGCTCGCTCGCCGACCTGCTCGGCGACGCGTCGGACGGCGTTCGTCTCTCGGCCGCGCGCGCGCTCGCCCGGCGCGGCGACGCGGCGGGCGTGCCGATCCTCGCCGCGAAGGCGATCGAGTCGCTCGGCGACGAGTACCGCTCGCTTCGCGACGACCTCGTCCGCGCGGGACGCGCGCCGGACGTCGCCAGCGACGACGTCCGCACTCGCGTCCTCCACGACGCGGTCGCGGCGTGGATCGCAGACCCCGCGGCGGCACGCGCGGTCGAGGCCGCACGGGCGCGCCACGTTCCCGTGGTGCTCCACATCCTCGGCGCGCAGCCCGAGGACTTCGAGAAGGGCGGCGAAGGTCTCGCGAAGGACGTCGGGCCGGCGGGGCTGCCCGTTCTCGAGGAGTCGGCTCTCTTCTTCGACTCGCTCGTGTCGATCCACGCGCTCGGCGTCCTCGGCGACGACCGCTCGATCGCCGTCCTCGTCCGCGTCGCTCGGCGCCTCAACTCCCCCGCCGCCGCAGCGCTCCGACGCATGGGCGAGAAGGGACTCGCGGCCGCGCGCGAGATCCCGCCGCCCGATCCCGAGAAGCCCGAGTACGGCGGCCGCGCGTCGCGTCACGAGAGCGCGGCGGAGACGCTCGCCGGAGCGCCGGGCGGCATCGAGAAGGTGCTGGAGGGACTCGCCGAGGCGGCGCCCGCGGAACGCGACGCGCGCGACGAGTGGAGGTCGCGGATGCAGGGATACCTGCAGCTCGCGGGCCCCTCGGCCGACCCGCGCATCGTCGAGCCGGTGCTACGGATCCTCCGCGACCACGGACCCCGCCACCGGGAACTCGCCGACGCGGCGATCGAGGCGCTCGCGAAGGTCCGCGATCCGCGCATCGCCGAGGCGTGCCTGCCGTATCTCTCGACGAACCAGTTCGATCACGAGCGCTCGGACGAGGGCCCCGCGCGACGCGTGATCCTCGAACAACTCGGCGACGGGACGTGGCGGTTCCTGCGGCAGCATCTCGACGCGGCGCCGCCCGGGAAGGACCGCGCGCGGATCGCGCACGCGATGTTCCGCGAGGCATTCGACCCGTCCCGATCGCGGCTCGACCGCGACGCGGCCGCCGCGGCGCTCCGGGTTCAGCTCGGCGAGACCGACGCCGATCTCTCCGCCGGTGCCGCGTGGGATCTCGTGCGGCTCCACTTCGGCCGCTCGGAAGGCGAACGCGATCCCGCCGACGTCGCCGCCCTGCTCGACTTCGTCCGGACGCACGCGCGGCCGGGCCTCGTCTGCGAGGAGATCGCGAAGCACCGCGTCGAGGGCGCGGGCGAGGCGTTCCTTGCTTCCTACGCGATCGCGCACGACGTGCGTCCGCTGTACGGACTCGGGACGCTCGGCTTCGAGCCCGCTGCCGAGACCGTGGCCGCCGTCTTCGAGAAGCGCCTCGGCGAGAAGGACTTCGTCCGCGACGGCTGGATCCCTCAGGAGATCAGCGAACTGCCGAAGCTCGGCGCCGACGGACGCCGCCTCACGCGCACCTACCTCGCCGACTCGTCGCTCCTCGACGTCCGCGTCTCGGCCGCGTACGCCCTCGCCGAGACGGGCGACCGCGAATCGTTCGACGCGGCTCGCGCCGTCCTCGACGCGGTCGATGCCGCGTCCCCGGAGCGCGGCGAGAAGCCGTTGAACCGCCGCCGCGCGATGATCCACGCGCTCGGCCGGATGGACCCCGCCCGCGCGCACGCGGAGTTCGTCCGCCGAACGCTCGCTGCGAATGACGAGTCGCTCGCGAAGAAGTACGCCGAAGAGGCCGAGACACTGCGGCGGAACCACCCCGAGATCGCGACGCCGAAGTGAACCGCTACGGGTCGATCGTCCCCATGTCGGCGTAGCGGCGTCCGCTCGCGGGGCCGACGGTGTCGAGGGCGGCGAGGTCGTCCGGCGTCAGGCGGAGCTCCGCGGCGGCGGCGTTCTGCTCGAGGTAGCTCGTGCGCCTCGTCCCGGGGATGGGGACGACGTCGTCGCCGCGCGAGAGCACCCACGCCAGCGCGACCTGCGCCGGCGTCGCGCCGTGCGGCTCGCCGACGCGGCGCAGCGCATCGACGATCGCCTGGTTCTTCGCGAGGTTCTCGCCCTCGAACCGCGGGAAGCGCGCGCGCCGCGAGTCAGAAGGCGTGAAGTCGGCGGCCTTCTTCACGGTCCCCGTGAGGAGCGCACGGCCGAGCGGGCTGTACGAGACGAACCCGATCCCGAGTTCGCGGCACGCGGGGAGGATCTCCTTCTCCACGTGGCGTTCGCACACCGAGTACTCCGTCTGCAGCGCGGCGATCGGATGGACCGCGTGCGCGCGGCGGATCGTGGCGGCGCTCGCCTCGGAGAGCCCGAGGTGGCGCACCTTGCCCGCGGCGACGAGCTCCGCCATCGCCCCGGCGGTGTCCTCGATCGGCACGGTCTTGTCCACGCGGTGCTGGTAGTAGAGGTCGATGTGACCGACACCGAGCCGCGAGAGCGACGCGTCGCACGCGCTCCTGACGTACTCGGGCTTGCCGTTGACGCCGACCCACGAGCCGTCCTCGCGCCGCTCGTTGCCGAACTTCGTGGCGATGACGACGCGGTCTCGGCGTCCGGCGAGAGCGCGGCCGAGGAGCCGCTCGTTCGTGAAGGGCCCGTACATGTCGGCGGTGTCGAAGAAGTCGATCCCGAGCTCGAGCGCGCGGTGGAGGGTCTCCACGGACTGCGCGTCGTCGCGCGGCCCGTAGAAGTCGCTCATCCCCATGCACCCGAGGCCGATCGCCGAGACCGTGAGGCCGCCGCGTCCGAGTCGTCGCTTCTGCATGGCGGGGAGATTACTCGACGACGAACGAACCGAGGATGCGTTCGAAGTCCGGGCGCAGCGTCTCGAACTCCTTGTCGGGGCACGCGGCGAGGAGCCGGAAGACCCTGCCCTTCCTGACGAGGACGTGCGCGAGCGTCCGCGTCCTCTCGCCCTTCGTGGTCGCCGACGCTTCGAGCCAGTAGATGCGCTGCGGGCCCTCGCCGGTGTAGCCGTCGCGCTCGACGTGGAAGTCCTCCGCGACCGCGCGGCAGAGACGCTGCAGCGATTCGGCGGCGCGCTCGACCGTGGTGTCAGCAGGCGCCGTGCGGTCGCGCAGCAGGTCCACGGACGCGAAAACGGCGGCGTTCCTGACCGAGAGCAGTGCCCCGGCGCCTTTGATCACGGGCTCCTCGAACGTCCACGACGGGTCGGGCTTGCCGATGCGCCACCCGCCCTCGGGGTCGACGTAGCGTGTGCGCGCTGAGCTGTCCTTGCCGGTCACGCGCTCGGTGTCGCCCTGCTTCACGCGGCCGATCACGTCGGGCGAACTGCGGATCGCGCGGAGCGTCTCGCCGTTCATCTCGATCATGTGGGCGACGAGCTTGTCGTCGACCCATTCCCGCTCCATCACGTCGTCGCGGCGGCGCACGATCACGCGCAGGTCGGACGTCGCGCCGTTCTGGTCGACGCGCTTGCGCCCCGCCTCCGCGTAGTTCGTGGTCCTCCAGCGCTGGTCGCGGGTGTCGAACACCGGCGCCTCGAGCTTGCCGGCGAGCGCCTTCGCGTCGCGCAGGAAGATCTCGCGGGCCGCGAACGGGAACCGCGCGCCCGCCGGGACGGCGTCGTCGCTCTGCGTCTTCGCGCCTTCCTTGGTGACGGTGACGTAGAGCCGTCCGCCGCGCACCTCGCCCGAGACCATCCGGTGCTCGGAATCCCCGGCGGCCTCGCGGAACTGGAAGGCGAGCGGCTGGAACTCAGGGTCCGAGCGCTCCGTGGTGCGGACCTGCATCTCGGGGACGCCCTTCTCGTCGAGGAAGACGACCTCCTCCTCGAAGCGCCAGCCCTCGCGCGTCTTCGCGGCGCGGAAGATGCGCGTGCCGACGCGGCGGCCGTCCTGGTAGAGGAGGGCGCTCTCCTCGCGCACGTCGGCGACCTCGCCGGGCGGGAGCGGGCTCTCGGCCGGGCCGTCCTCGGTGCCGCGTCGGATCTCGCGGATGAGCTTGCGCGCGTAGAACATCTTCCCGCCGCCGAAGTCGAGCTTCACGCCGGCCTCGGTCTCTTCCACGATCCGCCCGCGCGCCTCGCGGCCGTTCTCGAGGATGAGCACGTCCTCGGCCGGCGCGAGCGCCGCGAGAGCGAGGACGAGAGCCGCCGCGAGTTGCCGCCTCATTCCCTTCTCATCGGCCTCGCGCGGCAGCGCGCTTCACTTCTGCGGCGTGTCGATCTCGTCCTTCACGAAGCGTTTCCACGTCCGCGACTCGTCGCCGAGGTTGTCGGGAACCCGGATTCCCTTCTTCTCGAGGAGCGCCGTCAGGCTGAGGACGACGGCGCGCTTCGGCGTGCCCGTCGGCGTCGAATCCATGACCGCGATGAGCGCCGGGATGGCTTTGTCGTCGCCGAGCTTGCCGAGGGCGATCGCCGTCTGGGTCCGCACGAGCGGGTGCTCGTCCCGCAGGAGGTTGAGGAGGGGATCGACGCCGCGGGGATCGCCGAGCGCCCCGACGGCCGCCGCCGCCTGCGCGCGGATCAGGGGGTCCGCGGGATCGAAGAGCGCGGGCTCGAGCAGGAGCATGGCCTCGCGCTGCGCGACGGGATCGAGCGGGCTCGCGCCGACGGCGCGTTTCGCGTCGAAGACGTGCCAGAGGGCCATGAGCGAGTTGCTCCGGACGTCGGCGTCGCCGTCCCTGAGCAGGGCGAGGAGCGGCGCCGGGTCGGTCGCGGGGCTCCTGATGCGTCCGAGCGCGTACGTCGCGTTGGTCAGGAGGCGCACGTCGCCCTTCACCTCGAGCGTCTTCACGAGCGCCGGCACCGCCGCCGGATCCTGCGAGAAGGCCAGCGCCTTCGCGGCCACCCGGCGGCGCTCAGGGTTCTCAGCGTCCGCGACCATCGCGATGAGCTCCTTGTCGTAGGTCGCGACCTGCGCCGCGATCGCGGGCTTCAGGATGATCCGCTCCTGCTTCGCCTCGTCGCCGGACTGCGCGGAGAGCATCACGAAGCGGTCCACGCGCTTGTCGAGGTCGATGAGCGTCTTCGCGAGGCGCAGTTCGCGTTCTTTCGCGTCCTCCGAGCTCGCCTTCGTCTCGAGCGACGACTTCGTCTTCGTGTCCTTCGACTTCGAGGCGTCCTCGGTCACGCATCCGGCGAGGGCCAGGGCGAGCAGGGCGAATTGGCGATTCATCGATCCTCCTGACGACTTGGACGACTCAGACGGTCTTGGACGGCACCGCCGGCGGGGACTTGTCCGCGCAGAGCGCGGCCTCGAAGACGGCGCGCAGCCCGTCGGGCATGCGCTTCGCCCGGCCGGAGGGGTCGATCGACCCGAGCCGGGTGAACCCGGTCGCGAGCAGGTCCTCTCCGCGGCGCACCTCGTACTCGAGGCAGACGCGCGCCCCAGCCGCCTCGGTGCAGCGGGTGAGCACGGTGAGCTCTTCGTCGTAGCGCGCGGGCTTCAGGTAGCGGACGCCCACCTCGATCACGGCGAGGTGGGTGCCCGAACCGACGACGTCGCGGTACGGCGCGCCGAGGTCGCGCAGCCAGCGCGTCCGGGCGACCTCGAAGTAGATGAGGTAGCGCGGGTGGTGGACCACGTTCATCTGGTCCACCTCGTCGAACCGTACGCGGAGGCGGGTGACGTGCATCGCCGCCCGAATGTACGCACCCGGCCCCTGGTGCGATAGGTTGCGCGGCCTCCATGGACTCCGAGGACCGCCCATCTCCCTACCTGCCGGTCCTCCTGGCGTGGCTGGTCCCGGGCGCCGGACACCTGAAGATCGGACGCCTCTGGCCGGGAGTCTTCACGTTCGCGGCGATCCTGCCGACCTTCGTGCTCGGGATGTCGCTCACGGGGTTCGAGAACGTGAGCTGGGAGCGTCACCCGATCTGGTTCTGGGCCGTCCACGTGTTCGGCGGCGTGCTCACGGGCGCAGCGGCGCTGCTCACGCGCCACGTCGAGATCCGGGAGTTCATGCCGGACCGCAGCGCGGGCGAGCTCTTCACCGGGATCGCGTGCCTGCTCAACATCGTCGCGGTCGCCGACGTGTGGTCGCGCTGCAGCCGTGGCGATCCGGAATCGCGGCAGGCGGCGCACGCGCCGGGGACCGTGCCCGCGGCGCCGTCGTCGGTGCTGCCCGAGGTGGCGCCTCCCGCCGAGCCCGCGCCCGCGCCCGCGACGCCGGAGGCTTCCGGTGGATAGGGCCTGGATCAAGATCGGCTACTTCCTGATCGCCTGCCTCGTGGTCGGGATGGTCACGGGCGCCTGCCGCGCGACGACGTTCCGCGGCGTGGCGCGGAAATCCGTGGAGCAGTTCGTCTCGATGGCCGCGGGGATCACGGCCATCTGCGTGGCGATCTGGCTGCTGTCGCTCGTCGCCCAGGCGTGACCTTCCTGCGCTACCTGTCGCGTCCGCGCTCGTGTGCGCGGTCCTCGGGCTTGACCGTGGTGTCCACCGAGTCGCCGCGGATCTCGGCGTGCATGATCTTGCCGCCCGCGTCACCGGTCCACGCCATCGCCCCGCAGGTCGCCGCGGCCCCGCCGAGGAGCACGCCGATCCAGAGGCGCGGGAGCGGGTTCTCGGGCGGACGGCGGTGCGCGGCGACGAGGAGGACGAGCCCGAGCAGCGCGGTCGGGACCGCGGCGTACATCGACTTCTCGGCGCGTTCCTCGTGCTCGCCGAGGTCGTCCACGCCCTCGTCGTAGGTCCTGAACCACTTCTTCTTCTCCTGCGCGTCGAGCATGTCCATCGCCTCTTCGCCGGTCTCGATCGAGAGCCACCCGCTGACCGCGACGACGACGAGCAGGAACACCGACGCGAGCAGGAGCCCGCGCTCCTTGCGGAAGATCAGCGTGAGCACGAGCAGGGGCGCGGCCAGGAACGCCCCGATGATCGGAAAATGATTCACGAGCAAGTGCAGATGTGCGTCGTTGTCCACGGGAAGGCTCCTCGGGAAGGTTGCGTCCCAGTCTAGTCCGGGACGCTCGAGCCGGTCGCAGCGCGAACGACGTGCCGCTACTTCTCGTCGGTGACGCGGCCGAGGTCGCTGCCGAGGTCCTTCGTCTCATAGGTGCAGGACCGGAGTCTCACGCTGCCGAGGTTCGTGTGCGCCTTCACGTGTCCGAACGTGCTGCGCGACGCCGTGATCCCGCCGAGGTCCGACCTGATCTCGGCGCGCGGCGCGCGGACGTCGTCCAGCTTCACGCTCCCCGCGTCGGTCGCGCACGAGAGGCTCTCCGACACCGTCACGTTCTCGACCCGGACCGAACCGAGGTCCGTCCGCAGCGTCACGGTCGCGGCACTCGCGATCTCCTTCGCCGAGACCGAACCCGCCGAGGTAGAGAGCGCGACGCTCCCGAGACCGGCGCCCTCCTCGATCCTCACCTCGCCGAGGTTCGACGTGGCCTCGACTGCGGCCACGTCCGCGAGGTCGCGCAGTTCGACGCTGCCCGCGTCGGTCTTCGCCGTGACCTGTGCCGCGCCGCGGATCCCGGACACGCGCACGCCGCCGAGGTTCGTCGAGACGTCCACGACCGTCGCCGGGTTCACGCGCAGCCTCGCCGACGTGACGAGCACCGGGAACCCGCCCGCGCTCCGCACCTCGACGCCGTCCGGCGCGGCCGCGAGCGACGCGTCGCCGGGCGTCTTCTCGCGGACCTCGTACTCCGCCTCGAAGCCCGCGACCGTCGTATCGCCGACGACGACGATCGTCGCGGACTCGAGGTCGAGGACGAGGCGGACGATCCTCTCCGGCGACGCGACCTGCAGCTTCGCCGTGTGAGGGAGATCGACGCCGTCCTTCGACACCCGGGCCGACGACCAGTCGAGGTGCATCGGAGAGCACCCGCCGCTGCAGCCGAGCATCGTCAGCACACCG
>JANNHP010000135.1:0-38620 GCA_031404455.1 Planctomycetia bacterium | reverse complement strand
GTCGCCGGCGCGCGCATGTAGATGCGCGGGTTGTCGAGCCGCCAGTCGGCGACGATCTTGCGCATCTCTGCGATGCACTCGGCCTCGGTCGATTTCGAGATCTCCGCCGGGACGGGCTTCTTCCCGAGCAGCACGTCCATGAGACCTGGTGGGACGGAGCTCATCGCCACCTCGTCGCGATCGTGGTAGACGCGGATGCAGAGCACCGTCGTGTCGAGGTCGATCGAGACCGGCTGGCCGGCGGCCCGGAACCCCCAGCGCCAGATCCCGCGCCCGGGAGCGCTCTCCACGAGGGGAAGCGAGTTCGACGCGCGCAGGCGCAGGAGCTGCTCGAAGATCCGCAGCGCGAAGGGGTCCGTCGGCGTCTTCGTCATGGCGGGGAACCTAGACGTGAGCGCCGCCTCGTGCCCGGATTTCCTGCCGTCGGGGACCGCCCGCGTCGCCCCGCCCGCACACGCCGCCCGGCCGCGTGTCGATCCGCCGCGACGGCGCCCGCGCCGCGAGCCTGCGACTTGCTGGCACGGTCCGTGCTTTTCCACGGAGGAAACGAAAACCCCTCCGGTGCGAGCCTTCCTCGTTGGAAGGTGAAGTCCCGGGACGGGGGCCTGACGAGGGCTTGTGCCCGAGTCCGCCCGGGGGGGCCTCCAGCCGCACGCCCGCGCCGATCGCGCCGCAGCGGCGGCGCCTCACGGAGCGCGAGTCGGATCGTCGACGGGGGCGACCGGACCCGGCGTCTCGCCGACCCAGCTATCGAGCAGCCGGTAGCACACGGCGAGGACCGCCGGCCCGACGAAGATGCCGACGAGGCCGAACGCGATCAGTCCGCCGATCACTCCGACGAGGATGAGGAGGAGCGGCAGGTCCACGCCCCGCTTGATCAGCAACGGCCTGATCACGTTGTCCATGGTGCTGTCGATGATCGTCCAGACGGCGAGGAAGATTCCCCAGCCCGTCTCGCCGCGCCAGAAGACCCAGATCGTGGCGCCCGCCATCACGGGGAGGGGGCCGATCTGTGCCAGCGCCAGCAGGAACATCACCGCGGTCAGCACCGTGGCGTACGGCACGCCCGCGATCGCGAGCCCGATGCCGCCGACGGCGGACTGGACGACCGCGGTGACGACGACTCCGAGCGCCACGCCGCGGATCGCCTGACCCGCGAGAACGACCGACGCCTCGCCGCGGTCGCCGCCGATCTTGCGCGCGAAACGAACCACCGCTGCGGCGGCGATCTCGCCCTTCGAGTAGAGGATGGCCGCGATCGCGACCGTGAGGAGGAACTGGAGCAGGACCGCGCCGAGGTCGCCGACCTTGTCGAGGAACCACTTCCCGATGACGGCGGCGACCGCCGCCACCTTCGCGCCGAGCTCACCGTTCGCCGCGAGGTCACGCCAGCCCGAATCGAGCTTCCCGCCGATCACGGGGATGCGGGCGACCCACTCGGGCGGCACGTCGGTCGCGCCCGCCTGGGCGGACTTCACCCAGCCGGTGATGACGTCGGCGTTCGACACGATCGTCGTGATCGCGAGCGTCAGCGGGATCACGAAGGCGAGCAGCATCGCCGTGGTCATCACGGCGGTCGCGAGCCACCGACGCCGCCCGACACGCGCCTCCACCGCCAGCATCGTGCGCCACGTCGCGACGACGATCATCGTGGCCCAGATCAGCGCGGGGAGGAACGGTGCGAGGATCCACACCGAGACCGCCACGAGGCCGCCGAGGATTGCGATCGCGAGGAGGAGACGCACGTGGTCGCGCTGGTGGTCCGCTGACATGGGCGGGACAGTCTAGTTGGGGGCGGGGAGGAGACGTTCGTCCCGTTTCGCGGATCGTGCGTCAACCCGCGATTCCCGTCGCGACGATGCTGTACGCGTAGTCGATCCCGAAAGCGTGCCCGATGGGACCGAGCACCGCGCGGCGCAAGAGCCGCGGCACGGCGGCGCCCGGATACGTCCGGTGGAGCGCGAGCGGCTCGAATCCGGCGAGCGTCAGCGCGGCACAGAGCTCGTCGTGGGCCCACGGCGTGACGTGCGTGCAGTCGCGCTGGAAGCGGCCGGGCGTGTGGATCGAGGGGACGGAGACGAACACGCGTCCGCGGGCTGCGAGCCTTCCGCGGATCGACGCGAGGAGCGCGACGCCGTCGTCGGGGCGCAGGTGCTCGAGCGTCTCGAACATCACGCCCAAGTCGAACGTGCCCGGCGCGTCCTCGACGCGGGCGAAGTCGGCCCGCGCCTCGATGTCGGGATCGACCGAGACGTACTTCGCCTCCGGGAACCGCGCCGCGATCCGCTGGCGCCGCGTCGCGTCGCCGGAGCCGACGTCGAGGATGCGCTCGCGGCCGGTCATCGCGGCGTAGAGCACGTCGGATGGTCGCTTCACGAGCGGCAGCGCGAACGGTGAGGGCCACCGCGACGCCGCGACGTTCCGCGCCGCGCGGAGCTTCTGCCAGGAGAGGGGCGCCATCAGAAGCGGTACGTTACCGACATCTCGGCAGCGTACGTGTCGTAGTCGTCCGAGCCCCCGTGCTTCTCGTTCAGTCGCCATGTCGAGACGGCGAGGCCGAGGGTGACGTCCTTCCTCACGTCGTACTCGCCGCCGACCGTGATGTCGGTCCAGAGAGCGGTGTAGTCGCCGCGGCTCGACGTGCGCGTGGCTGTCCCGAACACGCGGACCTCCTTCGTGACGGCGTAGCGCACGTCGAGGTTCGCGGTGAGGTCGGTGCCGTCGAACTCGACCGTCTCGTAGACGAGGGGACCCTCCCGGCCGAAGACCGTGTCGGAGCTCGTGTCGAACCGCCGGTACGTGGCCGTTCCGGACACCGTCCAGGGGCCGTGCGTGTACGCGGCGCTCTGCGACACGCTCGTCGTGCGCGTGGCGGAACCGAGGTCCGTCGACTCGCCCGCGTGCTCGCCGAGCGACGGATCGGGCGTGTGGCCGATCTCGTAAAGTCGCACCGCGCCGGAGTTCGCAAGGCTCGCGCGTTTCGCGACGGTGGTGACTGCGAGCTCGTCCGTCGGCTTCCAGCGCGCGCGCATCGAGTACTCGTTCGACTGGCCGGGGAGCGGCGTCGTCTGCGGTTCGTCGTTCGACGTGAGCCGCACGAGCGCCGAGAGCGAGAGCGTCTTCGACGCCTCCCAGTCGGCGCCCGCTGTCGTGCGGAGGCTCGTCGAGTTGAAGTCGGTGGGGCGGTTGTGCTGGCCGGCGTTCGGCACCGTGAAATGGCTGTCGGTCGGGACGAAGAGCTCCTGGCGCAGGTACTGCTCGCCGAGTCGGAAGCGCCACGCGTCGCTCGCGTCCCAGGTGACGTCGGCTGACCAGCGCCGGCTCCGGTCGGTGACGCGGGTGTCGATGGGTTGCGGCTCCGGCGCGGCGCCTGCGTCGACGTGCGTCCCGTGCTCCTCGTCCACGATGTCGTCGCTCTCGCCCGCGATCACCACCTCCCAGTCGCGGTGCGGCCGCCACGACGTTTCGATCCGGCAGTCGAGCGCGCGCCGCTCGAGACGGCCGTCGCTCGAGGACAGGAACTCGCCGCCCGTGTCGTCGGTGGTGGTCTCCCTCATGCGCTCGTCCATGGGCGTGTACGACCGCGTCACGAAGAGGAAGGCGTCGAGGTCGCCGCCAAGGAGCACGACTCCCGCCTTCGCCGTGGTCGCGTAGCTCGCGACGCGCGAGTCGGCGTCGAGGTGGTCGGCCGACGGGTCCGTCGGCGACTTCGAGCGGCGTACGTCGTCGATGTCGGCGAGCACGACCGTCTCCGTCACGCCGAACCGGAACACGTCGATCGCGTAGTCGACGCCGAACGTGAACCGGTCGGACTCGGTCGAGAACCGGCGGTGCTGGCCCTCGCTCTCGAAGGTGAAACCGTCGTACACCTCGAGATACGCGTCGCCGTCGCGGGTGTACCGGTCCCACGCGACGCGCACGGCGAGGTTCCCGTTCGGCGTCCAGAGTCCGTGGAAGAACGTCCGTTCACGGATCGTCTCGTACGGGAAGGGGTCTCCCGACGCGCGGTAGCTGGAGTCGTCGCGGCGGTAGCCGGTCGAGAGGTCGAAGAGCCCGCGCTTGCGGATGGCGACGAGGTAGTCGGTGTTCGGATCGCCGACGCCCGCGACGTTCACCTCGACCTCGTCGATCGGTGCGTCCTGCCGCGGATCGGTCCCGAGGAGGTTCAGCTCGAAGATGCGCGGGCCGTCCTTCAGCCCCCAGTCCTGCGGGTAGCGGCCGTCGCCCTCGTTCGTCATCAGCCGCCAGCCGATGCGGAGTTCGCCCTCGAACGTGGGCTTGTCGTCCTTCTTGTCGGCGGGATCGGCGTCGTCCGCGACGGCGACGGCGGCGCACGCTGCGAGGAAGGCGGCGGCCGCTGCGGATCGGCGCGGAAGGTCGGCGCGTCTCACTTCAGGAACTTCCTGTGGAGGTTGCTCCCGTGGATCTCGGTGTGGCACGAGATGCAGTTGTCGTACTCGCGCTTGCGGATGTCGTGCGGCGTCTCGGGATGACACTGCATGCAGAGCGGCTTGACGCGCGAGTACGTGAGCATCCGGCGGTTCGACGACCCGTGCGGTTCGTGGCAGGCGACGCAGCCCTCGGTCCGCTTGATGCCGTGGTCGTAGAGGAAGGGGCCGGTCTTGTCGGCGTGGCACGCGGCGCACGCGCGCACGGCGACGTCGCGGTCGCGGATCTTGTCGGTGTTGCCGTGGGGGTCGTGGCAGTCGCTGCACTCCATGCGTCCCGAGGCGACGCGGTGCCGGTTGGGGATGCGGAACTTCGCCTGCACGTCGATGTGGCACTCGCCGCAGAGCTTGAACTCGGGCGCGCGGAGCGTGCGCCCCTTCGGTGCGTTCGCGTCGTGGCAGGTGATGCAGGTGACGCCCTGGCGCGCGTGCTCGGCGCACGTCCACTTCTCGGTCGCGCGGCCCTTCGTGTGGCAGGCGTTGCACGACGCGTCGGCGTCGACGGGTTTCTGCTTCGCCGGCATCACGATCTTCAGCGGATCGCCGCCCGACTGCGCGTGGAGGCTCCCGGCGCCGTGGCAGGCGCCGCAGGCGTGCTCCGGGCCGTCCTTCAGGAGGAACGCGTGGCCCGACCGCGCCATCTGCGGATGGAACTCCGTGTGGCAGTCGGTGCAGAGCTTCGGGTCGACGAACTCGGCCTTCGCCGAGCTCTGCGCGATCGTCGTGAACGGACCGACGGCCGGGTCGTACGCGGGCTTCGACCGGTCGAGGTGGATCGAATGGCACGAGACGCAGGAGCGCGTGCCCGACGGATCGCGCGTCCGAGCGAGCCAGTCGCGGTGCTCGAGCACGGGCTTCGTCAGCACCTCCATGTGACATCGGAGGCAGACGGCGTTCATCTCTGCGACGGGCACCGTCGCGTGGACGCGCGGCGTCTCGCCCTCCTTCGGCGGCGCCTCTGCGGAAGGAGCCGCGGCGACGATGTCCGCCGTGAAGCTCGGGTTGCGGATCGGCGTCTCCTCGTCATCGACGTGCGCCTGACCCGGTCCGTGGCACTCCTGGCAGCCGCGCGGGCCGTCCTTCTTCGCCTTGACGAGCGTCTCGTGGAACGACGACGCGAGGCTCTTGAACCGGTCCTCGTGGCAGTCCTTGCACTCGGAGTTCGGGGCGAAGAGGTCGTCGTCCTTGCGCGCCACCGTGTCCGGATCGGGGAAGCGCGTGCGCAGCGCCTCCTCGCTCCAGCGGTCGACGTCGCTCTGCGCGGGCGCGAGGAACCCCGCCGCCATGGCGGCGCACAAGGCCGCGGCGCACGCGCCGAGACTTCCCTTCCGCATCAGGACGTCCTCCGGATCAGTACGGCGAAGGTTCGGGTGCGCGCGCCGCCCGGTCGGTGACCGGGCTCACCGCGGCTCCCTGACATCGTACTTCAGCACGCGGGGCCCCTCGCGCAGCACGCGGAGCGTCACGAATGCCGCGCCGACGAGGACCACGATCGCCGCGAACCAGACGACCTCGGCGGCGATCTTCGAGCCGGACGGTTCGTCCTCGGCCATCGGTCAGCGCGTCGCCGGCACGAGCGCCAGCACGCGCGCCGGGGCGCCGGCGGCTCCCGCGACCGGCAGCACGCCGACGACGATCGTGGCGCCGCGCGGAGGAATCTGCGCGAGGTCTGCGAGTCCTGCCACGAACCAGAGCCCGACGGCGCTTCCCGCCGACTGCGCGGGCGCGAGCAGCGCGTTCGTCCCGGAATCGACGGCGAGGGCGTCTGTCCCGATGGCGCGGACGCGCCGCTCCACGGCGAGGAAACGGACCGCGTCGTCGCCCCATCCGGGGAAGGACAGCGAACCGTCCGGCTTCCTCCCGAGCAGTTCCGGGTCGGCGGACGACATCGCTCCGCGCCCCGTCCGCAGCACCACGATCGCGCCCGCCGGGATCGCTCCGTGCAACCGCTCATCGGCCCGCACGTCGTCGGCAGTGACGACGCCGCCGTTCACGGCGGTTGCGGGCACGTCGAGGATCACGAGCGCCGCGACGAGTTGCGCCGCGGGGATCTTCTCGACCGGCGAGCCGACCGGCAGCCGGGCCAGCGGCGATGCGACGTGCGTCCCCATGTGCTCGAGGCCCGAGTACGCTCCCGTGCGCCATCCGTTCTCGCGCGGGCCCTTGAATTCGACGCGCTCGAACGGGAACGTCTCGGCGTGCGGCACGAAGGGCGTGGCGCGGTCGAGCGGCCGCGTCAGGTCGACGACCGTGAAGTCCTCGGGGAACGCGAGGACCCGCTCCGGGGTGGAGAGCGGCGCGCCGCCGGGCATCTTGCACGCGCCGAGCGCGAGGAGTCCGAGGACGAGGGCGTGCCGCACGGCGCGCGAGGAGAGCCTGGGATCCGGCCGGGCGCAACGATTCATCGCAGGAGGTAGCTGATCCCGAACCCGAGTCCCGCGGCGGCGAGCACCGCAGTCGCGAGGGGACCCGTGAGCGTGAGGGCGACGACGATCAGGGCGCCGGCCACGAATCGCAGGAGGCGCGGCGGCTCGCGCTCGGTCACGAGATTCGTCCACGTCACCCGCACCGGCGGCCCGCCGCGCGGCGGCGGTCCGGGCAGGATTGCGCGGACCCCGCGTGAGTACTCTGCGAACTCGCTCGGATAGAGGGCTGCGAGTGCCCGCTCCTCGCCGGCGATCGTTGCGGCGTAGAGAGGGGCGGCGGCGACGAGCCAGATCGCGGCGATCACGGCGCCTAGTTGCCCCGCGATCAGCAGGGTGCCGAGCGCCCCCACGACGTTCGCGAGGTAGAACGGATGCCGCACCACGCCGTAGACGCCTCCCGTCGTCAGCGTCGACTTCCGGACGAGCACTCCCTTCGCCGCGATGCGCAACGCCGCCGCGACGAGGACGAGCGCGCCGCCCGAGATCCGGAGTCCCGTCTCGAGCCCGGGCGAGAGTCCCGGGAGGTCGTGACGCGGGAGCGCCGCGACGTCGAGGAGACCCGCTCCGTTGGTCGTGAGGACGGCGAGCGGAAGGACCGCGCGCAGCGCCCACTGGCGGAGGTGGCCGCGCTCGACGAAGGCGTAGGCACCGGTCGGCGAGGGGGAGGAATCGTCCATCGGCGGGACAGTTTGCGGCGTGACCTGCGTCACGACCCGTTTTCCGCGCGTATCATGACGCTCAGCCCGAGGCCCTCGGTTGGGGCGAAGCGGGAGGCGCATCATGTTCCGCAGACTCGCGACGATGGGGATCGTGGTGACGGCGTTCGCCGTCTCCGCGCACGCGCTCGATGCTTTCGGACCGCCGTTTGGCGCCAACCGCTACACGACGGCCATCCAGTCGGTGGACGGCGTCGCCGACGAGGACGACTACGTCTCCTCGCTCGCCGCCGGCGAGAAGCTCACGGTCTCGGTCGCTGCCAACAAGGGCTCGACGCTCCTCCCCGCGATCGCGCTGATCGATCCGGACGGCGCGGTCGTGACGCCCCCGGTCGTCCTCGCGAAGGCCGGTGCCAAGATCACGTTGAAGCAGTTCGCGCCGGCAAAGACCGGCCGCTGGGGCGTGCGCGTCTCGGGGACGAACGGCACCGAGGGCGCCTACACGATCGCGTTCTCGGTCGGCGCGGCACCGCCGCTCTCGCTGAAGAAGCAGCACCTCGGCGCCGCAGATCCGCTGACCGTGGACGTGAGTTTCGAGGCGGTCGCCGGATCGCTCGTCGACGCCGTCGTCAAGGCGTCGAAGACCGGGCCGCAGGTCCGCGTGCTCGCGGTCCTCGATCCGGCGGGAGTAGGACTCCCCGGCGCGACCGCGACGGAGAAGCCCGGAACGACGACTCTCTCCAAGTTCGTCCTGCCGGCGACGAGCGGACGCTTCACGCTGCGCCTCGGCATCGATTCGGGCGAGGCCACGTACTCGCTCTCGCTGAAGGTCACGCCGCAGGGCCGTCCGAAGAACAAGAAAGTCGTTCCTCTCGCGCCGGGCGAACCCGTCCTCGAGGTGCGGACGTCGCCGATCCTCGGCGTCTCCTCCGGACGCGTCCATGTGACAGGCAGCGGATTCCCGGTGACGCCGCCCCCGGCCGTGTACTTCGGCCTCGCGCAGGGCGAGGCGGTCATCGTCGCCCCCGACGGGAGGTCCATCGACGTGACGGCGCCGGTCGCACCGGACGGCGCGACCGTCTCCGTCGCGATCGTCGGGGCCGACGGCCAGGGCGCGGCGCGCGACGCGTACTTCCACTACGTTGCGTTGCCGACGATCGTCGATCTCGTCGACGCATCGGGAAGCCCGGTGCGCGGCGGATCGACCGCCGGCGGGCGTGCGGTCCGCCTCCTCGGCACGGGCCTCGACGTCGTGCAGACGGTCCGGTTCGGTTCGCGCGCGGCGCCGATCGCGGGCGCGGTGACCGCGACGGGGATCGACCTCCTGACGCCCATCGGCACGGTCGGCGCGAACGTCGTCTCGGTGGAGGACGCATTCAACCGCGTCGTCAACGCCGTGTTCCTCTTCGAGTACAAGTCGCTGCCGACGTTCTCGCTGCAGGTCGGCCCGTACTCGCCGGCCTTCGGCGCCGTCGCCGGCGGCACGGTCGTCACGATCTCAGGCGCCAACTTCGAGCAGGGCGACCGCCTCCTGATCGACGGCGCGAGCGTGGCCACGACGTTCGTGAGCACGTCGAGGCGGACGTTCGTCTCGCCGGCGCTCGCCGCGGGGAGCTACTCGCTGCAACTCGTCGACCGTTTCGACGCCGTGGCGACGGGACCGAACTTCATGGTGAAGGGGGCCCCGTCGATCTCGACGGTGGCCGCCGTCGCGGGGCCGCGCATCGATTCCGCGAACATCGCGATGGGCGGAGGGACGACGATCCGCGTCACCGGGGCGGACTTCGCCGCGGGCGACGTCGTGTCGCTCGGCGGCGCGGCGGGGACCGTCACGAGCGTCACGCCGACCCAGCTCGAGTTCACGTCGCCAGCCGCGGCCGCCGGGAGCGCCTCGCTCACAGTGACCGACGCGCTCGGCCAGTCGTCGACGAGGTCGAACGTGCTCCGCTACGTGGGCTACGAGGACGCGACGGCGAGCCGCCAGCCCGGCGGGACGACGATCGACGACTTCTCCGCGCTGAGGGGCGCCGTCGACGACCTCGACGGCGACGGCCGCGCGGACGACCTCATCATCGTCTCGGACGGGACCTCTCCCGGCTCGCGCTCGGAGTTCGCGCGCATCTTCTTCGCCGCGAACGGGGCGCTCGCGGACCAGACGGCCGCGCGCTTCCCCGCGGCGCTCGGCGACCCCGAGGGGATCGACGCCTGGCACGCGGCCTCGGTCGCGATCGGCGACCTCGACACGTCGAACGGCCGCGACATCGTGATCGCCGGCGTGCCGACCTACATGACGACGACGTACACGTACTATTACTACGGCTACTACTACTACTACTACGCCACGACGTACCTGAACGAGGCGCGCCTGTTCACGAACAGCGGCACGGGCTCGTTCTCGTTCAGTCCGCTCTCGCCCGCGGTCCGGACGTCGGCGGTCACGTGTACCGACGGGAGCGGCTCCTCGTTCGACGTGTTCCGGCCGGGCTCGCCAGGGTCCGGCTCCGCGCGGGCGATCGCGCTGGGCGACCTCGATGGCGACGGCGACGACGAGATCGTCACCGTCGGCGATCACTACCGCACGGGCTATGTCATGATCCTGCCGCAGTACGTCACCTTCACGCCCGGCGCCTACGTGTGCACCACCGCCTCCACGAACTACTCCTACTACGGCTACTCCTACTTCGCGCCCGCCATGCGCGTCTTCGACAACCAGGGCTCGAGCGGGTTCGTCGACGTCACGTTCCCTCGCGTGCCGCTCGCCGGGACGCTCAGCACGCCGCAGCCCGCGTTCCACGGTCGCGACGTGGCGATCGGGGACATCGACGACGACGACGACCTCGACCTCGTGCTGACGTGGGACGACCCGTACACCGTGACGGGAAGCGGCATGGCCTACGGTTCCGGATACGGCTACGGCTACGCAACGCCGTTCGTCGCGACGCGCGTCCTCGTCAACGACGGGAACGGGTTCTTCGCGGACCAGACGGACTCGTGGCTGCCTCCCGCGGCGACGCCCGAGTACTGGCACGGGAGCCGCGTCGCGCTCGCCGACCTCGACGCCGACGACGACCCCGACCTCGTGATCGTCTGCGTGAAGCCGGTCGGCGCATTCCTCGGGGCACCTGACTCCAGCGAGCGCGCGCTGCGCATCCTCCGCAACGACGGCGCCGCGACGGGCTTCGTCGACGTCTCCTCGTCGAGCCTGCCCACCGTGCCGATCGCGGGGACGTTCGACGACGACCTGCGCGGCGGAGCGCTGCGGATCGGCGACGTGGACGGCGACGGGCTCCCGGACATCCTGATCGGCACGAACGAGTCGCTGCGCGCCGAGGACGGCACGACGTTCGTCCGGAGCACGCGCCTCCTCAGGCACGGACCCGGCCTCACGTTCACCTTCGACGCGGGCTTCCTCGCGCCGGCGTCGGTGGACACCGGCGAAGCGAACGAGATCCTCCTCGGCGACCTCGCCGGGAGCGCGGACCCCTCGCTCCTCATCCTGACGGAGATCCCACCGGCGACGAGTCCGGGCTCGGAGTTCCTCCGGGTGCAGGACTGGAAGCGCTGAAGGACCGCGAGGAGACCGCGAGGCGCGGCTTCCTCGCGGTCCTTCTCAGGCCTTCGATGGTGCTCGTGCGCTCGGCGGCTTCCGGCGCGGCTTCGCTACGCCCGTTTGCGTCCGCGCGACGGGTGAAGCAACCGCGAGGCGAGACCTCGTCACCGGCGTCGAGCCTGACGCCGCCGGTCCGGTTGCGGGGCGGGCGGTCTCCC
The DNA here is from genome assembly GCA_031404455.1 of Planctomycetia bacterium. Classification (GTDB taxonomy): domain Bacteria; phylum Planctomycetota; class JAJSAM01; order JAJSAM01; family JAJVHW01; genus JANNHP01. The sequence continues at coordinate 27,322 of JANNHP010000135.1, read as the reverse complement.
GCGGCCGGGCGTGCAGTCGTTGCCGAGGCTCGCCTCGATCGAGATTCCCGCCGCTCTGGCGTATTGACCCGGCGCCACGAGGAACTAGCCTCTCACCATGCCGCGAGCCCTCCGGGTGACGATCCTCGCTGCTTCGCTCGTCGCGGCACTCGCGGGCTTCGGCCGGAGCGAAGACGCCTCGCCCGTCGTGCCGCCGCGCGGGCCCGCCTTCGGCCAGAACCGGTACGCGACGCGCATCGAGAGTCCGGACGCCGTCCCCGACGTCGACGACTACGTCACGGCACTGCGCCAGGGCGAGGCGCTCTCGGTGACGGTCTCCGCCGCCCGCCACTCCCCGCTGCGCCCTACGCTCGTCCTCCTCGATCCCGACGGGAACGACGCGACGCCGCCGCTCAAGACCTCCCGCATCGGCACGTTCGCCGTGTTCCGGGGCTTCGTCATCCCGCGCACAGGACGCTGGACGGTGCGCGTCGGGGGGGGCTCGACCGAGGGCGACTACACGGTTGCGTTCTCCGTGAAGGCGACGCGCCCGCTCGTGATCAGGCGCCAGCACCTCGGCAACGACCAGCCTCAGTTCAAGATCCACACCTTTCCCGGGCTCGACGGCGCTCTCCTCGACTTCCGTCTCGCGTGGACGGACCGGAGCAACGCGGTCGAACTGCGGGCGATGACCGACACCCGCGGCGCCGAGGTCATCGCCGCCGACGGAAAGCAGGCCATCGAAACCGCCGCGACCGACCTGAAGCGGCGCACCGTGACGATCCACCGACTGCCGCTCTCGAAGGGCGACGGGGACTACTCGGTCCGCGTCCGCACTCCGCAGGGCGTCTCCACGTACGACGTCACGTTCGCCGTCCTGCCGCAGGGCCGCCCGGTCAACCGCCGGATCGTCACCCTCGACGCGAACGAGCCCTCCCTCGACATTCCGCCCGATCCGGTCCGCGGACGGCCGGGCTTCGTGCTGCGCGTGGACGGCCGGAACTTCTCCGTGTCGCCCGCTCCGCGCGTCTTCTTCGGTGACGTGGAGGGCGGCGTCGTCTCGGTCGCCCCGGACGGCACGCACCTCGACGTGACCGTGCCGTCGGGCGTGCCGGGAACGCTCGTCCCCGTCGCGGTCGTCAATCCCGACGGACAGGCCGCCGTCCGCAACGGCTACTTCTTCTACCTGCAGCCGATCAAGGTGACCGACCTCGTGGACGACTCGGGCCGGCCGGCCCGCGTCGGCAGCACGCGCGGCGGCCTGACGCTCCACCTCCGCGGGGAGTTCTTCGAGCAGGGCCAGACGGTGAGGTTCGGTGCGGCGACCGGCACGGTGACCTCGTTCGTCGATGCGACCGAGATGATCGTCCGCACACCCGCCGCACCGGCCGGACCGGCGCGGGTGACCGTGATCGACAGGTTCGGAGGTGTCGCGGACTCGACGTTCGAGTTCACCTTCAAGACTCCTCCGACGTTCGACACGGCGCCGTACACGCCCTCCGTCGCCGCGGTAGGGACGCTGGTGTTCGTGACGATCCGCGGCAAGGGGTTCGAGGCGGCCGACCGGCTCCAGTTCTCGGGCGCCGACGTTTCCTCGACGCTCCTCGGGCCGACCTCGCGCACGTTCACCGTGCCGGCGCTCCCGGCCGGCTCGTACAGCGTGACGCTGACCGACTCGATCGGCACGGTCGAGCGCGGCCCCGACTTCACCGTGAAGCCGCCGCCGGTGATCGCCTCGGTCTCGATCACCGGCGGACCGCACGTCGGCGCGACGGGCGTGCCCGTGACCGGCGGGGCGACGGTGCAGGTCGACGGGAACGACTTCCACGAGACTGACGCCGTCACGCTCGGCGGCGCCACCGTGACGTTCCTCTCGCACTCGCCGACCCGGTTCACGTTTGCGGCGCCCGCGGGTTCCCTCGGTGCGGCGGCGCTCGCGGTCCGGGACGGCGCGAACCAGACCGCGTCCTACGCGAACGCGCTGCGTTACGTCGGGTACGCCGACGCCACCGGCGCGCGCGGCCTGCGCACGACCAGCGCCGACAACTTCGCGGCCGACCGCGGCGCCGTGGGGGATCTCGACGCCGACGGCCGCGCGGACGACCTCGTCATCGTCACGAGCTACTACTACACGGGCACGCGATCCGGGCTGACCAGGCTCTTCCTCGGCGACTCGCAGGGCAAGCTCGTCGACCGGACGGTCACCGACCTCCCGGCTGCCGGGAGCGACACCTCGGGCCTCGACGACTGGAACGCCTCCGCCGTCGCGATCGGCGACGTCGACCGCGCCCACGGGAACGACATCGTGATCGCCGGCGCCGCGCCCTACTCGGCCTACGGCGGCGTGTACAAGAGCATCCGCATCTTCGCGAACGACGGCTTCGGCGCGTTCGCCCTGAACGAGGCCGCGGCGCCCCCGGCCACGTACCTGCCCTCCGTCTTCGCGGTGGACCCGACCGGTGCCTACTTCATCGTCTACAGCGCGCTCTTCGAGAGCGGCTCGCCGCGGGCGATGGCACTCGGCGACCTCGACCGCGACGGCGATCTCGACCTCGTCGTCGGCCGCGACCGGTACGAACTGCGCTACGTCGGGATCGACCCGACCGCGGTGGACTTCACGCAGAACCCGCCGTACGTCGCCACGGCGAACGTCAACTACCTCTCGTACTTCCGGTACGGAACGGGCACGAAGGTGTTCGACAACGACATCCGGAATGGCAACGGATTCGTCGACCGGACGGGGACGGCCGTGCCCACGGCGGGCACGAGCCTCACGACGGTGGCGCCGTGCTTCCAGACGCGGGACCTCGCACTCGGCGACATCGACCGCGACGGCGACCTCGACATCGTGGAGACGTGGGACGATCCCACGACCGTGAGCGCCTACGGGACCTACGTCGGTTCGAACACGGACTCGCCGCGCATCGCCACGCGCGTCCTGCGCAACGGCGGCACCGGCAACTTCACCGACGTCACCTCGTCGTGGATGCCGGCGGGCGGCGTGCCCGAGTTCTGGCAGGCGAACCGTCTCGCGCTCGCCGACCTCGACCTCGACCTCGACCTCGACCTCGTGCTCGTCCACTCGGTCTCGACCGACGACTACCGGCCGGGTTCCCCGTCCTTCTCGGCGACCGCGCTGCGCGTGCTCCGGAACAACGGCACGGCCTTCGTCAACGTGACCGCTACGGCGATCCCGGCGCTCCCGGGCAACGGCGACAACTTCCGCGGCACCGCACTCGCGGTCCGCGACGTGGACGGCGACGGCTTCGCCGACATCCTCGTCGGCACGACCGAGTCCTTCGTCGACGCGAACGGAACCACGCTACGTTCGACGCGCCTCCTCCGGGGGAGCGCGGGGCTCGTGTTCACGCTCGACTCGGCGTTCCTGCCGGACGCCGCGACCGACTCGGGAGAGGCGGGCGACATCCTGCTCGGCGACCTAGCGGGCGCGAGCGACCCGACGCCGATCCTGCTGACCACGCTCCAGCCCGTCCGGAGCCGCAACGGCGAACGCCTCCGCGTCTTCGAGTGGAACCGGTAGGCGGGCCTACGGCAGCGTGACGAGCGTCGCGGACCGGATCTGCACGACTTCCTTCGGCACGGACGGTTCGCCCTGCGCGTTCGGCGAGCACGGGATCGCCTCGAGCTTCTTCAGCGTCTCCTCGCCCTCGACCATCTCCGCGAACGTCGTGTAGCCGATGCCGTCCTGGCACTGGTCGCGGTCGAGGTCCGGGCGCGTGGCGAACATCAGGAAGAACTGCGTGCCCGCGGTGTCCTTGCCGATGCCCGGGATGCCCGTCCGCGCCATCGACATGACGCCGCGGGTGTGGCGCAGCTTGACGTTGGCCTCGATCGGAAGGTAGTAGTCCGAGTCGCCTCCGCCCGTGCCGAGCGGATCGCCGCCCTGCGCCATGAACCGCTTCAGGATCCGGTGGAACTTCAAGTCGGTGTAGAAGCCCGACTTCACGAGCGTCGCGAAGGCCTCGACGGTGTTGTAGGCGACGTCCGGCCGGAAGACGGCCGTGTAGTTCCCGTGCGACGTCTCCATCGCGACGCCAAGGCGCGGCGCCTTCGGGTCGGCGGGCGTGACGGTGACGTCGATCGTCGGCCCGGCGAGCGGCGCGGGCGCCCCCTGGCGGACGTAGGACGCGGTGAACGCGAGCTTGCCCGCCTCGATCGCCATCGTGGAGACGTCCTTCTCGAACGACTCGCCCGGCGCAAGCTCCTTCACGTCGGCCGGCTTCCAGACGAACGCGCCGCGGTCGGAGATGTCCGCGTGGATCCTCGTCACCGTGGCGATCCAGCCGTCCGATCGGCGGACGCGGAAGCTGACCGATCGGCTGTCGAGGCGCGGCACGTTGACCGTCACCTTCGACTGGCCCGCGTTCGTCAGCTTGATGCGGAAGACGATGTCGTCGCCGAGGGTCACGTCCGTCTTCGCGACGCTGACCGCGAGCTGCACGGGGTCGGCGCCGGACGGCAGCGCGACCTCGTTCGCGACCCGCTCGATCGCGGTCTCCTTCTTGCACCCGAGGGCGGCGAGCGCGACCGCGAGGACGGCCGTACGGCGAATGGTCGCGTTCACTTTGCGTCGGCCTCCTTCAGCCAGAGATCGCGCAGGGGGTGCGTGTCGGGCACGTCCTCCTCCGCGAACTTCTTCAGGTCCTTCCAGCGCTTCTGCGCCGCGAGGATGATGTGCAGGTTGTTGATCGCGTCGTGGAACCCGCGGTCCGGGTCCTTCCTCGCGATCGTGCAGTCGAGGCCCTGCTGGTTCCCGAACTGCACCGCCTTCCTGTAGAAGGGCTCGGCCTTGTCGAAGTCGTTCATGTGGTAGTGATAGATGAGCCCGGTGTCGTTCAGGATGCAGACGTCCTCGGGCGCGGCCTTTGCGGCCCGCAGATACCACTCGAGACTCGACTCGTAGTCCTTGCCGACGTCGCGGTACCAGAGGCCGGCGTTGTTCATCGCGTCGCTGCGCTCCGGGAAGTACTTCCAGAGGAGCGTCCAGAGCTTTTCGCGGTGGCCCTTCTCGAGCTTCGGGTTCTCGAACGCGAGCGGTCCCGCGAGCCGGATGTAGACGGCGTCGTCGATCGAGCCGCGCTCCTTGAACATAGCGATCGACTCGGCGTAGAAGCCGATTGCCGCGTCGAAGTCCTTGCCTTCGGCCATCTTCACGTCGCCCTCGTTGAGCGGCACGTAGGGGTTCTTCGGGTCGATCTTCCCTGCGGCCTCGAGGGCGTCGAGCGCCTTACCGTACTCCTTGGCGCCCGACAGCGCCGACGCGAGGAAGAGCCAACGCGTGACGTCCTTCGGCTGGGCGTCGGCGAGCTTCTGGAACGTCGCGACCCTCTCGTCGGCGGGAGCCCACGCATAGAGGTTCTTCAGCAGCTTCTCGTCCGCCGGCGCGAGCTCGATGGCACGGAGGTACGCGTTCGCGACGTCCTTCGGGGGCATCTTCTGCCACGCCTTGCAGTGGGCGAGGTTCGCCGCTGCGCGGGCGCTCTTCGGGTCGAGCCTCCAGCACGTGAAGAACCCGCTCTCGGCCTTCGCCCAGAGGTCGGTGTTCTTCCGGTCGGCGTTCGCCTTGACGTACCAGAGGTTCGCGAGCTCGAAGTTGGCGTCGAAGCTCTTCGGATCCGTCGAGACCGCTTGCTCGAAGAACATCTGCGCCTGCTTCTCGTCCTTCGCCGCGAGATAGAGCTGTCCGCGCAGGAGCAGCGCCTCCAGGTTCTTCGGGTCGGCCTTCAGCGCCTCACCCGCCCAGCGGACGGCGTCGGCCCGGAGACTCTCGATGAGGTTGCCATCCCGCTCCTCGGCGGCCTCCTCCTTGATCGCGCCGAGCATGTACGCGCGGCCCTTCGCGGCACAGAGCGCCGCGTCGCCTGGGTTCGCCTTGCGCGCCGCGTCGACCGCCTTCGCCGCCTCGTCGTAGCGGCCGAGGCCGCTGAGCACCTGCGAGAGCCCGAGCGCCGCCGCCGCACTCGTGGCGTCGGCCTTCGCCGCGGCCTGGTACTTGGGCAGCGCCTCGTCGAACTTGCCGGCCGCCTGGAGCGCCTGGGCCTCCTCGAGATCGCCCGCCAGGGCGGCCGACGCGAGGAGCAGGGGGAGCGTCAGGGCGAACTTCGTCCAACGGTTCATCGGGAGCCTCCGTGCGGCGCGCGCCGCGGCCGCACACTTCGCGACCGGGAAGAATAGGTGCCTCGAGGTGGTTCCTGCAAAGGACGGGCGAGCCCCGCGGGACGCCGAATCCTTCGCGGACCGTCACCTGCGGGTACCGTTCCCCGTTCCCATCAGGTGAGTGCGACCGCAGTGTCCGACCGACCCCCGCCCCGCCCGGTCTCCGCCTCCCAGGTGGAGATGCTGGAGCTCGTCCTGCCGAGCGACGCCAACCTGCTCGGCAACATGCTCGGCGGGCGGGTCATGCACCACATGGACATGTGCGCCGCGATCGCGGCCCAGCGACACGCCGGCCGCGTGTGCGTGACGGCGTCGGTCGACCGGATCGACTTCGAGGAGCCCGTGCGGATCGGCGAGGTGCTGGTGCTGAAGGCGTCGGTGAACTACGCCGGGCGGACCTCGATGGAGGTCGGCGTCCTGTGCCTCGCGGAGGACCCGCGCACCGGCATGCGGCACCACACTGCGTCGGCCTACTTCACGTTCGTGGCGCTGGGCGACGACCTGAAGCCTGTCGCCGTGCCCCCCGTGAGACCCGACAGCCCGCTGGAGCAGCGCCGGCACGAGGCCGGACGGCTGCGCCGAGAGGCCAGGGTCGCCGCCCGCAGGGACGGCACGTCCGGCGGCACGTGACGGACCCGCGCCGAGAGACCACCGAAGACACGAGGACAAGACCCAAGTGAACGAAGCCGACCCGAACTCCCCCGGCCCTCGCCGGTCCCAGTCGCCCCAGGGCGGCGAGTCGAAGAAGCCGAAGCTCGGACTTCCGCTGGTGCTCTTCCTCGTCGTCCTCTTCGTGGTCCTCGCGAAGTACATGACCGACCGGCAGTACCCGGACAAGCCGTTCAGCGACGTCGTGCGCCTCGTCGAGGAGGACAAGGTCGCCCGCATCCTCTTCGCCGCGAACCACGTGCGCGTCGAGCTCAGGCCCGTGGCGGGTGCCGAGGCGACGCGGATCGGCGCGAGCGTCAACACCGCGCAGACCGAGCAGCTCACCAAGCTCCTCGCCGAGAAGAACCAGGCCGCAGAGCAAGACACGGCGAAGTCGATCATCGCGGAGACCGAGGACGAATCGTCCCAGCTCTTCTCCGGGTTCCTCGCGTACACGCTGCTGCCGCTCATCCTCGTCGGCGGCATCTTCTGGTTCCTGATGCGCCGCATGGGCCCGCCGCAGGGCGTCATGAACTTCGGGAAGTCGAAGGCGAAGATCTACGCCGAGAAGGAAGTCCACGTCACGTTCAGCGACGTCGCGGGCGCCGACGAGGCAGTCGAGGAGGTGCGCGAGATCGTGGAGTTCCTGAAGGAGCCGAAGAAGGTCCAGGCGCTCGGCGCGCGCATCCCGAAGGGCGTCCTGCTCCTCGGCGCCCCGGGCACCGGCAAGACGCTCCTCGCGCGCGCGGTCGCGGGCGAGGCGGGCGTGCCCTTCTTCAGCCTCTCCGGCTCCGACTTCGTCGAGATGTTCGTCGGCGTCGGCGCCTCGCGCGTCCGCGACCTCTTCCAGCAGGCGGAGGCGCAGGCGCCGTGCCTCGTCTTCATCGACGAGCTCGACGCGCTCGGCAAGACGCGCGGCAGCTCCCCGATCAGCAACGACGAGCGCGAGCAGACGCTGAACGCCCTCCTCGTCGAGATGGACGGCTTCAACCCGAACTCGGGCGTCATCATCATCGCCGCGACGAACCGCCCCGAGATCCTCGACCCGGCGCTCATGCGGGCCGGCCGCTTCGACCGGCAGATCGTCGTGGACCGGCCCGACGTCGTCGGGCGCAAGAAGATCCTCGACGTCCACGCGCGCAAGGTGAAGCTCGACGCCGACGTCGACCTCGCGGTGACCGCGAAGCGCACACCCGGGTTCGTCGGCGCGGACCTCGCGAACATCGTCAACGAGGCGGCGCTCCTCGCTGCGCGGCGCGACAAGAAGGCCGTCTCGATGAAGGAGTTCGAGGAGGCGATCGAGCGCGTCACGGTCGGACTCGAGCGGCGCCGCCGCGGCATGACCCAGCGCGAGAAGGAGATCGTCGCGACGCACGAGACGGGGCACGCGCTCGTCGGCTACTTCAGCCCCGGAACCGATCCCGTCCATCGCATCAGCATCATCCCGCGCGGCGTCGGCACGGGCGGGCACACGCTCTTCCTCCCCGAGGAGGAGCGCATGCTCTACACGCGCGACGAGCTGATCGCGCGGATCACGTCCTTCCTCGGCGGACGCGCGGCGGAGCGCGTGGTCTACGGTCACTTCTCGACCGGCGCCGCGAACGACCTCGAGGTGGCGACGCGCATCGCGCGGCACATGGTGACCCGCTACGGCATGAGCGCCGTCGTGGGGCCCGTGTCGCTCGAGGAGGAGAGTTCGCCCTATCTCAGGGACCCGATGTTCAAGCCGACGCGGAGCTACAGCGAGGACACGCAGAACTCCGTGGACGGCGAGGTCCGCGAGCTCATCTCCAACTGCGAGAAGCGCGCGGTCGAGATCGTCACCCAGCACAAGGCCCAGCTCGAGCGCATCCGCGCGGTGCTCATGGAGAAGGAAGTGCTCGAGCGCGAGGAGTTCGAGCGGCTGATGGCGAACGGCGCGCCGCCGGCTCCGCCCGCCGTCGCCTGACCGGGCCGCGCGAGAAACTTCCGGAATCCGAAGTAACCTCCGGCCCCCTCATAGAGACCTAGTAGGGGAGAGGACAGGAGCGCCCCGGAGGTCATCCGAATGCCCCGGCGCATCGTCGTCGCGGCGGCTCTCGCCGCCGCCTCTATCGCAGCCGCCTTGATCGCAACCTGTCTCGCAGCCGATCTGGCGCCGATCTGGGCCACCGAGCCGAGTCCGCTCGATGTCTTCCATCGGTACTACAAGGAGCGGTCCCCCGAACTGCGCCTGAAGGCGGTGTCCCAGCTCGCGGGGCAGCGCGGCGGCGCCGTCGTGGAGGCGCTCTTCCAGGCCGTCGCCGATACCGACCGCGAGGTCCGCGAGCGGGCGGCGGGCGTCCTCGCCGAACCGCGCGACGCGGCCGACGAGATCGCGGCCCTCGTGCGGATCGGTCTCGGGAAGCAGCCGCCCGAGGTCCGCGTCCAGGCGGCGCAGGCACTCGCGCACGCCGGATCGAAGGCGCTGCGCGAACTGCGTGCGGCGCTCGGAGACCGTCAGCCCGAGGTGCAGAGGGTCGCGGCGCTCGCGCTCGCGGCACTCGGCGACCGCGAGTCGTCGCCGCTCCTCTCGGAGCTCCTCACGTCGAAGGAACCGCTCGTCCGCGCGGCGGCGATCGAGGGGCTGGGATCGCTCCTCGGCGATGACGCCGTGGGGTCCGCGACGGCCGTCGTCCTCGGCGACCGCTCGGCGGAGCCGCGCATCGCCGCCTCGGAGATCCTCGGCAGGTACCCGCGCCCGCAGTCGGCGGATCATCTCGCCCGCGGCCTCGCCGACGGTTCCTGGTCCCTGCGCGTCGCGGCGTCCCGCGCGCTCGGGGAGTACCGGGTGGACAGGGACTGCGCCCGCGCCGCCGCCGGCCCGCTGGTCCGCGCGCTCGGCGATGAGCCGCGCGCACGCGTCCGCGTCGAGATGTCCGAAGCGCTCTTCGCGCTCACGGGCATCGACTTCGGGCCCGAGCCGGACAGGTGGCGTGCCTGGTACGGAGAGGCGGGCGCCACTTTCGAGCCGCCGGTCCGCCGCCCGCAGCGCGGCGCCGCGAACCCGCGCGCCACGCGGGGTCACCTCCTCGACCTCGAGCTCGAGTCCGAGCACGTCTCGTTCGTCCTCGACTTCTCCCATTCCATGACGGACCCGATCCGCTTCGGCGTCGACACCACGAAGCGCGCGGAGCTGCAGCGCTCGATCGAAGTCGTGTTCGGGAAGCTCGCCGCCGGGGCCTTCGTCAATCTGGTCCCCTTCGGCACCGAGCCGCGCCCGTACAAGCCGGCCCTCTTCTCCGCGACTGCGTCGGCGAAGCAGGCGGCGCTGCGCTTCCTCGAGAAGATGGCGCCCGACGGCCGTACCAACATCTACGACTCACTGGAGATCGCGCTCGCCGACCGCGAGGCGGACACCGTCGTCCTCGTGACCGACGGCGCCCCCACGGAGGGCAAGCGCCGCACGCGGACCGCGATCCTCGCGGGCGTCCGTCAGCTCAATCGCTACCGCCTGGCGCGAGTCCACGCCGTGGAGATCGGCGCGCAGAACACGAGTCCCCGCTGGAAGGGCTTCATGAAGGAGATCGCCGATGCCACGGGCGGCAGTTACCTCGCCCGCTGACGACGGCCGGCGGCCGTCGCCGGCGGACGCTCGAGTCGAGCCGGTGCCGCGGAGCGGCGAGCCGGCCCGAGCGTCCGGGGGTGACCGGCCGCGGCCGCGCAGTTGCGGAGATCGCGCCGGATCACGCCGGGCCCGGCGGTGCCCGAGACCGCAGTAGTTTGCTGGGCCCGCCGGCTTCCGGCCGGCGGGCAGAGGACGGTGAGGGAGCGTTCGTTCGAGACGAAAGAGTTGTCGTGTCGCCCTGGGACCGGGGCGGTCGAAGTCGCGACGGGGGCGTGTGTCCCCCGGCCGACGGTTCGCGTTGCGGCCAGAGGGCGCGAGCGGCCGACGCGCGACCAAGTGCGACCGCGGATCGGCCGGGTCGGGTTGGCGGCGCCGTGCCGCCGGGGTGGGGAGAGTCCCACCAGGGAAGGACGTCATGACGAAGTCTCGCTGGACGCTGACGGCGGCCGTCGCCGCCGTGCTGATCGGGACCGTGGCCGCGATCGTCGCGGGCCCCGCGGCACCCGCACATTCGGACGAGGGGGACGAGGACGTCCACACGCCCCCCGCCGACTTCGCGAAGATCACCGAGGCCCTCGACAACTGGGACGACGACGGCCTGCGGGAAGCGGCGCTCGCCGAGTACCTCGGCATCGACTCGCGGGACGAAGCGTTCGCCCCGCTCGAGGACCCCACCTACTTCGAAATCCGCTGATCCACGGAGGAGACCATGAAGATCCACATCTCGCGCAAGGCCCGCAACCTGCTGTCCGTCGCACCCGCCGTCGCCCTCGGGGCGGCGGCCATCCTGGCCGAGACCGCATCCGCTGCGTCCAACCCGTGCTTCGATCCCACGCTCGAGGTCTTCGCGCAGTCGGTCGGCGGCGCGAGCGCGTCGAAGGGCAGCGCGACCGCCAAGCTGAAGTGGAAGAAGCCGTACATCATCGAGGGCGCGGGCGCCGCTCAGGGCTTCCTCAGCCTCGACTCCGGCGCAATCGATTCCAGGTCCTCGTCCGGCATGTCCCGGTTCTTCACGCCGACCTGCCCCGGCTGGTCGTACTCGTGGAGCGCCAAGGGCACGGTGTGCGGAGTCATCCGGGCGAAGGCCGGGAAGGCGACGTGCGGGAGCGCGCTCGCCGCGTGCTCGTACGCCGGCTGCGTGGCCGGCGACGTGAATCCGGCAGCCCGGGACTCGAAGACCGCCACGAATTCCGCGTCGGGCGGAAGCAGCGTCTCGCTGAACGTCGGAGTCAGCGGCTCCGGGCCGGGATTCGGCCTCGGAGTCACCACCGGCGCCCAGGAGATCACCACCTCGACGAACTCGGCCGGCGACACGAACACGCTGCTCGGCGGGCCGACCACGAACGTCGGCGCCGGGTCGGAGACTCTCTGCACGGGGAGCTTCTACGCCTACATCACCGTCCAGGCGAACGGGGGCGGAACCGGCGGCTCGGCGAGCCCGGACGTTTCCAAGTCTTCCGCGTCGGCCGGCGGGTTCGTCGGCGGGGTCGTGGAGCAGGAGCTCTACGCGCGCAGTCCGGCCGGCGCGCTGATCGGCATGGGCGTCCACGTGCAATCCCGCATGTGGCGCATGCTCTACTGGGACCCGAAGGGCCTCAAGTGGACCCGCGGTGTGTGGAATCCCGACTTCGGCACGGACTTCGAGGCGAATGGCCCCGAGTTCGTCGACGTGGACGATCCGCCGCTGCCGCCGAGCCCCGACTCGCGCACGTCCGACGGAGACGGCTGGAAGACGCACTGAGTCGTCCGCATGCGGCCCGAGCCGGATGCCCAATCACCGCCGGGACGGCCCTTCGCGGCCGTCCCGGCACCGCGCGGGTTGAACCGGGAAGCCGACGGCCCGCGGAGTCGAAGGGAGGAACCGTGAAGTCACGCGCGCTGCTCATCGGTCTCGCTGCCGTATTGGCCGGGTCGGCGTTCTTCGTCGAGCGCATCTCCACGTCGCTTCCGGTCATCGGATCGGGCGGGGCCGAGACCACGTCGTCCGGCACGACCTCCTCTGCGAACCCGGGTCAGTCGCCGCACGAGTTCGCGATCCTCGAGATGGGGATGGGCGAGGTGCCGGTGGGGTCGGTCGCACTTCGATTTCGAGTGAGCGTCACCGAGGGGAACGGACCCGCGGTGGCCTATGACATCGAACCGTCCGAGACCGGCCTCGTGCAGTTCGGACCTCTGAAGGCGGGCGCGGAGGTCGTCGTGTCGGTCGTCGCGGGCGGCGCCATCTGCGGATTCGAAGGGGAGGAGACGATCGGCGAGGCGCGAGTCCGCATCACGGGCGCGCTCGGCCGGCAGTTCGTGATCGTCCCGGTGCGCACGCCCTCGCCGACCCCGCGGCGTCACCGAATCGAGGTCGTGGACGCCGACGAGTGGGCCGTCGAGGGCGCGCGCATCCTCAGCGACGGAGTCACCACGGAGCTGCGGACGTCGGTCCTCGGCTTCGTGCCGTTCGATTCGACGTGGGCTCCCCGTATTCGGGTCATTCCGCCGCCCACTCGTCCCGATCTCGTCGAAGAGGAGGTCCGCGTCGAGCCCAAGGACTGGATGACGCTCGTGACGCTCGACTCGCTTCCGGCTCGCGCGATCGAGATCCCGGAACTCAGCTCCGACTTCGCGCGGGCGTCGATCGACCGGATACGGCTCGAGCCCGTCGATTCCCGCAACTGGAGTCGCGAGTTCCGCGTTCACGAGGCGCGCGTGGAGCACGTGAGGATCGGGACCTACCGCGCGACGTGGGATGTCGCTGGAATGCGCCGCCGTGGCGTCCTGACCGTCGAACGCGAACGGGTCCATTTCGAGGAGTCGGGACCGCCCGTGCCCCTTCGCCAGGTCGAGATCGGCGGCTCTTGGCAGGCTTTCGCGATGGTCCCGATGCAGTTCGTCGTCCTCGCCGGGCGGACCGTGAGAAGCGTCCTCACCCCGAGCCGAGTCCTCAGTTCGCGGGACATGGAGACGTTCGACGGACTCAACTTCACGACTCCCGGGCGTTTCGGAGGCGTTGAGGACGACGGGCGCATCGTGTTCCCGGACATGGCGCCGGGCGCCTACGAGTTCGCGATCATCGGACGTCCGAGGTACGCGTCGCTCTGCCTCGTCGTGCCGGAGACGGAAGAGACCGAGGTCGTGCGCCGCGTCGCGCATCCGGTCGCGGCCGCGGGCGTGGGCGACCTCTACGGCACGGTCGCGGGACAGGCGCACTCGAAGCCGTACCACGTCGAGGTCCGTGCCGTGGGGCAGTTCGAGGCGATGAAGCCGGTGAAGGTGGGCGAGTCGTACGAGTTCGGGGAGTTGTCGCCGGGCGTCTACGCCGTCCGCGTGGTCCGCAGCGACGCCTTCGAGATGCTCAGGTCCACCGGCGACTGCGTCAGGAGCACGTGGCGCAACGTGATCGTGGACGCCGGACTGAGGGTGAAGCTGGACTTCGCCGTGGAATGAGGAACGACATGAGCCCCGAACGGATCACCCGGTGGATTCTCGCGCTGATCGTCGCCGCGGCGGCCGCGACGAAACTCCTCGCGTTCGAGACGACGCGCCGGGGCGTCGCCGAGTTGCTCGGTGCGGCCGGGATCGGGCCGCTCTCCCAGACCGGACTCGATGCTGCGATCTGGGCGCTGGCCGTCTCGGAGGTCGCGCTCGCCGCCGCGATCGCGTTCTCACCCCGTCCGCGGCTCGGCCTCGCGGCGCTCCTCGCCATGATCGCAGCGGGAATCGTCCTCTTCGGCGCGGCGACGTCGTGGGGCCGGGATGCCGACCTCGCCTGCCCGTGCGGGTTGCCGTTCGAGCTGCCGTTCCTGCACAACACGTTCGCGGCGATGCTCGTCCGCGACGCGATCCTCCTCGCGCTCGTCGCGTTGGCATGGCCCTCGGCAGAGCCGGCAGCGACCGATCCCGGCGACGGAGGAGAGAGTGCGGCCGGCCGCGGCGTTACCGCGTGAGATCCGGCCGCGCGGAGACTGCGTCGCACGGCGCAGGCACCGGCGTCGCCGACGGACGCCGGAGAGTCAGTTCAGCCCAGGGTCACCAGCGGGTCGCCTTTTGCCACGGCGGTGCCGGCCTTGACGTGAATCTCGGCAACCGTGCCGTCGGCGTCGGCCCGGACCTCGTTCTGCATCTTCATGGCTTCGAGGATCAGCAGCGGCGTCCCTCGGACGATCGCGTCGCCGGTGCGGACCATCACCTCGCGGACGATCCCGGGCATCACGGCCCGCACGAGTCCGCTGCCCCTCTTGGCCGAACCGCCGCCCATCGCCGCCGCGGCCAGCGACTCGCGTTCGTCCGCGACGGAAGTGCGCCAGGTCTCGGAGCCGAGCGTCAGCGTGAGATCGTCGTTCGTGCCGCTCGCGACGACCGGAAGCGACTCGACGCCGAGGAGGAGCGAGTACGCGCCGTTCCTGACGAGGACCAGTTCGGCGGCAACCTCGACGCCGTCACGCACCACGAACGTGCGCCCGCCTCGCTCGACGAGTTCGACGCTCAGTTCCTCGCCGTCCACCGTCACGCGGTACTTCATTCGAGACCTCGCATCGCCGAGCGCCGACCGAGCGCCACCCACGCCGGCACGCCGCCCTGCCCTCCTCGCACGGCTGCCGCCGCGCGGGCGGCGTTGCGGGCCCTCTCTCGATGCACCAGCGCCGCCGTCACCGACGCGGCGAACCGGTGGCGTCCGGTCCCGTGGCCGACGATCCGCGCGAGGTTCGCATCGAGGTAGCCGGTGTCGTAGCGGCCCTCGCGCACCGCGTCCTGCTCGAGGAGCCGCAGCGTGAACGGGATCGTCGTGCGGATGCCCGAGACGACGAACTCGCGCAGCGCCTCGCACGTGCGCGTGAGCGCCTCGTCTCGGTCGCGTCCCCAGACGACGAGCTTCCCGATCATCGAGTCGTAGAAGAGCGTGATCTCCTGTCCCTCGTAGACGGCGACGTCGAGGCGGACGCCGGGGCCGCCCGGCAGCTCGAGGTGCTCGATGCGACCGGCCGAGGGGAAGAAGCCCTGCTCGGGGTCCTCCGCGCAGATCCGCACCTCGATCGCGTGGCCGTTCGCGCGGACGTCCGCCTGCGAGAAGGAAAGCGGCCTGCCCGCCGCGATGCGGAGCTGCTCGCGGACGATGTCCACGCCGTGGACCATCTCGGTGACGGTGTGCTCCACCTGCAGGCGCGTGTTCATCTCGAGGAAGTAGAAGTTCCCCTCCTGGTCCACGAGGAACTCGACCGTGCCGGCGTTGACGTATCCGGCGGCGCGGGCGGCGCGGAGTGCCGCTTCGCCCATCGCCGCGCGGGTCGCGCCCGGGAGCCACGAGCTCGGCGCCTCCTCGACGATCTTCTGGTGCCGACGCTGCAGCGAGCACTCGCGCTCGCCGAGGTGCACCGCGCCGCCGTGGGTGTCGAGCAGCACCTGGATCTCGATGTGCCGGGGGGCGAGGACGCACTTCTCGACGTACACCTCGCCGTTTCCGAACGAAGAGAGCGCCTCGCTAGCCGCCCGGTCGAAGGCGCCCGCGACCTCCTCGCTGCGCGTCACCTTCCGGATGCCCTTGCCGCCGCCGCCGGCGACCGCCTTGAGCATCACCGGATAGCCGATGCCGTCGCAGACCTCGCGCGCGTGCGCCGCGTCGCGGCAGGGATCGAGCGTCCCCGGAACCACGGGAACGCCAGCCGCGTGCATCGCGCGCCGCGCCTCGACCTTCCCGCCCATCAGCCGCATCGGCTCACTCGGCGGACCCACGAACACGAGTCCGGCCGCTGCGCAGGCGTCGACGAAGCCCGCGCTCTGGCTCACGAAGCCGTAGCCCGGGTGGACCGCGTCCGCGCCGGTCGACTTCGCAGCGGCGATCAGCTTCGCGACCGCGAGATACGTCTCGGTCGGGGACGATCCGCCGAGCGCCACGGCCTCGTCGGCCATGCGCACGTGCTGCTCGCGCCGGTCGGCGTCCGAGTAGACGGCGACCGTGGCGAGCCCCTCGGCGCGGCAGGCGCGGATGATGCGGACCGCGATCTCTCCGCGGTTGGCGACGAGCACTTTCTTCACAGCGGGATGTTTCCGTGCTTCCTCGGCGGGTTGCGGTCGCGCTTCGTCGAGAGCATCGCCAGCGCGCGGATCAGCCGGCTGCGCGTCTCTCCGGGCCGGATCACGTCGTCAACGTAGCCGTAGCTCGCGGCGTCGTACGGGTTCGCGAACTTCTCGCGGTACTCGGCCACGAGCCTCGCCTCGGTCGCCTTCGGGTCGGCCGCGGCACCGATCTCCTTCTTGAAGATGATCTCGACCGCGCCCTTCGCGCCCATCACCGCGATCTCCGCAGTCGGCCACGCGAGGTTCACGTCGCCGCGGATGTGCTTCGACGACATGACGTCGTAGGCGCCGCCGTACGCCTTGCGCGTGATGACGGTGAGCTTCGGGACCGTCGCCTCGCAGTACGCGTAAAGGAGTTTCGCGCCGTTGCGGATGATCCCGCGCCACTCCTGCTCGGTGCCCGGCAGGAAGCCCGGGACGTCCTCGAACGTGACCAGCGGGATGTTGAACGCGTCGCAGAAGCGCACGAAACGCGCGCCTTTCACCGAAGCGTCGATGTCGAGCGTCCCCGCGAGGACCGCGGGCTGGTTGGCGACGACGCCGACGGGGCGCCCTGCGAGGCGCGCGAAGCCGACGACGATGTTCCCCGCGAACTCCTCGTGCACCTCGAGGAACGATTCGCGGTCCACGACGGGACGGATCACGTCGCGGATGTCGTAGGGCTTGTCGGGGTCGAGCGGCACGAGCGAATCGAGCGCCGGGTCCGCGCGATCCGCCGGGTCGTCGCACGCGGCGACGGGCGGATCCTCGTGGTTGTTCGACGGCAAGTACGAGAGGAGACGCCGGAGCAGTGCGAGGCAGGCGGCGTCGCTCGGCGCCGTGAAGTGCGAGACGCCGGATTTCGCCGCGTGCGTGTGCGCGCCGCCGAGCGCCTCGCTCGTCACGTTCTCGTGCGTGACGGTCTTCACCACGTTCGGACCCGTCACGAACATGTACGACGTCCGGTCGACCATGGCGACGAAGTCGGTGATGGCGGGGGAGTACACGGCGCCGCCCGCGCACGGGCCCATGATCGCGGAGAGCTGGGGGACCACGCCCGACGCGAGCGTGTTGCGCAGAAAGATCTCCGCGTAGCCGCCGAGCGAGACGACGCCTTCCTGGATGCGCGCGCCGCCCGAGTCGTTGAGGCCCACGACCGGCGCCCCGACCTTCATCGCCGTGTCCATGAGGCGGCAGATCTTCTCGGCGTAGGCGCCCGAGAGGCTCCCGCCGAACACCGTGAAGTCCTGCGAAAAGACGAACACCGTCCGTCCGTCCACGGTGCCGTGTCCGGTGACGACGCCGTCGCCGAGGACCTTCTTCTCCGTCATGCCGAAGTCGGCGCAGCGGTGCGTGACGAAGGCGCCGGACTCGACGAACGATCCTTCGTCGAGGAAGAGCTCCACGCGTTCGCGCGCGGTGAGCTTCGACTTCTCGTGCTGCTTGGCGATCGCGTCGGCGCCGCCGCCGAGCGCGGCCTTGGCGCGCATCGATTCGAGACGCTCGGCCGGGTGCTCGCTCATGCGTCCTTCTTCTCCACGAGTTCGACGAGCACGCCCGCGCACGACCGCGGATTGAGGAAGACGATCGGCAGACCGGCGGCGCCGATCTTCGGCTCCTCGTTGACGAACTCCACGCCGGCCTCTTTGAGCCGCGCGACCTCCGCGCGGATGTCGGCGACCGCGAAGCAGAGGTGGTGGAGCCCCGGACGGTTCTTCGCGAGGAACCGTCCGACCGGCGTGTCGGGGCCCGTCGGCTCCGTCAACTCGATGATCGAGTTGCCGGTGTCGAGCTTCACGACCTTCACGCCCTGGCCGGCGACGGTGACCCGCCTCACGACCGGGAGGCCGAAGAGCTTCGAGAAGAGCGCCGCCGTCGCCTCGGCGTCGGGCGTGGCGATGTTGACGTGATCGAGCTTCATGCGGGCGGGATCGTAGCGCGGAGGTGCCGGTCGCCGCGCGGTCTTGCCGCCTGCCCCGCGCAGCGGTGCCGCAGCACGGCTCAGGCCGTCGGGGGACGGGCCGCCCGCTCTTCGCTCCGCGACGCCCGCAGCGACGCGCCGACCGCCACGCCGAGGATCCCGACGATCACCGCGAGCGAGACGAACGGCGGGATCTTCCAGAACTCGACGATCGTCATCTTCACGCCGACGAAGACGAGCACCGCCGCGAGCCCCGTCTTCAGGTAGCGGAACTTGTCCACGACCCCGGCGAGGAGGAAGAAGAGCGAGCGCAGGCCGAGGATCGCGAAGATGTTCGAGGTGAAGACGATGAACGGGTCGCGCGTGATCGCGAAGATCGCGGGGATCGAGTCCACGGCGAAGATCACGTCGGTGATCTCGACGAGCAGGAGCGCCATGAAGAGCGGCGTCGCGAGCCGGCGACCGTTCTCGAGCGTGAAGAACCGGTCGCCGTCGAGCCGGGGCGTGGACGGGATGAGGCGCCGAGCGACCTTCATGGCCCAGCCGTCCTCGGGGTGCATCTCCTTGCCGCGCTGCGCGTAGAGCTTCGCGCCGGTCAGGATCAGGAACGCCCCGAACACGTACATCAGCCAGTGGAAGCGCGCGAGGAGCGCCGCGCCCGCGAAGATCATCCCGGCGCGCATCGCCAGCGCCGAGACGATGCCCCAGAAGAGCACGCGGTGCTGGTGGAGCGCCGGGATGCCGAGGGCGCTGAAGATCACGACGAAGACGAAGATGTTGTCGACCGAGAGCGACTTCTCGATCAGGTAGCCCGTCAGGAACTCGACGCCGCGTTCGCCGCCGAAGTGCAGCCAGACGAACAGGTTGAACGTGAGCGCGAGGCCGATCCAGACGGCGCTCCACGTCGCCGCCTCGCGCAGGCCGACGACGTGCGACTTGCGGTGGAAGATGCCGAGGTCCACCGCGAGCATCGCGAGCACGAAGACGATGAACCCGGACCAGAGCACAGGACTGCCGACCGACTCCATGGATTTCTCCCTCTGCGCCGCGACGTCGCGGCCCGACTCTCAGATTCTCTCGGTCGAGGCCCGCGCCGTCGCGGACGGACCTCCCGGCTGCCCCGGACCGTTCCCGCGCCTCCCGAGCAGGGCACGGATGCGCGCGAGCGCCGAGCGCGCCCACCTGCAGTCGCCCGCGAGCAGCGCGAGCCCGACGGCGACGACCGGCAGGCCGGGCCCCGGAAGCGGCACGAGCACCGCGCCGGCGAGCAGCACGACGCATCCGAGGAGCACGATCCCCGCGCGCCGGGCACGAGAGGGCGGCCCGGCGCCGCGGACACGGTCCGCGAGGCGGACGACCCAGTCCATGAAGCTCTCCACGCTCAACTCCTGTGGCTCCGCAGCCCCGAGAAGCTCGGCGCCAGCCTGAGGCGGGGCCGGGCGCGGTCGAGCGCGCGGATCACGACGCGCCGGGCGAGGTCCGCCGCCCGGTCGAGGGCGGCGACGACGTCGGAGTCGAGGACCTCCACGAAGAGCGGGGAGAAGCCGGGTCCGCGCACAAGGACGGTGCACCGCTTGTCGACTCCGCCTCGCGGCCCGTTGACGTCGCCTAGCCGCACGCGAACCTCGCGCAGACGGCCGGCGAACCGGGACAGGGCGAACAGTATCCGTCGCTCGGCGTGTGTGCGCAGGGGCGACCCCGCGCTGCATCCGCTCCCCATGACTTCGATCCTCACGGCAGCACCTCCTGGTTGGGACCGCGGGATTTGACGGGCGGACAGCACGTAGTGAAAGGTCATATTTGCGACACGACATGTCGTGAAAACCGACATGATGTGCGCGTGGACTGGCTCAACTACCACCACCTCCTCTACTTCCGGACGGTCGCGCGCGAGGGCGGCGTGGCTCAGGCTGCCGCGAAGCTCCACCTCACGCACCCGACGGTGTCGGCGCAGGTCAAGGAGCTGGAGGCGGCGCTCGGCGAGAAGCTGTTCGAGCGTCGCGGCCGGTCGCTCGTCCTCACTGAGGTGGGGCGGGTGGTGTACCGCTACGCCGACGAGATCTTCGGCCTCGGCAGCGAACTCCTGGAGACCGTCCGCGGACGGCCGTCGGGCCGCCCGCTCCGGCTCGTGGTGGGCGTGGCGAACGCCGTCCCGAAGGCGGTGGCCTGCCGGCTGCTCGAGCCCGCCCTGCGCCTGCCTGAGCCAGTGCGGCTGGTCTGCCGCGAGGACAAGACCGAGCGCCTCGCCGCGGACCTCGCGCGCCACGACCTCGACGTCGTGCTGACCGACGCGCCGCTGTCTCCGCTCGTCGGCGTGAAGGCGTTCAGCCACCTGCTCGGCGAGTGCGGCGTCACGTTCCTCGCGCCGCCCTCGTCGGCGGCGCGACTGAGGCGCCGCTTCCCGAAGAGCCTGGACGGCGAACCGTTCCTCATGCCCACCGACGGCACGGCGCTGCGCCGTTCGCTCGACCAGTGGTTCGAGGACGTGGGCGTGCGCCCCATGGTCGCGATCGAGTGCGAGGACAGCGCGCTGCTCAAGGCGTTCGCGCAGCGCGGCGCGGGCGCCTTCGCGGCGCCGTCGGCGATCGCGGACGAGGTCGCGCGGCAGTTCGGCGTGCGCAAGGTGGGGAGCACCGACGCGGTCCGGGAGCGCTTCTATGCGGTGACGGTGGAGCGCCGGATACGGCACCCGGCCGTCGCCGCGATCTCCCAGGCGGCCCGGGAGGAGCTCTTCGCGTAGCGCGACGCTCGACGCCTGGCTGCGGGTTCGGCGACACTGCACGCCCATGAGCGAGATCCACGTCCGCCGCGCGACGCTCGACGACGCCGAGGTGATCGCCCGCTTCAACATCGCCATGGCCCGTGAGACGGAGGACCACGTGCTCGATCCGGCGGTGATCCGCCCGGGCGTGCGCACGGCCGTCTCCGATCCGTCGAAGTGCCTCTACTTCGTCGCCGAGATCGGCGGCCTGGTGGTGGGGCAGACGATGGTCACGTTCGAGTGGAGCGACTGGCGCAACGGCGACGTGTGGTGGCTGCAGAGCGTCTACGTCGAGCCCGCGATGCGCGGGCTCGGAGTGTTCAGGGCGCTTCACGGCCACGTCGCGACCGAGGCCCGCGCGGCCGGGAGCGTCGGCCTGCGCCTCTACGTCTGGAACCAGAACGAACGGGCACAGGCGACGTACGCGAAGCTCGGGTGGGTGGACGGGAACTACAAGGTGATGGAGCGGATGTTCCCGAATCCGCGAGGCGCGGATTCGGGATAGGCACGAGATGGGCGGGCCGCGGAGAGGTCGTTCCCGGGATCGAGCAAGAGGCCATTCGCGGCTCGCGCTTCCTCCGCGCGCCGTCACTCTTCCGAGTACACGCCGCCCTTCGGCTGCTTCACCTTGTACGAGTAGGTGAACTTGCCGCTCGGGCCGAGCTTCGCGCCGAGCATGACCGTCCACGTGCCGCTCGTCGCGAAGGTGCGCGTGAAGCTGACCGCGCCGTTCGACTCGGTGAACTCGCCCGGCGGGAGCGCGATCACGTTGCCGTCGGGATCGACGAGGTAGAGCACCCTGGTGAGGAGTCCGGACTGCTTGTCCGGCTTCGTCGTGAACGACACGGACGCGCCGGCGACGACGCCGATCTCCACGGGGAGGGAGTCTCCCGGCACGAAGGACGAGGCGCCGCTGTTGCCCGCGCCGGACTTCGGCAGCGTGAGCTTGCCCGTGCCGGTGATCTCCGTGGCGAGGCCCGCGTCGCTCGCGACGATGCAGAAGAAGCGCCCGGTCGTCGGCGCGATGAATCTCGCGATCGACGCCTTCCCGTTGCCCGGCTTCGCGGGCGCCGCGATCGTGGTGCTCCCGTCGGGGCCGACGATCACCGCCCGGAGTGCTCGCTTCGGCTGCTTCTTGGCCGTCTTCGCCCCGATCGACACCGACGTGCCTTTCACGGCGTCGAACCAGAAGCCGCACGCGGACTTGTCCGCGCCGAGCGGCGACGACCCGCCGAGCGGGACTGCGACGACTCCGATCGTCTCGGTCGTCGCGGCCGAACCCGCGTCGTCGCTCGCGTCGAGCTTGAAGTACGTGCCTCCCGCGGCGGCCGGCGTGCCGACGAATCGGAACTCGCCCGGCGCGAAGCCGATCCCGGCCGGGAACGAACCCTCCGTCGTGGTGAAGGTGAACGGCGCAGTGCCGCCCGAGTAGGGCGCCGGACGGTCGAGCACCTTGCCGAGCGGCAGGGCGAAGAACTCGCCGAACTGGAACTCGAGCTGCGGATTGACGACGAACACCTGGTCCACGGAGTCGAGGTTGTTCGGCTCACAGACGTCCCGGATCGTCAGCGCGAACGTGAACGTGCCCGCCGTCGTCGGCGTGCCGGTCACGCGGCGGTTCGGACCGTCGAGGGTGAGTCCCGGCGGCTTGACGTAGGGGACCTCCACGCTGAGCGTGTACTCGGGGACGCCGCCCGTCACACTGACCGGGATGTTGTACGGACGTCCGACCGTCCACGGCCGGAACGAGTCCGCCGAGAGCGAGAGCTCCGAGAACGCCTGCAGCATGTAGTCGCCGACGCGGTCGCCGGAATCGTGCACCACGCGTGCGCGGTAGACGCCGGCGGGCAGCGGTCCGGTCCGCGCGCGGATCGCATTCGTCCCGGCGAGGAGCGATCCGGTCGCGAGCACCGAACCGGCCTGGTTGCGGATCTGGACCGAGACGCCCGCGTCGATCGTCGCGCGGTCGTAGGTCACGTCGACGGTCACGGCGCCGGTCGCCGAACCGACCGGGAACTCGTACCAGTCCTCGTTGTAGAGGTTGAGGACGCGGCCCGCCCGGCGGAAGCCGAACGGCGTGACGAACTTCACCTCGGCGGCGGCGTCGTTCGGCTCGTCGGCGTCGTCGCCGATGAGTCCGTGGCGGATGAAGTTGCGCGCGATCGACGGCCCGTCGTACCCGAGGTCGCCCCAGGCTTCGTAGAACGTGGAGGCCGTGACCGGCGCGAACAGCGAGTTCGCCGTGAGGAACACCTTGTCGACGCCGTTCGTCACGCCGTCGAACGTGTCCCAGGACTCGTTCGAGCCGTCGGCGAGGTCGTAGAGCGCGAGGGCGACCCAGGCCGCGACCCCGGCGCCCTTCGGCGAGGCCGGCGCGGCCGCCTCGGTGTCGATCTGCGTGGCTGCGCTCGACGAGACGCCGTCGGTGTACTTGGTGTCACCCGTGATCGCTGCGTTCAGGTAGTAGCCGAAGCCCTCCGCGAACGCGTTCTCGGCGTCCGTGACGCTGTCGAAGGTGGACGCGATCGTCGTCGTCGGACGCGCAGCGATCGCGCCGAGCACGTGCCGCGCGTAGGTCTTCCGGATCACGGCGGAGTCCCACGGGTCGGGATTGGACGAACCGGATCCGATGCGGATGACGGCGTTCGTGGTGCTCGGCGGCGTGTACGAGGTGACGGCGGACGACGTCGCGTCGTAAAGGACGTCCACCGCCGGGATCGAGTCGGTCGTGCGCGAGGCGCACCAGTCGTGCGCTCCCTGGATCGCCTGCGCGACGTTCAGCGGCGCACGCGCGCCGCCGCCCGGATCGTTGCCTTCCGCGATGGTGAGCGTGCCGAGCGATGCATCGGGACCGAACGAGACGCCCGACGTGAGCTGCACGGCGTAGGGCGCGCCGCCGACGGACGTGGACACGTTGCACTTCGCGCTCCGCGACGTGACCGCGAGCGAGCCCGACTCCGTCGCGGGCAGCGCCCATCCCTGGATGGTGAAGTTCCCCGAGGCGTCGGCGAGGCCGGACGCGACCGTCGCGCCCGACGCGTTGCGCATCGCGACCGCGAGTCCCGCGAGCGGGATGCTCGATTGCGAGGTGGCGCCGATTCCCGAAGCGCCCACGACGTAGCGGTCGTGGAGCACGCGTCCCGTGAACGTGGTGATGCGCGGATCGAATCGCCAGTCGTTCGTCGGCTGGCCGACGGGCGTGTTGTAGTAGAGCGTGGTGCCGTCGGGCGTGACGTAGCGGGTGTCGGAGCCGACGGCGTCGATGCCGACGGCCTTCGACCGCGTCTGCCCGCTCCAGCCGGGCGCGTACGCCATCTGGATGCGTCCGCTCGACTCGTAGAACTGGATCTGGAAGGCGAGGCTCCCGGTGTTCGCCGCCTGCTGCCAGGTCGACCATCCGACGATGAATCGCCGGTTCGGCGCGGTCCCGTCGGTCCAGTAGGTGAGCACGGCGCCGACCGCGAGTCCGTCGAGGTCGTCCCACGCGGCGGCGCAGATGCCGTCGTTCGTGCCCGAGAGCGGGAACGCCGACGCGTACTTCGTCGTCGCCGGCGTCGCCGTCACCCCGAACTGGACGAACCCGTTCGAGCACACCGCCATCGACGTGTGGTACTGGCCGAAGTAGAAGATCGGGAACGGGATCGTGTTCCCGCTCAGCGTGAACGCGACGTCGTCCTTGCTCTTCGTCGTTCCGATCAGGTTCGTCGTTCCGGACGTCGGCGGGGTGACGTACTGGTTCGACTGGCTCGACACCACGTAGTCCTGCGCCATCGCAGGGATCGCACCGAGTGCGACCAGCACCGATGCCACTCCTGGAACGAATCCCGGGTTCGCGCGCATGACGGACCTCCACCGGGCGGCCTCGCTCGCCGTAACCAAGGGCCCCGCCGCACCGGAGAATCGAGACTACCGTCCCCGTGCTTCGCGTCGGCGCGTCCAAATCCGTTTCCGCGCCGCGCCGTCCCGCGGGAGTCGGAAGTGCCGATTGCGCGGCGACTGCAATCAGTCGCGCACTGCGTACTGCCCCCAGACGCCTTCGAGTTCGCGGCAGATCTCGCCGATCGTCGCGTAGCTACGGACGCACGCGAGCACGTGCGGGAAGAGGTTCGACGTTCCGCCGGCGGCCGCGCGCAGTTCCGCCAGCGAAGTCGCCACGGCGGCGGCGTCGCGCGACGCGCGCAGTCGCGTGAGATCGGCCGACACCGCGGCGGCGAGCGAGGCGTCGAGCTTGAAGATCCGCGGCGGCGGTTCGTCGTCCACCCGGTAGCGGTTCACGCCGACGACGATCTTTGCGCCGCGCTCGACGCGCTTCTGCTCGTCGTACGCCGCGCGAGCGATCTCGCCGGAGATCCACCCGCTCTTCACCGCCGCGACTCCGCCGCCCATCGCGTCGATCTTCTCGAGGAGACGAACGGCCTCGGCCTCGACCCGGTCCGTCAGGTCCTCGACCAGCGGACAGCCGCCGAGGGGATCGACGACGCTCGCGACGCCCGTCTCCTCGGCGAGGATCTGCTGCGTGCGGAGCGCGAGTCTCACGCTCTCCTCGGAGGGCAGCGAGATCGCCTCGTCGCGGCTGTTCGTGTGGAGGCTCTGCGTGCCGCCGAGCACCGCGGCGAGTGCCTGGATGGTGACGCGCACCGCGTTGTTGTCGGGCTGCTGCGACGTGAGCGCCACGCCGGCGGTCTGCGTGTGGAAGCGCAGCATGAGACTCTCCGCCGCGGTCGCGCCGAGCCGCTCCTTCGCGAGCCGCGCCCAGAGGCGCCGTGCCGCGCGGAACTTCGCGACCTCCTCGAAGAGGTCCATCTGCGACGCGAAGAAGAAGCTGAACCGCGGCAGGAACGAATCGGGCGCGAGGCCGCGAGCCATGGCCTGCCTCGCGTAGGCGAGACCGTTCGCGAGCGTGAAGGCGATCTCCTGCGGCGCCGTGCAGCCGGCCTCGCGCATGTGGTAGCCCGACACGGAGATCGGGTTCCACTTCGGGAGGTTCATGGACGACCACTCGATGATGTCGGTGACCATCCGGAGCGACTGCTCGACCGGGAACCGGTGCGTGTTGCGCGCCGCGAACTCCTTCAGCACGTCGTTCTGCGTCGTGCCGCCGACGGCGTCGAGAGGGATGCCGCGCTTCACCGCCACGGCGACGACCTGCGCGAGCAGCACGATCGCCGTCGCGTTGATCGTCATCGACAGCGTCACGCGGTCGAGCGGGATGTCCGCGAGGAGGATCTCCATGTCGGCGAGGGAGTTGACGGGCACGCCGACCTTGCCGACCTCGCCCGCGGACATGTCTTCGTCGCTGTCGTAGCCGATCTGCGTGGGCAGGTCGAAGGCGCACGAGAGGCCCGTCTGTCCGAGCGAGAGCAGGTAGCGAAATCGCGCGTTCGTCTCGGCGGCGGACGTGAACCCGGCGTACTGCCGCATCGTCCACACGCGGCCGCGGTACATGTTCGGCCGCACGCCGCGCGTGAACGGCGGCTCGCCGGGCCTGCCCACCGTCGACGCGAAGGCTTCCGTAGTCTCGGAGGTGGGCTCGTAGACGGCGTCGAGGGGAAGTCCCGACAGGGTCCGCGGCGGTTCGCGCGCGGGCTCCTTGCCGGGTTTCGCCACGGGTGGAAGCCTGCTAGAGGAGGCCCGCGCCGAAACCGTCGTCGGCGTCGGCCTGTTGCACCGGCTTCGGCTGGATGACGGCGGGCGCCGGTGCGCGTGCGGGCGCGGCCTGCGGCGCGGCCGCGGGCTTCGCGACGGGTTCGTCGAAGACTCCCATTCCGAACGCGTCGTCGGTCGGAGCGTCGTGTTTCGCGGCGGCGGGGGATGTGGTGGTCATGCGGTCCTCACGCGCCGGTTCCTGGAAGCCCGGAGCCGCGGCGCGCGGTTCGGACGATTCTCCTCGATACGGACGGGAGCCCCGGTCGCCCCGGTCACCCCGGGCGCCCTGACTGCCGCGATCTCCGCGTCCGCGGGGTTCGCTCCCCCGGTCTCCCCGATCGCCGCCGCGATACGGGCGCTCTTCGCGTCCGCGCTGCGACGGCGCGACGTCGCTCTCGACGCCGGTCATGGGCGGGGGATTGCGCTCGAGTTCGCTGAGCAGCGTGTCGAGCCCCTCTTCCGATTCGTTGCGCAGGCGCCCGGGAATCGGCGTCGGGTTGATGAGCTCGTGGCGCGGGAGCGTGCTGCGGCGGCCCGCGTCCTGCGGGTCCATCGACGCGTCGCT